>WVXJ01000046.1:46538-50559 GCA_011773575.1 Armatimonadota bacterium | reverse complement strand
CCATAGGGATCCTGTCGAGGCCCAAACACATTCCCCAGCCGCAGTGACCTGACCTCGAGATTGGAAAGATCGGAGAAATAACGCATATAGTGCTCCACCGCGTGTTTGGTGATCCCATAGGGAGATTCCGGCCGAATGGGGTGGGTTTCATCTACAGGCAGAGAATCCGCTTCTCCATAGATGGCGCCTCCTGTAGAGGCGAAGACGAACCGTTTGACATTCGCCTTTACGCAATTCTGGAGCAGATTGATGGAGCCGAGAATATTCACCTGTGCATCGAAGACCGGCTTCGAAACGGAGGTGCGCACATCATTCTGCGCGGCAAGGTGACACACCGCGTTGAAACTCCCTTGGGCGAAGAGGTCGGCTATCTTCTCGGAGCAGATATCGAGTTCATGAAATTCCGCTTTCTCAGGCACATTCTCCTTCTTGCCGGTGCAGAGGTTGTCAACCACCACCACTGTATACTCTTCGTCCAGCAAGGCATCACAAAGATGTGAGCCGATGAATCCCGCGCCTCCGGTGACCAGCACCTTGCCTTTTTTCATTTCTCCATCCTGTTCGTCAAATTTCGTTCTGCTGCAAATCTAGGAGACTGCCGCCGCTCCCGCCGCCTTCGAAACAAAGATATGACACTCCAGGCCGGTGACTCCCTTGTAGCGGGACGACAACTTGTCGCAAAATTCCTCTTCCCTGCGCGCTTCTACCAGGCTTACAGTGCAGCCGCCGAAACCGCCCCCGGTCATGCGGCTGCCCATAACCCCCGGAATTTTACGCGCCGAATCCACCAGCAAATCGAGTTCCGCACAGGAAACCTCATAGAGATCTCGCAGACTTTCGTGGGAGTCGTCCATCAGTCGCCCAAAGGATTGCACATCCGCGTTCGCCAGGGCCTCGCGGGCGCGCAGCGTACGGTCGTTTTCGAATATAACATGCTCCGCTCTCCTGCTCAAGGGCTGAGGCAAGGCATCTCGATGCGCGCAGAACTCTTGAATTGATACATCTCGCAATGCCTTGATGTGAGGCAGATGCAGTTTTAGAAGCTTCAGCGCTTCTTCACATTCCCTGTGGCGGAGATTGTATTGCGACGTCGCCAGGGAATGCTTGACCTGTGAGTCACATATCATTACTACATACTCATTTGTGGATGGTAGAAGCACGTTCTGATGGTCAAGAGAGCGAGTGTCCAGGAAGAGCGCGGTTCCAGTCCGGGCAAACAGCGCAATAAATTGATCCATAATGCCACAGTTCAGACCTACGAAATCATTCTCCGCGCGCCTGCACAAGCGGGCCAGTTCAAGCGGCTCCATTGCCTCTCCCGCCGCCTGCAAGAAAGCCAGAGCGGAGGCGACCTCCAGTGCGGCGGAGGAACTCAATCCCGCGCCGATGGGCAGATTCCCGTCTATGACTCCCTCCAAACCTTTGAGGTCGGCGCCCGCTTGCAGCAATTCCTTTGCCACTCCCATAGGATAATTCAGCCATGGCTGGGTATCGGAGCGGGCGATGGAGGAGAGTGAAAACTCTCCCACCTCTCCCGGGTTGGCGGCATAGAGGCGAACCTTGTCATCCTTACGAGGGCGGAAGTGAACCGCCACCCCCAACTCCAGGGCCATGGGGAAGACATAGCCGTCATTGTAATCGGTGTGTTCCCCGATAAGGTTTACCCGGCCCGGCGCCCATGCGGTTGTTGTTTCAGAGAGGTGTTGAGAAGAGGTGGAGAAGTGCTGCGAGAATGTCTCATGCAGCTTGGTCGTCGATGTCTGTTCCGGCAGTTTCTTCAACTTCTCCGCTCGACCATGTTCATCTGAATGGTGACCGGTTCCACTTGAAAGGGAGGGATTTCTTGTAGTTGCGTGGCGCGCATCTCCGGATAAGAATCGACCACGAAGTTTCCCGCGCCGGATTCCACTCCCGCCACATATTTCAATTTGCCTTTATCTCGGTAGGGAGGATAGAACTCGATATGAAAATGCCAATCCGGCTCAGCCAGTTGGTGCATGACCATCATGTAGGGAAAAGACGTCTCAAAAAGATTATCGAATTTGCAGATAACAAGTTTCAACACTTGTGCCAACTCACGAGACGTCGCGTCATCGAAGTCAGCCATGGTGGCCGTACCGTGGCGGGCGGCAATGTGGACTTCATATGACCAGCGGGCGAAATACGGCAAATAGGCGATAAACCGCTCCGTCTCCGCCAATATCCTGCGGCCGTCTTGCTTTTCCGCCTCTACAATTGAGCAGAAGAGACATTTCCCCTGCTTGGAGGATTCTCGGGCGTTGTTCAGTTCAGTTTGCAACCGGGGCGGGATGAAAGGGAAAGCGTAAATCTGGCTGTGCGGATGATGAAGCGTAACTCCTACCTCTTCTCCTTTGTTCTCGAAGATATAGACACACTCGATCTCAGGCCGGCTGGAAATCTCTTTATAACGATCCACCCACACATGCATGAGCCGATAGATATCATCCACCGGCATCTCCGCCAGGGAGGTATCGTGCTCCGAGGTGTACATGACCACTTCACAAACCCCGTGAGAGGGGGCTGTCTTGTAGAAGGGGTGCGGGCTGGGCTGCGGCCTGTCCGGCGCAGATGAGAGGCCGGGGAAGCGATTCTCGAAGACCGCAAGGTCGTACTCTTCCGGAATCTCCAACACCCCTGGACACAGAGGACACTTCTCCTTCGGAGGCAAGAAAGGTCTCGCCATTCTGGAGGCGCTTACCAGTATCCATTCCCCCCATAGAGCATGCCAGCGCCGCTCTACCATGGGCACGGTCTCCCGCGGCACCCGGCTGATGGAGCGGTGGGGCGGAGTTTCCCCTTCTGCAGCGCTATCATAATAGATCAGGGTCCGACCATCGGGATGACAAGTAGTAGTCTTGTGCAGGATCAGTTTCTTCATTACTTGGCTTTCGCGGCTTCTTCCATTCCCGCGCGCAAGGCGCGTTGATTCAAGTCCAGAAGATCAGGCTTGCCTCCCCATCTCTCCTTGAGCGTCAGATGCAGACTCTCTTCTTCTACCATCGGCACCAGTCCCAACAGGGCCCCCAACATGACGAGATTGGTGCAGCGGACATCTCCCAGGTGCTCCGCGATGCGATTCGCCGGAATGGCAATTCGGCGGACATCCTTTCTCTCAGGGTTCTTCCGCACCAAGGACGAGTTCATAATCAGCAGGCCTCCCGGCTTCAGTCCCGGCAAGAAACGCCCCAAAGAGGGATCATCCATGATGAGTTCTGAGTCCGGATGAGCCACCACGGGGGAACCGATGGGATCAGAGGATATGATCACCGTACAGTGGGAGGGTCCGCCGCGCATCTCCGGCCCATAGGAGGGGTTCCATACGACATGCTTGTCTTCGAGGTTCGCAGCCAAGGCGAGGAGTTGCCCCGTCAGAATCACTCCCTGGCCTCCGAATCCGGCGATGATTATCTCATGATGCATCAGAATCTTCCCAGTTGACGAATTCCCCCAGCGGGAAGTGGGTTGCCATCTCTTCTTCCGCCCACTGACAGGCCTGCAGGGGAGACATTCTCCAGCGTGTGGGACAGGTGGAGAGGACCTCCACCAGTGAGAAGCCCCGCCCTTGGAGTTGCGCCAGAAAAGCGCGTCGTATTGCTCTCTTCGTCTCCCGCACATGTTTAAGAGCGGCTACGGTCACACGCGCCAGATAGCTCGGCCCCTGAAGGCTGGCGAGAAGTTCGCAAACCCTTATTGGGTAGCCCGCCTCCTGCGCGTTGCGGCCCCGCGGTGTGGTGGAAGTCTTTTGCCCCACCAGGGTGGTAGGGGCGAGTTGCCCGCCGGTCATCCCGAAGACCGCGTTATTGATGAAGATAATTGTGATGTTTTCTCCTCGCGCGGCGGCGTGAATGGTCTCTCCTATGCCGATGGCAGCGAGGTCACCGTCTCCCTGATAGGCGAACACAGTGGTCTCCGGCAGGGAGCGTTTGAGCCCCGTGGCCACCGCCGGCGCCCGCCCGTGGGCGGCTTGTATCATGTCACACTCGAAGTAGTCATAGGCGAA
>WVXJ01000046.1:33712-46524 GCA_011773575.1 Armatimonadota bacterium | reverse complement strand
GCCTCTGCCACCAAGCGATGGACGATACCATGGGTACAGCCGGGACAATAATGCATCCGCACAGGCGCCAGCGCGGCCGGAGCGGAGTTGATTTCTCTCAGTTCACTCTCTGCCATTTGTGTCTACCTCCTCGATGGCGGCGAGAACCTCCTCAGGGGTGGGTATGACTCCTGCGGTCCGGCCGAAAAAATGAACCGGTGCTCGCCCTGCCACCGCCCGCTCCACATCCTCCACCATCTGGCCCAGGCTGAGTTCCACCACCAATACCGCCTTTGCTTTAGTTGCGGCTTCTGAGAGTGCCTTCTCCGGGAATGGAAAGAGAGTAATGGGCCGAAGAAGTCCGGCCTTCAGGCCCTTTTTCTCCGCCAGCCGGAGAGCCGTTTGGCATACCCGCGCCGCGCTCCCATAGGCCACCAGAAGCACTCCGCCTTTTTCCACGCCTTCATGTGTGAAGCGTATCTCTTTCTCCGCCTCTTGATAGCGTTTGGCTATGCGCAGATTGGTCTGCTCTAAGTCCTTCGGCACAATGTAGAGCGAGTTTATGATTCGCTTCGGGCCCTCGTGTTGACCTGTCGTAGCCCAAGGCTTCTCCGGCAAGTCCTCTGGATCCACCACTTCTGCAGGAAATACTATGGGTTCCATCATCTGTCCCAACACGGCATCACCGAGCACGACGACGGGGCCGCGATAAGTATCCGCAAGTTCAAAGGCGAGCCGGGTGTGCTCATACATCTCCTGCACGGAAGAAGGCGCCAGAACCAGGGTGCGATAATCACCGTGGCCTCCACCCTTGACCGCCTGGAAGTAGTCTGTCTGGGCGGGAGCGATATTTCCCAGCCCGGGGCCGCCCCGGACGATATTGACGATTACCGCGGGAAGTTCCGCCCCCGCTATATAAGAGATACCTTCCTGTTTCAGGCTGATGCCGGGGCTGGAGGAGGTGGTCATTGCGCGCTTGCCGGCGGCCGCCGCGCCATACACCATGTTGATGGCGGCAACCTCGGATTCCGCTTGCAGGAAGACTCCGCCCACTTCAGGCAAATGCAGAGCCATGTAATCCGGGATTTCGTTCTGAGGTGTGATGGGATATCCGAAGAAGTAGCGGCAGCCCGCGTCTATCGCTCCTTGGGCGACAGCCTGATTGCCCCGCATTAGAATACGCTTTCCGCGCGGAAAATCAGCCATGATAAAGAGTTGAGGGTTGAGAGTGAAGAGTTGAGAGTTGAAAAAGGAAGCAACCTTGCGGACAAAGGCCCTGCTCTTTCAACCCTGGACTCTCAACTACAAGACCACCAGATTATCCCGATGAATGACTTCGTCGTAGTCGTGCCGGCCCAGTTTCGCCCGAATCTCACGGGTCTTACAGCGGCGAATGAGCCTCACTTCATCAGCATTATAGTTAGCCAAACCGCGGGCGATTTCCTTTCCCGAAAAATCCACAACGCTCACCGTATCACCCGGTGCAAACTCCCCTTCTACATTCGCCACCCCCACCGGAAGCAGGCTGGAGCCCTGTTCCAGCATGGCGCGGGCGGCTCCTTCATCTACAACCAGTTTCCCTTTCGGCCGCCTCGCAAAACCTATCCAGCGCTTGCGCGCTTGCAGTTTCGCTCTCGCCGGCGAGAAAAACGTTCCCACTTGTTCGCCTGCCAGCAAGCGGCTCAAGACACGCGGCGCGCGGCTGGAAGCGATGGCCACAGCCACCCCCGCCCGTGTGGCGATGGAGGCTGCCTCCAGTTTCGCCTTCATGCCTCCGCTCCCGCCTCTGTCATCCGCCTGCTCCGCCAAAGCCTCCATCTCAGGGGTTATCTTCTCCACCTCCGGAATCAGACTCACTTCTCCAATGCGCGCCGGATTCCCGGTACAAAAACCTTCTACATCAGACAGGAGCACAAGCAGATCCGCATCAATCTTCGAGGCCACCAGTGCCGCCAACCGGTCATTTTCTCCTATCTCCACTCCCGCCGCGGACACCGGGTCATTCTCATTCAGTATCGGTATCGCCCCATGTCGGGCAATCAGGGAATTGAGCACATTGCTCAAACGCAGATAGCGGCGAAAATCGGAGAGCTCCGCCTGGGTGAGGAGAATCTGGGCGACAGGCCTGTCAAAGGCCCCGAAAGCCCGTTGATAAGCCGAGAGCAGTTCACTCTGGCCCACCGCGGCCGCCGCCTGTCGGGTGGCGAGGTCTTTGCCCTTCTTCTGGCCCAACCGGCAGAGGCCGATCTTCACTGCTCCGGAGGTTACGATGATGCTTTGTCGTTTTTCTGCCGCCAGACCGGCTATTTCTCCAGCCAGAGACTCCAGAACCCCCAGGTCGAGTTCTCCCGAAGACTGGCAAAGAGCATTACTGCCAACCTTGACCACCAGCCGCCGTGCTGCCGACAGACTCTCACGCCCACTCACAACAAACCCCTATTTCAAGGTGGGAGACGGACTTCCGGCGAGATTATAACATATCTCATTATCCTTGCAGCATAGGATGGGCCCATGGAGACCTCGCCCTGCTTGCCACCTCAAGGAGCATTTAGACCAAGCATTCTCTTGAGATTCCCCGGCTTCCGTGCTAATCTGATTGTAAAGTCGCACTCTTCTCTACACCCCCGAATTCCAACACGAGGGACTTGATGTTTACCGGCCTGATAGAGGAAATTGGCACCATCTCCGTCTGCCGCGCCAGAGAGGGCGGCAGGGAGATCGCCGTTTCTTATCCGGAATTGGCGGCCGATGGATTACGGCCCGGGGACAGTATCGCCGCCGCCGGAGTTTGTCTTACCGTCGAACGGGTGGAATCAGGGCGCTTCTGGGCGAGGGTAATGCCGCAAACCGCAGACACGACCACACTCGGCAAAGCCCGCTCGGGTCAGCGCGTAAACCTCGAGCGCGCCCTCAAGGTTGGGGACCGGCTGGGAGGCCATTTCGTTTTGGGCCATGTGGACGGGTTGGCGACCGTTCTGCGGGTTGAAAGACAGGGTGATGCGTGGCTGGTGGAGGTTGAATTCCCTACCTCACTTGGGAAATATATTGTTCCACGGGGTTCTATTTGCTTGGACGGAGTGAGCCTAACAGTGGCGGAATTGAACAATAATCGCTTGACCGTCTCTCTCGTGAAAGAGACCCTGGAGAGGACCACCCTGGGGGAAGTCCGGCCTGGTGACAAGATGAATCTGGAGGTGGACATCCTCGCCAAACACATTGTCGCGCTCCTTCCAGAGAGCAGTGCAAGCCGTGGCGCCCCCTCCTCCCTGGATTCCTTGCTCTCAACTTTCAACTCTGAACCCTCAACTCAAGGTTAACCATGTCTATTGCTTCCATAGAAGAAGGGATCGAAGAGTTTCGCTCCGGGCAATTTGTCATCATCGTGGATGACGAAGACCGCGAAAATGAAGGCGACCTCGTGATCGCCGCCCAATTCGCCACTCCGGAAGCGATAAACTTCATGGCCACCCATGGCCGCGGCATGATCTGTGTGCCCATGCTCGCCGAACGATTGGAAACACTCAACTTGCCTCTCATGGTGGCGGAAAGCACCGCCGCCCTTGGCACCGCTTTCACTGTTTCCGTGGATGCCCGATGTGGAACCACGACCGGCATCTCTGCGCATGACCGAGCCGCCACGGTGGCCGCGCTGATAGATCCCAATACCAAGCCCTCCGACCTGCTGCGCCCGGGTCACATTCATCCTTTGCGGGCAAAAGAAGGCGGAGTGCTGGCACGTGCGGGCCAAACCGAGGCCTCCGTTGATCTGGCGAAAGCGGCCGGGCTTTATCCCGCCGCAGTGATTTGTGAAATCCTGCGTCCCGACGGCACCATGGCGAGAATGCCGGACCTGGAGGTATTCGCAGAACAACACAATTTGAAAGTGATTACTGTCCGCGATCTTATTGCTTACCGCCGCCGCGCCGAGAAACTTGTCCGCCGCGCCGCCACCGTTACTCTGCCGACTCGGTTGGGCTCTTTCATTCTCCATGCCTACGAGAGCCTGGTGGACGAAAAGCCCTATCTCGCCCTTATCTGCGGCGAAATAGACGAGGGGCCCACCTTGGTGAGAATCCACTCCTCCTGCCTCACCGGCGATGTCTTCGCTTCTCGCAAATGCGACTGCGGCGAACAACTCCATCTCGCTCTGCGACTTATCCAGCAAGAGGGAAAAGGTGTGCTGCTTTATATCCAGCAGGAGGGGCGGGGCATCGGGCTTGTGAACAAGATCCGCGCCTATTCTCTGCAGGCCCACGGCCACGATACCGTGGAGGCGAACTCCCTGCTCGGTTTTCCCGCCGATTTGCGTGACTACGGCATCGGCGCGCAGATCCTGGTGGACCTGGGCCTGCGCAAGATTCGCATGATGACCAATAATCCCCGCAAGATCGTCGCCCTGGAAGGCTATGGTCTGGAAGTGGTGGAGCGAGTTCCTCTCCAAATATCACCGGAGCCGGATAACGCCGACTACCTCCGCACGAAGAAGGAAAAGATGGGCCATCTCCTCGATGACCTGTTGGATAACCCCTCCCGCGAGTGAACTATCCCGTCACTGCTCGGGAATAGTCACCTCTCTCCGGTTAACCTGCAAGCTCGCCTGAAAAAATCAGGCGTGACACGAACCATTTCGCGCGTTTGTTGCATCTAATATATTTGTAGTGCTGCTACAGAGCGAAGGCTTACAGGCCTAACCGTCCTTTACCTACTCACCTGGATTTGGTAGTATAGACGCAAAACGGCTTTCTGAATCCTTGCAGGAGAAGCGTCCAAAGGGGGAGGGCGCTTCTTCAGTCTCTTATCGTTGTATTTAACTCAATCCGGAGAATCGCTCAGATGAGAACACCGGCTCAGAGGTTTCACTGTTTCTTAGACAGAAGAGCATTGCGTTGGCTGACCGTCATACTTCTCAGCATGACGGTGGCCTTTACGCCGGCCCTTGCTAAGGATGTGGAACTTCGCCAGCTCACTAATGACGGCCGGTCTTACCTGGAGTTCGGCAGCGGCTGCGCGCCTGCAGGTGATCGCGTCGCCCACTACCGGGAAGTGACCGAGGCAAGCCGTGAACTGTGTGTGCTTGATCTGAAATCCGGCAAGACACAGAAGGTCTCCGGTGTCGGCTACCCGTTCAGTGCCGTCTGGTCCCCGGATGGGAGTAAACTGGCCTTCCTGTTTGCGAATGCCGCGGCGGCCTCATCAGAGGCCACCCTCATGGTATGGGATGCAGCAACCGGAAAGACGAGCCCGACGGCACAGAAAAGTCCGGTTAATTACTTATTCTCAGACGACGGCCTCAACCGTCCCTACTGGTCACCGGATAACGCCCATCTCGCCATACGCCTGTGGCGCGGAGATGAACAATACGACTACTCCAGCGTCTTCGTTATCCCGGTGGACGGAGGTGCTCGTGTGGAGTTGGCCCCGAACAATGCGACCAATTTCTTCAGCGAGACCCATCTGATAAATGTCTGGTCACCGGACGGCTCCCGTATCGCCTTCATCGGACGAGATGCCAGCGGCCTGTCGCAAGTATGGACCTCTGACCCCAAGGGGCTGAACCTGAAAGCGCTCACGAAACCGATAGACGGCTTATGGGGGCTGGCCTGGAGTTATGACGGCCGCCAGATAGCCTTCACCTCCAGTGAAGGAAGGCTGGAGGATGAGCGGGAGAGAGGCTATTCCGACGTCTGGGTAATGAATGCGGATGGAAGCAATCAACATCCCCTCACCGACGGCTCAGCCCGGGCGATAGAGCACCGCACCTATTGGATGATCTTCAACTGGACAAAGGACAGCCGCTATGTGATGGCCTGGTTCGGCAAACCCGACGAAAAGGCAGATGAGCGTTACAACGGCTTCGATTTCATAGACGCCCACACCGGCGAAATAGTAAATGCATATACCAACGATATCGGCACTTCAGATAGTTTCCAGTCATGGAATTACTGGGCGGATTCCTGGGATGGGAAACGATTCGCCCAGATCGGTTCTCGATATACTGTGCGTGGACTGCGTGGTGGAGAGCAAACGCGCGAAGACCGAAGGAGCATACTCAGGGTCTTCTCGCTCACAGATCGAAAGATGGTGGATCTAATCACTTATCGGCCCGAACAGGACCGCATAGAAGTCGTATCCGCGCCGAGTTGGACCCCGGATGACCGCCATTTGGTGGTGACGAGAAGACGTATCATCAGCGCCGCCGAGAACAGGTATGAGAGTGACCTTTACCTGGTCACCTTGCCCTGGGCAAAAGAAGCTGAGAAACCGGCCGCCCCTCCGACTGATGGTGTGCAGCCGGAGGTTCCGGGCGAAAAGGTTGAGTGTGCCGGAATGGTCGAGTTGTTTGTTCAGCACCGCCGCGCCGCGGAAGCGGCGGAACTGCTGCCGGCCGCGCACGGCGGCACCTTCACCATAGATGAGAACCGCAATGCGCTTTTGGTGGCGGAGGACGCGCCGAATCTGGAGGCCCTGCGAAAATGCCTGACAGCGGTGGACCGCAATGTGCCCCACATCATGGTGGATGTGCTGGTGACGGAGTTGAGCAAAGAAGCGAATAAAGAACTGGGGCTGGACTGGGAATTCGCCAGAAGCCGTTTCGGCGGAATGCTGCCATTTGGCCCTGAATCCACCCCCGGCTACATGTTGTGGCAGGGAGTGGGCCAACTGGACGAGAAATTCATCGGCACCCTCTCCATGCTGGCCCAAAAAGGCGAGGCCACCGTGCGCGCGAATCCCCGCGTCTTGGCCACCTCCGGCAAAGAGGCAAGCATCACCATCCGCCGCACCGATTTCTTCCTGTACACCTCCGGCGTTGACTGGGAGGGGAGGCCGGTGCGCAGCCGCAGCGACATTTCCGCGGACACCATTCTCAAGATCACACCAATACTCTTGGGAGACGGCCGCATCAGTGTACAAGTGGATGCCACCGTGGACAGCTTCACCTTCGTAGGCCGGGACGATCTGCCGGACACCACCCGCCGCCAGGCGGTAACGGATGTCATCTGCTCAGAGGGAGAGTCCATCATCATCGGCGGGCTCACTCAACAAGAACGCGCCACAACCCTGCACAAAACGCCGATCCTGGGTGATCTACCCCTGCTGGGGCCGCTCTTCCGGCACACCCGCGACCAGAGCCGGGAAAGCACCCTGGTAATGTTCATCACCCCCCGGCTCTCCGCGCCCGGGGTAGTACACGCTGAGACTGCGCCCACGCAATAGATGAAGATGGTTGGCGATTCAGCAATCCGTTCGAAGGCTTTCTCTTCCCTTGTGGGGCAAGGGTTCACCTGGGCTCCGAAGCTGCCTACTCCGCCGAAGTAGATCTCGGCTACGAAGGCTGGATCGGCGAAGGAGGCAACCCCTGCCGAGGGGTTCTCGTAACCGAATAAAGTCCCTGCCTGGCGGATATCTCCCCTGTGTCGCCGGACAGGCGCCTTTCACCTCCATGCCGAATCGAAGCCGCTTTCCGCGCTTGCTTGCAAAACTGAAAAGGGAGGCACCTATGAGAACTATTAGAATGTTACGCTTGAGTTTGTTCCTTGCGGTATGCTGGGCAGTTTCGTCTTGCACAGGCACATGTGCAGGAGATACTACTTCGACATCTTTGACCCCAAAGAAATTCATCTCCCTACTCGGAGGCTTTCCCGAGAAGCCGCCGCTGGCAGGGAAAGTACTCGAAATCGAAGAGTTCCCCAAATACACGCGTAAACTGGTCGAATATACTACCGAAGGCGAAGAGCGGATTCAGGCGTTCCTGCTTGTGCCAAGGCAAATAAGAGACAAGGTGCCTGGCATATTGGCCATTCACCAGGATGGAGGCAGCAGGCCCTACCAGTTTGGCAAGAGCGAGCCGGCCGGCGTGGCGGGCGACCCGGGACTGAAATATGGGCTGGAGTTGTGCCTGAGAGGATATGTTGTCATATGTCCGGATAGATTCCCCTTCGAAAGCCGGAGCCTGGCGAATTCACGCTTCAAGGAAACCTTCGACGACTTCCCGCTCTTTACTCGCATTCAAGGGAAGGATTTCGATTTGACCGAGAATCTCTATAGAGGTTGCGTTGCCAACCGGTTGCTCTTCAAGGGCAGGACCTACATCGGAAAAGAGCTCTTCGAACTGCAGCGGGCAGTGGATTATCTCTGCGCGCAGCCGGAGGTGGACAGCAAGCGCATAGGCGTAATCGGTCATTTCGCCGGAGGATTCAACGCGGCTCTTCTCATGTATGTTGATCCGCGCATCAAAGCAGGGTGCGCCTCTTGTGGCACATTTCTCATTCACTCCTTCTTTGGGGGGAATAGCCTGCGGCCCATGAGCGGACTCAGTGCAGTGAATGTCGTACCGGGGCTCAAGAAATGGGGAGATGTTGATGATATCCTGGCCGGACTTGCGCCGCGGCCGTTCCTGGAGACAAGAGGGGATTTTGCATACATCTCGGAGGAAGAGCAGGCCGGGCTGGCCGCAAAGGCACGTGCCCGGTACGCGGAACTGGGAGTTCCTGATAGGTTTGAGTACGTTCCCTATGACGGCGGCCACG
Source organism: Armatimonadota bacterium (assembly GCA_011773575.1). Lineage (GTDB taxonomy): Bacteria > Armatimonadota > Hebobacteria > Hebobacterales > WVXJ01 > WVXJ01. The sequence goes on along the minus strand of WVXJ01000046.1, from coordinate 38,017 downwards.
TGTTCCGCAAAGATATGCGCGAGAAGTCCTATGCCTGGTTTGACCGCTGGTTGGAAGCGGAGTAGCGCTTCCGCAGGACAGGATCTGCGCTCCTGAGGTAATTCCTGGAAGAGATCTCAAGGCGGCTGAGACGATTTGTGGCTCAGAAGGAGCAAGTCACAAATCACCATGCGGTGATCAGAATATCGCGTCTTCTCCGCGACTACTCTGGCGGCGCGAAAGTGATCACTCGTCCAGACCTGATCTATTCGCGCCACGGGCATATCGTTGACCACTGTATTCCCCCAGCCTTTTCCACCTTCGCGGAAAGTGTCACTTAGACGTGGCTGCAAAAGCCGAAAGATCGCGTCTCCGGAGGGAGTGTTGAAATCTCCACCTACGATGAGGGGGATTGTCTCCGGTATGGAGACCAGTTCCTGGGCGATTTTTTGCATCTGCTCGCGATGCACTCGGCGGCGACTACTGTGGTCTCTCCAGCATGTCGTCGTCCACAGTCTGGAATCGAGTACGGCCGGAGAGAAGCGAGTACTGATAGCCTCCGCCTCAATGCCGGAGGCCGTGAGCAAGTGAGCGCGAACGAAATACAGAGAAGGTGAGACATGGACGGAGAGGATGCGACCCCTTACAATGATAGAGCAATCAGGGCCCCAGATAGACTCTCCCTCGCGGCCAAAAAATCTCTTTGCCAGTTCTGTGACTTCGCGTTGGCGCGGCGATTCCTGCAATAAAACGATATCTGGAGTGTACGCCGCTACCTCATTTGCCGCTTTGGTTTCTCCCGCGCAATTCAATGAGATGACCCTCAACGCCTGCCCCTGCCGTTTCGCCTCCTGCCACTCGCGCGCAGGTGAGGTGCGGAACCGAACCAGACTTCTGGGTTCTTCTACAACCAGCAAGAGGAAACAAAGCCACAACAGCAACACGAGGCTCCCGGGGATCTTGTTCTTGCGATTCCATCCTAACAGGCCCAGAAGTAGCCCCGGCCCCAGCCAGACCCAGCGGGGCCATATGATTAGCGCGGCACAGCAGTCCGGCTGTCTCCAGTAGCAGAAGAGTATCACTGCCCAGAGCAGGCCGGATAGACCCAGCATTGTCCCTCGCGCCATACTCCACAGCTTTGCGGTGAACATATATCTTCAGCAACCGGTTGGATGATCTGCCAATGGGATGATGAGTGATTCCTTGAGCCCATCCCTTCAGCACCATCTGAGAGGACCTACTTCTTGCCGCGGCCAAATCGCGCAAACTCACTATTCGCATGGAAAGAACCCATTTCCTGCTCGCAGTTCTGTGTATCTCGCAAACGACTCTCGCGAGGCATTCCTTTCCAGATTCGAGATCCCTCAGCAAGTTTTGTAGGGCGGGGTCTCCGTACCCCGCCGGCACTCCGCCGAATGTGCAGCGCACACTCTTGGTATCCGAGGCCCCGTCTCAGCAATCTCTAAGCCGGCAGGGATACCTCCATCTGGTGTTGAATCCCGCAAGATAGTATAATTCCTGGGAAGTTCGAAGATTTTGTGAAGACTTGTCACCATGACACCGCAGTAAACCCACTGATAGTGGTTCCTCAACACAGCCTGCTTCGGACCCGTTGGAATTGCTTCTTTCGCAGGGAGATGGAGAGTCATTCTTAATGTTCGCTTGTCAGATGTCCCGTCGCGTTTCCTTACTGTTGTCAATTGTACTGCTGCTTGCACTGAGTGCTGTATGCCGGGCGGCGGAGGCGCCGCCTCCTGATATTCAAGCAGTATATGTTGACACACCTCCCGTGATTGACGGCCAACTGGATGATCCCTGCTGGAGCAAGGCCGCGCGACTGGAGGGATTCCACTCACTGAATGTTGATTGGCCGCCGCCGGAAGAGACCATCGGGCTTATCTGTGTTGACGAGAAGGCCATCTATGTGGCGGTAATCTGCAATGATCGCACCCCTGAGGATATCGTCGCCAGAGAGACGCGCCGTAATGGGGCGGTATCGAGAGATGACAATGTGGAGTTCAACTTGGATCCTTGGCATGAACACACCGACTATGGTTATGTCTTCCGCGTCAACCCCCTCGGCACACAGGAGGAGGAAATACCGGGCGGCTCCGCCACCAAGATAGAATGGCGGGGCGATTGGAGCGCGGCTGCTGTCTGCACTCCCGCCGGCTGGCAAGCGGAGATGGCAATACCTTTCTCCATCTTGCACTGCCCCCCTGATCAGACCACCTTCGGGTTCGCCATAACCCGCGATATATTCGAAGATAATATTCACGTTTGCTATCCGGATGTGGGCAAGACCTTTGACCCCACACGCACTGCCAATCTTGTTGGTCTGCGTTCTGCCAGCGCAGGCCGCCCCACCATCCTGATGCCCTATGTGACCGCCGATTTAGGAGAGCATGTGGGCCGCCGCTTTGATATGGGCCTGGATATCAAGCACAAACTTCCCAGCGGCCTCACCGTGTTGGGTTCCATCAATCCCGATTTCAAACAGATTGAAGATGTGGTGGAGCCGATTTCATTCTCATACACCGAGCGCTACCTGGACGATCCCCGCCCCTTTTTCACCACCGGGCAGTGGGGATATCTGCCGGACAATGATCTTCTCTACACCCGGCGCATCGAGGATTTCGACACAGGGTTGAAAGTCTTCGGAAAGGTGGGCAATGAGACCATCGGTCTGATGGACGCCGTCACTTTCGGCGAAGAGAATACCCTCGCCAGCTCCTGGGGCCACCGCTTCAATGATGATAATAACGCGAATCTATCCTTTGTCTCCCACAGCAAAGATGGAGAGCCCGACAATCTCGTCTACAGCCTGGGCGGAAACCGCACCTGGCGTCTGCCTGATGGCTTCAACATGCTGTGGGCGGGCCTTGCTCAGTCAAAGGATATGGGGGGAGGGTCCGGCGGCTCCTATTACTTGGGGGGAGAGAGGTACCAGGGAGAGGGGAAATTTCAAGGCTGGTTCAATTTCAAACGAGTAACAGAGGGGTACAATCCCGCCGTCGGCTATACCCCGGAGGTCAACTATCAAGGCGGCTCATTTGGTTTTGGCCGGGAAGATCAATTTGAGAAAGGCCCCCTGGAAGAGAAAGGCTGGTATATAAGTGGCAATTACTTCACCTACATAGACGGCCCCGGCCTCTACAAGGCTTACATTTCTCCTTCCTATAACTGGGACTGGCGGGACGGGCGTCGCCTGCGCCTAGCCTTCACCAATGGCCATAGGGAGGGCGCGGACAGGTCCGATGGCGCCATCAGCTATTCCTGGAAGACGAGAGATATGTACCGGAGAGGCAACATCTATTTCCAGAAAGGAAATCGCATAGGGGGAGACTACACTTACTGGAGCCTGGAACAGGGCTTCCGCCCCAATGAGTGCGTTTCCCTGCAACTCAATGTGGACTCCAGCAACCTGAAAGTCCCCGGCCCGGAGGCGGGCCGGGAATATCTGGTGGTATTGACCGGAAATTATGACCTCAGCACAGAGAAGAGTATCGCCGTCCGCCTGATTCGGCGGAAGGCGGGCCTCAGCGGATATGCCTCTTACCGCCAGGTGGTGCGTAAAGGGATGGATATGTACATCATCCTCGGCGATCCCGATCCCGAGAAAACAGGGTTCACCGAGCGCCTCGTCCTCAAGTTCATCTGGGCGATATAAGCGCGCTAACGGGAGGACTCTGAGAAGCGATTTCTGAGATACTTGCCAATAGTTCTGCTCCGAACCGCAGCACGGATTTCGGCATTGGCGGTCATCACACCGGCCAGCGGCCCGGTGTCAATACTCGCCTCACAAGAATACATCCCCTCTTCATCTACTCTCACGGAGTAGCAGGGACCGCCTCATGTGAAGCCCAGTTCGGAGAGAGGCTTTTCTATTGACTCGACGAGGCTACCTTCACCGTCCACTAATCGCGCATGTACGGAGACAACAGTCCCGTCTTTTAGTATTTCTTTATAAAAGCGATTCTCATCACCAGACTTCAAAACAACCGCCACCCCGAGCGTAAGATTCGTGGGTTTCCGGGCGGCATGGTCTTGGTCGGATTCCGCCTTGAGTGTGACCTCCAACACCGGGTCGTCAAGATTGGGAACTTCAATCTTGGGGGCAAGGCTCAAGGATTCATCTGGCTGAACGAACTTTTCAAATTTATAGGTCCACCGCGAGCCTGCACTATCTGTCTTGCTCAGATACCAGTGGGCGTAGTAGTAAGGACCCAGGGGCGCAAAGCAGATTTCCGCCTTGTCCCAGCCATGCGGATCTTCCTTTTCCAATGGCAGTGCCAAAGCCGGAGAGAGCTTCTTCCCCTCATCTTT
>WVXJ01000046.1:32416-33676 GCA_011773575.1 Armatimonadota bacterium | reverse complement strand
TTCCGGGGAAACCGCGATCCGAATATAGCCGCGGCCGGTTGCTCCGAGGAATCCGAAGATCTGTGTCTTGACAAGCCAGATGATCAGGAAGATCCCCACTGCCATCAGGATCAGGAATAATGTCCCGACTGCGATCAACAGCGGAACCAGCACACCGCCTTTCCCACTCTTCCTCCGTCGTAACATCTGCAGCCTCCCTGTTGCGGAATGTCCTACAGCATCTAACAGAGGTTATATGTTGTATCAGTCTTTCCGGAAATGACAACCGCGGCTGACGGGATTGCGCTGGGCGGCGTGAGCGACCAACTGCGCTACACTCAGGCCGTTGCGCAGGCCGATGAGTTCATCCGCCAGTTTGGTTTCCCGGTAGAATCCCTCGATGCGGTGTTCCAAATAGGAGAGGTCGGCCACCGCCCGGTAGAGCCGCTTGGCGGTTCTTACGATCCCCGCGTAATTCCACATCGTGTACCGTATCATTAACCAGTCCTGGATGATCAAAAGAGGGTCCATCTCTTCCGTCAGGCCCGCATCATGCCACTGCTCAACCTCGGCCGCGCGGGACTCAGATGATTTCTCTGTTGTCTCTGCGGCATGTTGAGCCGCGCGCGTTCCCCACAAGATGGCCTCTATCAGAGAAGTGCTCGCCAGCCGGTTTGCTCCATGTACTCCGGTGCAACTGGTTTCACCGACCGCATAAAGATGGGCTAGGTTCGTTCGGCCCCATTCATCCACCTTCACCCCGCCGCAGAAATAGTGGGCCGCCGGCACCACAGGTATCAGATCCTTGGTGATGTCCACTCCGTATTGCATCAGCGTGGCGTAGATGGTGGGAAAACGCTCGCGCGGATCCTCTTTCACTTTTGAGAGATCCAGCAGAACATACTCGTCTCCGTTTTGCAGCATCTCTTCATGAATCGCTCTCGCCACCACGTCTCTGGGCGCCAAATCCGACAGGGGATGATAATCCGCCATGAAGAATCTGCCCCCGCGCGTTCGCAGACGCGCCCCTTCCCCGCGCAAAGACTCGGAGATCAAGAACCGATCCGCATCCCGATGATAGAAGGCGGTCGGGTGGAATTGCACGTACTCCGCGTTTATGATCTTTGCGCCGGCCCGGCTCGCCATGGCAATACCATCACCCCTGGCGCGGCGCGGGTTCGTGGTGTGCAGATAAATCTGGCCCAATCCACCGGTTGCGAGCACCGTTTTGGAGGCGAAGAAGCGAGAGATCTTGCCATCGCTTCTGTCCAACACATAAGC
>WVXJ01000046.1:18789-32400 GCA_011773575.1 Armatimonadota bacterium | reverse complement strand
GCGGTGCGGCCGGCCAACAAAGTGATATTGGCATTCGCCTTCACCTTCTCCAGAAAGCGGTTTTCTATGGCTTCGCCGGTGGCGTCATTCACATGCAATATGCGTCGGCGGGAGTGAGCCGCTTCCTGCGCAAAATCGAGTTCGCCCGTGGTATCCCGAGAGAACCCCACGTTCAATTCATCTATTAACAGGCGCTTCACCAGATCGGGCCCTTCGCGCGCCAAAAGCCTGACCGCCGCCGGATTGCACAATCCATTTCCAGCCGCCAGGATATCTGCTTCCAGGTCCTTCGGGCTGTCATCTGTGGGCCGGGCTACGATGCCGCCCTGAGCGCGGTCGGTGGCCGTCTCCCCAGCCTCCGCGGCGCCGGTGAGCATTACCACCTTCATTCCCGTCCGCGCCGCCGTCAGCGCGCAAGCACAGCCTCCGGCTCCGGTGCCGATCACCAGCAGGTCGGAAAACCCGTCTTCTTTCACCATCTGTCACTCCTGCAACTTATTTCCACACCGGCCTTGGCTATTCCCTCCAGCGACGCAGAATGAGAGTGGTTTTGTGGGTTAAGGTGCATTTGACAGCGACCGGTTTGCAGCGGCCGCCGCAGGATGTAACGAACGCGTTCCTGCCCAGTCCATCAACGGTCCAGCAAGAAAGCGCCTTGCGTCTGGCGGCAAACGCGTCAATTCTATCCTCAATGAAGTTCTGCTCTGGTGCATGATGGAGCGGCAGAGGGGTAATGTTAAATCCCGAAACTGTTATGGAATATCACTAGCGGTCCGCTATCCGCCGGCGGGGTGGGCGCGGATGACCGTATACAAAGGCTTAGGGGTGCCGGTCCGGGCCGCTCGTGGGAGTTTTGGAGGATGCGCAGGCAGGTCTCCGCGACAGGAGTCTTCACTTTTTTCTTGGCTGCGGGAGCAGGTATCCTGCTGACCGCGAAACTTCACTTGACCGCAACGGAAGATCTACTCAGCATTCCGCTGTGGATACTTTGGCTGGCAGAGGCCCTCGCCTATCTCGCGGCTCTTCTTATTTGGACGCCCAATATTTCCCGATCATTCCTCGTCTTGGGGATAGCGGGAATCCTATTGCTGCGAGCTTCCATTGCCGCTGGTGCGGCAGCCGTTGGTTTACTTATTCAACCGGATCTGGAAATCGAAACGACCTTCCTCGAATGTTTGACCGAACCGCTTCCGCGCGCGTGCAGTGTCATCTTCGCGTTAATGGCTTCTTATCCATTGAGAGTCCTCTTTCCTCACCGAATTTCCGGTGGAACGCAGAAGATACAAAGCCGCGAACAGACCTCCCCCGAGGCTGCTGTCGGCAGCCCAGCCGGGACCTTCCTTTTCGGCGCTCCACAAGGACGGCATGTTGAAAAGGACGCCAGTGCTGATGCCGCATCTGCCCAGCCCGCGCCGGAACCAGCGCCCCCATTGCCGGATCACCTGCGCAAGGTGGAAATAGACGTTCCCTTCAAAGTGGTCTTTCCTCAATTGCCGGCCGGCGTATTACGTTCCGACATCGCCGAGCGAGCGTTTCAAGACTCCCAAGAGATGCAGATAAGGATACCTCTCAATATCATCGCGCCACAATTGAAAGAGGCGCTTATCCAGATATCTGTGGCGGCCTTGCTTTCCTTTCTGCCGAAAGGCTGGGCGGAAACCCCAATGTCGGGCGCGGAGGAGATGATTGACCTTCCCCTTGAGGTAGTTATCCCTCAACTTCCAGAGGAAGTACTGCAATTACAGCCTACATCACCTCCCGACTGGGCCCAGGCGGCTGCAGACCAAGAGAGCATTTTGTTTGCGCGAGTATAGAGAAGAGAAATGGCTTCCATCAACTACGCCTTAAAAGAAGTGTCTTGCAAGATTGTCTACTACGGGCCGGGCCTGTGTGGTAAGACCTCCAATCTTCAATACATCCATCAGCACACCATAGCCGACAAAAAGGGTAACTTGGTTTCCCTTGCCACCCCGGGAGAACGCACCCTTTTCTTCGATTTCCTCCCTCTTGAGGCGGCCGATATTCATGGCTTCCGAGTCAAGTTCCAGTTATACACGGTTCCCGGCCAGGTAATGTATAACTCCACCCGCAAGCTCGTGTTGAGGGGAGTGGACGGGGTGGTTTTCGTATGTGATTCCCAGTGGGACAAAGTGCGAGAAGACCTGGAGAGCTTCCGCAACCTCCAGAGCAATCTCGCCTCCTATGGTTACTCCCTGGAGACTATCCCCTATGTGGTCCAGTACAACAAACGGGATTTGAGCAATATCTGTCCGGTGAACTACCTGGAATATGTTATCAATACCCGCCAGGTGCCCGGTTTTGAGGGCTGCGCCCTGGACGGCAAGAATGTCTTCGAAAGCCTCAACTGCGTATGTGGAATGGTTCTGGCTAATCTGCGCAGCAAACAGCAAGAAGGCAGCCTGTAGAGAGAAGTGTAGATGGCGTTGACTGGGACGCTGGACGATCTCTCCTTCGCGGAGATCGTCCAAGTTATCAAAGATGGACATAAGACAGGCGAACTAACTGTACAGCGCGGCCGTGAAGAGGCAAAGGTGAAGTTCTCCCAGGGAGAAATAGCACAGGCCTCGCTAAAGGTTCCGCTGCCCGCGAAGCCGATAACAGGCGCAGAAGCGATATATCGATTGTTAGGTTGGGGGGAAGGGGAGTTTCAATTTACGCGAAGCCACGGCGTGGTGAAGCGCTTACTGCAGGAAACGACGGACGAACTGATTCTGGAAGGGATGAAGCGTTTGGATGAATGGGAGAAAGTGCAGAAAGAGATAACAGATCGAAACGTAGTGCTGCGGCTGTGCGCGTCAAAGGTCGGGGAAGAGTACGACAAACTCTCGCAAGAGGAACGTGCCATCCTGCAATTAGTTGATGCGCGGCGTGATGTAGCGGCCGTCATCCGGGAAAGCGGGCTCGATCCCACGCAGGCACTGCTGATCATAACGGAGTTGATGGGCCGGGAGTTGGTGGAGAAATGGGAGGTTTCGCCGTCCGCGCCTCCATTTCCATCGGAGCTACCCTCAAAAGCCGGTGAAAAAGCGGAACTGGTATTCTCGGGTCAGAAGGGCTATTACTCCCGCAAGGAGCAGAAAAGCGGCGGGAGATAAAGCGTTTATGCTAAAAAACTCGAGAAATATATGGAATCCTTAAGAGCGGACAGAAGAGGAGTGTAGGAGAATGCGACTATTCGGCGGCATCGGCGAGAGCCAAAACATAGTGGGGCTGGATATCGGCAGCAATGCCATCAAACTGGCCCAACTGGCGCTTACACGAGACGGACTCGCTCTACGAAAGGCGGGCAGTACTCTCACTCCCCCGGAAGGGATGAAGAACGGCATCATAATTGATCCACTGGGGGTCTCCCAGGCGATAGCCTCTCTGATGGAGGCGCTCCAGGTGGATGCCAGTCTCGCCGTCGGCGGGGTGGCAGGCCCATCTGTGGTGGTTCGCCAAGTATCCTTACCGGCGATGTCTGCAAAGCAATTGCGACAGTCCATTCAGTGGGAGGCGCGCAACTATATTTCCTTCGACGTAGAGGACAGCATCCTGGAATCCCAGATACTCTCTCGAGCCACCCCGGGGGAGGATTCGAGCATGATGGATGTGATGCTGGTGGCGGCCCCGCGACAGATGGTGGAAGCCTGTGCCCATACCCTGGAGCTTGCCGGCCTGGAGCCGCTGGCTGTGGAAGTACAGGCCTTTGCCGCCATGCGTACTATCGTTGCATTGAACGGAGCGGCCGAAGACACCACCCTTGCCCTGGTGGGAATCGGGGCCAGTTTCACTGAGATCACCATTATCAAAGGAGAGAATTTCATTCTCAGCCGTATCATTCCGATCGCCGGCAACAGCATCACTGAAGCGATCTGTTCCTCCCTGGAGATCGGCAAGGAAGAGGCCGAGTTGCTAAAAGAAACGGCCCTGCAGGCGGTGCTCAGTGAAGAGGAGCGCGCCAGACTGGACCCCGCCGCCCAGCAGGCGAGTCGGGCAATAGAACCATTAATGGATGAACTTATTCGGGAGATTCGTCGCTCCCTCGCCTATCACGACTATCAACAGAAGCTCCCCGACGCCGGGGCCAAAGGCCAAGGCGCAGATCAGATACTGCTGAGCGGCGGAAGCGCCAAACTCGTCGGACTGGCCGAGTATCTCCAGGCACAACTGGGAATCCCTACCGCGGTCGCTGGCATGTTTGGGGCCACCCCTTCAGACAGCAACCAAGAGAGTCTGGGCTTCCTGAAGGAACATGCGCCGACTCTGGTAATAGGGGTGGGTCTTGCCCTGCGCGAGCTGATGCCTGCGGCGACGGGGAAATCACGGCGGCCCGCACGGAGCGACCGACAGGTCTCAAACGAGCCCCCCGCAACCCACGATTCCTCAGAGGTTGCGGTGGCAGGGGGCCGAAAGGCAGAATAAAATGATTGATATCAACCTTATTGCTGTACGCCGGGCCCAACGTCAGCGTGTGCTGACCTTGATGCGCCTCTCCTTTTACAGCCTTTTCGGACTTGCACTTCTTATAGTCCTGCTGTACGCTTGGCTGACAGTACAGATACGCTTGGTAGAGGGTGAGGTGTCGGAGGCGGAGGCGGTTCTCACCGCGCCGGACATGCAGGAGAATCTTCGCCGCATTGATTTCCTGAAGAGCCAGATCGAAGTCTTGGCACCGAAGGCCAAGGTGTTGCGCAAAGTGCACGAGAGCGAGAACCGCTGGATAGAGGTGTTGCGGGACATCGGGACTAGTGTTCCCGCCCGCGTGTGGGTCTCCTCGGTTCAATCCCGCGCCGTCGACAACGGCCAAAGAATCACACTTAGGGGCGGCGCCCGTTCCCAGCGTCTCATCGGGGCCTACATGCTGGCAGTGCAAGGCAAGGAGTGGTGTGGGCCGCTGCAACTGGTGCAAGCCGACACCGGCAAAGACCGCAGCAAGGGAGAAGTGGTGAATTTTGAAGTCACGGTTCCTCTCGTGGAGCCCATCGGAGTGGATTTGCTGACACCGGAGGAGGAATCAACTCCTCCCCCGGTCCCGTCGAAAAGAAGTGAGAGGTAAGAGATGATAAACCGATCCAACCGTGCCGCGCTTATTGCTCTCATCGGGGTCTTCGCCTGTGTCCTCATCGCTGCCGGCGCGGGCCTCTATCAGGTCAAATCTAAGCGCCTGCAAAGCCTCAGAGATAGCCTCGCTGAAAAGCAAGGACAAATCGAAGAGGTGAGAGACGAGATCCGGGGGTTGCCTGCGCTGGAGGCATCCTATGAGGAGCTTGACTATCAGGTTTCCGTGCTTGAGCCGGCCCTACCTACAGAGGCTTACATACCGACTTTTCTAAGCCAAATCCAGACTCTCGCCGCGACCTCGAATAACCGTTTGATGCTGATAAAGCCCAAACCAAAGAAGAAACTCCCTGTGGCGGGCCCTGCTCCAGAGAGAGATGTGGTGTCTCAGCATGGGAGCGGTCCAGGAGCGTCTGGTTCGCCGACCCCACCTGGAGAGATGGTATCCCCCTATGACGAGATAGGTATTGAGGTGGGACTGGAAGGTACCTACTGGGCGGCCTTGGAGTTCTTGCAACAACTCAAGGCTTTCCCTAAAATGATCGCCGTGAATAACCTTTCCATGAAGCCGAAGTCAGACTGCCAAGCCGCATCCAGCTTCGAACCCATCTTGGAGGTTACTGTGCATCTCACCGCGGTGTTGGCAAAGGAGAACTAAAAATGGAAAAGCGCGGCAAAGAGATAATCCTTCTGGTGCTCGCCGCGGTTCTTGTAGCCGTGGCGGCTGTGACTCTGTTTCAGAGATCCGGCCCACCGCCGAAACCTCCCGTAGCCGACCAGGTGCAAGAAGAGGTGGTGGCAAAGGAATCGGACAAAGAGGACCTGCCCACACCTCAGGCCTTGCTCGGGGGTTCTCCGGGCACCAGCGCCAGTCGCAATCCGTTCAGCCAGCCGGGCGGCGGCGGTCCACCTCCCAAGGCCCCCGCGGAGCCAGCAGAGCCTGCGCCCTCTTCCGGGGGCGAACCGGGGGCGGCGCTTCCACCATTAGTCCCGCCCGGCGGTGTGGGAACATTACCGTCGGATTTGACACCGGATGTGCTTCATCTGACGGGCGTAATCCGGGGAGAGAAGACGCTTGCTGTGCTCCGCAAGGGAGAGACTCGCTATTTCGTGAATCGCGGTGACAAAGTTGAAGGCAACTATGTGGTAACCTACATAGGTGCGAATTCGGTGACTCTAAGAACAAACGAAGGTGACAAGATCAACCTCATTCTGGGAGGGGGAAGGTAAGAGAATATGAAAGTCAGAACAATCATCTCCGCCGATCGTGTATGCCGCAAGAGGCCTGCCATAAGGAGCTGCCTCGTCGGACTTCTGTTAGCCTTGCTCGTTGTTTCTTTCATGTGGGGAACTGTTGGGGAGGCGCAGGGAGCAACAACGGGTCGCTTCAGCCTCGACTTCATTGACAGTGACCTCATAGACGTATACAAGGCACTTGCTACCCAGAGTGGGGTTAACATCGTGCTTACCAGGGGGGTGGAAGGCAAGACCACCCTGAGCCTGCGCAACGTGAATCTTGAAGAAGCCTTGCGCCTAGTGTCGGCCAGCAACGGCCTCGACTTCGCCTGGGTGGATGACGTCGCCTATGTCGTGGGCAGACCGGCGGAGGTGCGCAGCGCACGGGTCAGAGACCTTATGAGCCGCGCGGTGGCACTGCGTCAGGTTCCCGCCGCTTATGCGCAGCAAGTGCTTACACAGGTTGTGCCTGAGGTATCCGTCTCCCATCAAGAGGGCTCTCCCACAATAGTGATCATCGGCACCGAGGCCGACTTGGAGCGCGCGGAACGCGCCCTCGCCGAGATCGATGTGCCTTCACCGCCAACGACCAGAATGTTCGGCCTGGGCCAGGCCGACGCGGAAACGGTGGCGGAACTGTTGGAGACAGCCGTGCCGGAGGCCACCGTCCAAATGGGACCACAGGAGAATTCCCTGTTGATCACTGCGGATGGTGTGCGCATGATGCAGGCGGAGGCGCTCATCGGGGCGGTGGACGTCGTCCCCGCCGCGGGGCAGGCCCATACAGCCATATATGAGATCAAGTTCGCCGATGCAGATGAACTCAAGACGGCCCTTGTGGAGCGCTTCCCGGGCCTTACCTGCATTGATGCTCCGCGCAGCCACACACCCGTCATCCAACAGCCCTCCGGGGCCGCCGGAGTGACTACCACCCTGCTGGCTGCTCCGCAGACGGCGGGAGGTGGTGCGGTGGGCGGCACGACCGCAGGAGTTGCCGGTGCTGCCCTCCAGGTCTCTCGTATAGAGCGGCTCATTCTGATGGGCGCGGAATATACCGTCGAGAAAGCCCTGGAAATGCTGGAAGTGCTGGACGTTCCCTCCAAGAAGGTGAAGATCAGCGCCGTCATCAGCCGGGTCAACCGAGACCGGCTCCAGCAAATTGGAATTGATTGGGGGACAAGTCTGGGTACGGAAGATTCCTCTGTTCCCATCACAGTCTCAGAGCGAGGAGCTGACGATCGGAGCCTGAGAGTAGGAGGCTTCACCCGCGCCCCGCTGGCCTTCCTGGGAGAATTGAGAGCATTGGAGAACAAGGGCTTTGCAGAAGTTCTCGCCGAGCCCAGTGTGTTGACTCTGGATGGCCGCCAGGTGGCCTTCCATTCCGGAAGCAAGATCTTCTTCCAAACCACTATTGGCTTCGGCCTCGCCGGCACCCCGATTCTTGATATCCGAGAGATCGATGTGGGAATCACCTTGGTAGTTACCCCGCAGATCAACCCTGATGGAGAGGTCACCCTGACCCTCGCCCCCTCCTTCTCCACGGTGGACTATCGTGTCGAGTTGGGTACCGCGCTGCCGATAGTCAATGAGCGCACCTCCATCTCCAGTGTGAGGGTAAGAGAAGGGGAGAGCATAGTGATCGCGGGCCTGGTTGAGGAGACTGCCTCGACCTCCACAAGCCAGATTCCCATCCTTGGAGACATCCCACTGCTGGGGCAGTTGTTCAAACACACGAGAAAGCAGCGTATCCAGGATGAACTGGTAATCCTCGTAACCCCGGAGATAGTGGAATAAACAGAGCTTCTCCGAGAATAGAATAACGATCCAAATACACGCAGAGGCCGCAGAAAATCTCTTTCTGCGGCCTTTTTTCTACACTCTCCGGGCACCCTTCTTCAAGAAGAAACACAAACAGCCAAGAACCGCTCTCAAGAAGACCCCCCGAGTATGGAAGATTGTAGAAGTGGCGGGAAGCCGCAGGTTGCGACATGGCGCTCGTTCAGCAAGAAGAGACTATTCAACTCATCCAGGAAACGACGGGCCTTTCGGAGGCCCAGATCCAGAAGGCTCTTGAGGTTCAGAAGGAGACGCGAGAACCTCTTCCGCAGACCCTGGTGAACATGGGTCTTATCAGCGACAAAGATAAGACCAAGATTCTGGGTCGCCAGTGGGGCATTCCCTTCATTGATCTATCTGAACAGACCCTGGACGCAGAGATCGTAAAACTCCTCCCCCAGCATCTCCTCCAGAAGTTCAAGGCCGTCCCTGTGAGCACAGCCGGGAACCGTTTAACCGCGGCCATGGTTAACCCTCTGGATGTCTTCGCCATAGACCAGATGCGGTTGGTGGCGGGCATGGAAATAGACACTCTCATCGCCACCGAAGAGGATATCAACTCCGCGTTGGGCCACGCTTTTTCAGGCAACGATGAACTCGGCGCCACCCTCCAGGAGGTGGCAAGTGAGTTCGGCGCAGATGCCGATCTCACCATCGAGACCAGCAAGAATACCGAAGAAGAGATCAGCCTCGACCAACTGAAGGAACTGGTAGATGACGCTCCTATCGTACGCCTGGTAAACCTGATTATTAGGCAGGCATTGCGAGACAAAGCCAGCGATATTCATATCCAGCCGGAATACAATCGAGTGAGAGTGCGCTATCGCATAGATGGAATCCTGCATGATTCCATGAGCGTCCCCAAACAGGTACAAGCCGCGCTCGTTTCCCGCATCAAGGTTATGGCGGAGATGGATATCGCGGAAAAACGCAAATCCCAGGATGGGCGCATCTCCCTCAATGTGTCGGGTAAAGAATACGATTTCCGCGTCTCCACCTATCCCGGCGTAAAGGGCGAGAAGGTGGTCATGCGCGTGCTGGACAAGCAGTCCGTCCAGATGAACCTCAGCCGCCTCGGCATCTCCGCCGCTATGTTGGAGGACTTCGAGTCACTTATCAACCGCTCTTATGGCATCATCGCAGTCACCGGCCCTACGGGAAGCGGCAAGTCCACCACTCTCTATGCCGCTCTCAACCGCCTGAACAGCCCGGAAAAGAATATTCTGACCATTGAGGATCCCGTGGAGTATCAACTGGGAGGCCTCACCCAAGGGCAGGTAAACCTCCGCGCCGGTGTTTCCTTTGCTTCCGCCTTACGCACCATGCTCCGCCAGGATCCGGACATCATCCTTGTCGGGGAGATGCGGGATACGGAGACGGCTGTCATCGCCATAGAAGCCGCCCTCACCGGACACCTCGTGTTCTCCACCCTTCACACCAATGACGCTCCGGGTGCTGTGGCAAGACTGATAGAGATGGGTGTCGAGCCATTCCTCATTTCCTCCTCGGTAATCGGGGTGGTGGCGCAGCGCCTGGTGAGAATGATCTGCCCGGATTGCAAAGAGGCCTATACTCCTCCGGTGGAGGCGTTCCGCAGGCTAAACCTCGCCATGGACCTGGATTCCGTCACCTTCTATCGGGGGCGAGGATGTGACAAGTGCCTCAACACCGGTTATCGCGGCCGCGGCGGGGTCTTCGAACTCATGGTAATAAATGACCACATTCGGGAGTTGATTCTGAAGAGGGCGGCCAGCCATGCCATCCGCCAGGAGGCCCTGGAGGCGGGGATGATCACTCTTCGCCAAGATGCCATGCAGAAGATCCTTGAAGGAAGCACCACCATGGAGGAAGCCCTGCGCGTCATCTATGCCGGCTAGGAGATCCAATGGAACCAATTGGAGATTACTCACTTGATGATCTCTTGAAAAAGGCCATGGAGCGGAAGGCCTCGGATCTGCACGTGACGACCGAACTGCCTCCTCAAATACGGGTGGACGGACGGCTGAAAAGCCTTGACTTCGAGCCGCTCTCTCCGGTGGAATGTCAGCGCCTCATCTTCGGCATACTCACGGATCGGCAGATCGCGGACTTCGAGTCACATCTGGAACTCGACCTCTCTTACGGTGTCTCCGGGCTGGGTCGTTTCCGGGTCAATGTCTATCGTCAGCGCGGCTCGATAGGAGCCGCACTGCGGGTGATCCCTTCCATAATACCCTCTTTCGAGGAGCTGCATCTGCCAAAGATCCTGCGCGATTTGGCCTCTCATACGAGCGGGCTTATCCTTGTTACCGGCCCCACCGGGTGTGGGAAATCAACTACCCTGGCGGCCATGATTGACCACATCAATAACACCCTGGAGGGGCATGTCATGACCCTGGAGGACCCCATCGAATACCTCCACAAACACGCCCACTGCATGGTGAACCAGAGAGAGGTCGGCGCTGATACTCGTGACTTCGGCTCCGCTTTGCGGGCGGTGCTGCGTGAGGACCCTGACGTGGTCTTGGTAGGAGAAATGAGAGACCTGGAAACCCTTTCCACCGCCCTCACCATCGCCGAAACGGGACATCTTGTATTGGGTACTTTGCATACCCGCAATGCTCCCCAGAGCATCGACCGCATTATTGATATCTTCCCGCCTTACCAGCAAGAGCAGATTCGAGTGCAGCTGGCAGGTAGCCTGCAGGCGGTAGTCGCTCAACAATTGCTTCCCACCTATGGGCGCCCCGGACGAGTGCCAGCGGTGGAAGTGATGGTGGCCACAGCCGGAGTGCGCAACCTTATTCGAGAGGCCAAGACCCATCAGATCTATTCTTTGATGGAAACCGGTGCAGAGGAAGGAATGCAAACCATGGACAGAGACCTGGCGCGACTCGTGCGCTCAGGCCAGGTGTCAATGGATGAGGCGCAGGCGCGCGCCGTTGACGGCGATTCCTTCCGGCGCTGGCTGTCAATGATATGAATCAAAAGCCGAGAATTTGGAGTTTAGGGTCGAGAATCTGGGCCGGCATCCCAGGTTCGATCCTGCATTAGTGAGGAGGTAGACAAGATGCCAACCTATCGTTATACTGCGATGGATCCGGCCGGCAAAGTGATCGCCGGTCGGTTGGAAGCGGATAGCCTGGAATTGGTCCGCGGCCGGCTGGCCGAACTTCGCTATCACATCCTCAACCTGCGAGAATCAGGTGCCGCCGGGGGCGAGATAGCGGGGCTATTGGGGCGGTTCCAGAGGGTAAAACTGCGTGACCTGGTTATGTTCAGCCGCCAATTCGCCACCATGATTGACGCGGGCCTGAGTGTGGTCAAGTGTTTGGATATCCTCCAGCAGCAATGTCGCAACCCGAAACTGGCCGAGGTCGTGGGAGCAGTAAAACATGATGTTGCCGGCGGGGCGAGCCTGACCGACGCCCTCGCCAAACATCCTCGCGTCTTCTCTTCTCTGTATATCAACATGGTACGTTCCGCGGAAACCGGAGGCATCCTCGACCAGGTCCTTGACAGACTGGCCACATTCCTGGAAAAAGAGCAGGAAGTGCGGGGCAAGATCAAGTCCGCCATGACCTATCCGGCGGTGGTGTTGTTCTTCTCCGTCCTCATGCTGATGGGGCTCATCTTCTTCGTTTTGCCCAAGTTCAAGGTAATCTTCGAGACCATGAACCTGAAACTCCCCACGGCGACACGCGTCTTGTTGGGGATCTCCGATGTGGGCCGACAGTATTGGTTTGTCGTTCTCGCCGTCATGGTGGGGCTGTTTATCGTGTACAGGCTCTATGCCCGCACCCCGCGCGGGGCGCTCGCCATAGACTGGATGAAACTGCGCATGCCGGTGTTCGGTGACCTCGTCATGAAGAGTTCCGTTTCCAGATTCGCGCGTACCTTTGGCACACTCATCACCAGTGGCGTACCCGTGCTGCGGGCTTTGGACATCGTCGCCGATACCTCCGGCAACCGGGTGCTTTCCGACACCATCGGGCGGGCTCGCGCCTCCATTAAAGAAGGGGAGAAGATTTCCGCGCCCCTTTTCTCCAGCCGCGTCTTCCCGGTGATGGTCACCCAGATGATCGCCGTCGGGGAGGAGACCGGTCGCCTGGATCAGATGCTACTGAAAGTCTCCGATTTCTACGATAAAGAGGTGGATGCTACTCTGAAAAGCCTTACCTCCCTAATCGAGCCGGTGATGATCGTGGGATTGGGCTGTATCGTCGCTCTTATCGCCATCTCGGTCATCTCCCCCATCTATGAATTGGTAGGCTCAATCGGGTAATATAAGCCGTATGCTCGGAAGCACTGTATACTGGACTACTATAAGACGAGGGTGAAGATGACGAGTCACGCCGGGCCGCAGGCGGACCGCAAGGCCGCTCAAGAACAAGAGAAACAAGAAATAGAGAGGCTCTTTCAGACCTGGAAGCAGAACGGTGATGCGGAAAGCCGCGAGAAGATAATCTGTCAACATCTCTATCTCGTGCAGGCGGTGGCGAGGAAGTTCACGGGCCTGGGGGAATCTCCCGAGGACCTCACCTCTGAGGGAGTGATGGGGCTTATAAACGCAGTGGACCTCTTCGACCCGAAGCGCGGCGTGCAATTTGCCACCTATGCCACCCACCTCATCGACGGCCAGATTCGCCACTATCTGCGCGATAAGAGCAAACTAATTCGCGAACCGGCGTGGATCCAAGAGCGGCTCACACGCATCGCGCGCGCAGCAGAGGCGATGACCCACGAGATGGGAAGACCGGCCACTCTCGCCCAGATCGCCCAGGCCGTGGACCTCACCGAGAAACAGGTAAGGGAAGCCCTCAAGGCGCAGCAGAGGAGTCGCGTGGCTTCTCTGGATACCTCCCGCAGCAGAGACAGCGATGAGGGAGATTTCAAATTTGAAGCGGAGCGGTTGCTGGTTCCTCTGGCCGGAGAGGCGGGGCTGGATGTGGAGGACCGTCTCTTCCTAGAACAGGCGATGAGCCGGCTGAAGCCCCTGGAACAAAAGGTCCTTTACCATTTCTACTACCTGGACCTCAACCAAACCGAGATAGCTCGCAAACTCGGAATCTCCGTCAACTATGCTTCATACCTATTGCGGGGAGCACTGACGAAACTAAAGAAGGCCTTCGAAGCACAGTCCAAAATCACCCTACAGACGTCTCCCTCCGGAATCTTTGAGCGTCGCTGTCAGGGAGCCTCCGCACTCTATTCCGTCTCTCCCCCATCTCCCACCGCCGATTCCGAGGAGGGCAAATCACCAGAGGTCTACTTCCGTCAGGCCCTCAGCCAGGAAGTGCTGCGGGCGGGCCGTTATCCCCAGCAGTTCGCTCTCCTCTACATGGAACCCGATGGTGCCGCCGACCTCGGCGACGAGGAGGTCAGCAGCGCAATGCAGGAACTCGTCCTGCGAACGCGGAAGGCGGTCCGCATGGTTGACGTTGTAGCGCAGTTGGGCCGCTGGAGGATCGGGCTGCTCTTGCCCCATACGGGTCGGCA
>WVXJ01000046.1:18420-18760 GCA_011773575.1 Armatimonadota bacterium | reverse complement strand
GCCGTGTTCCCACAC
This sequence comes from Armatimonadota bacterium, assembly GCA_011773575.1. GTDB lineage: Bacteria > Armatimonadota > Hebobacteria > Hebobacterales > WVXJ01 > WVXJ01. Next base: position 18,745 of record WVXJ01000046.1, on the reverse strand, counting down.
GATGGCTCCGATGAAGCGGGCCTCGAGGAGCGCTGCCTCCAGGCACTCCTGCAAGCCCAGCAAAACGGCGGCAACCAGGTGTGCAGGGTGACTTCTGTGCCCCTTCCCGAAGAAAAGCAGCCAAACTCACTCAAGCAGAACAAGAACCAAACAAAGTGAACCACTGCCTCACGGAGCACCCGGCTCCTTAAATGGCGATTTGCGGGTCGCGTTGCGAAGAGCCGGACACTTCCCCGATTCCCCCTTCCATCTCAAAATAGCCTCTTCTTCGTGGAAGAATCTATTAGTGCGGTTTTCCAAGAAGTTGACCGCGCAGATCAAGAAA
>WVXJ01000046.1:4145-18400 GCA_011773575.1 Armatimonadota bacterium | reverse complement strand
AAAGAAACGGAGGTTAACTCAACCGATGAATAGGATGTTGCGGAAGGGCAACCGCGGCTTTACCCTGATCGAGATGTTGATCGTTATTGTGGTCATCGCCATCCTGGCGTTGATCGTAATTCCGAGACTTCTCGGTGCTGGCCGCAAAGCGAAGGAAGCTACCCTGAAGGGTGACCTGCATCAGTTGCGCAATGCCATTCAGCAGTTTGAGGCGGACATGGGCGACTACCCCGCCGCTCTCAACCAGTTGGTGGCCACTACTGCTCCCAGCGGGACAGGTGGCACAGGCATTGACCTAGACTCCCAGGGCTATCAGGGCCCTTATCTGCGGACTCCCGATGGCGGCCTGCCGAAGGATCCGTTCACTGCCGCCGCAGACTGGACTTACACTGCAACTACCGGCGACGTACACAGCGCTTCAACATTGACGGCACTCGACGGAACCAGTTACAGCGCTTGGTAAGAAAGACAGACGCTTTCTCCATCGCTTAAAGCGAGGAGCCCGGACTTGGAATGAGTGATTCGGCTTGCCGAATCGAACAGTGAGAAGAAGAGCGGGAGGTTGGAAGTGCGCCCACCTTCGACCTCCCGTTCTCTCCACTGAAAAGGTCATTTCTGGAAGCGCCTCACTTCCAACAATATGATATGAGAGGCAAAGAAAATGCGGCAACGAGGGTTTAGCCTCATCGAATTGCTTACGGTTATCGCCATCCTGGGCATCGGCCTCTCCGCCATTGCCATCCTCTTCACTGGAGCAATCGTCTCCAATGTGAAATCCCGAAGACTTAACATCGCCTCCGAGCACGCCCAGCAGGAGATGGAGAAACTCCGCAGCGGCGGCTTCAGCTCCGCGGTGGTTGACCCGGAGATATTTCCCTCCTCTCAGGGCTATACCATTCTCGAACAGCAATCCAACGGGACCGGCCGCGTCGGTTTTCCACTGCCCGAATTGCCGGAGGGGCAGGGGACTATTGACATCCGCTACTATGTCGGGTCCAGCGGCATCTATCCCAATCTCAAAGTGGTAACCATCGACGCCGCCTGGAGCGGAGGCTCCGTTACCCCGGGGACGATAAGTCTCCAGTCCATGCTGGCCAATCATCCGTAGAATTCAGAGTTCAGAGTTGAGAATGGAGAGGGCGAAATCAATGGGCAAGGCAACGATAAGCGATGGATATTCAGGAAACCGCAAGGGCTTCACCCTTGTGGAGGCGATGGTGTCGGTCATCATACTGGCGGGCTTGCTGGGTGCAGTTCTGGCCATCTACTTCACCTGTGGGCAGACTTGGAGAAGGGGTATCTCCGAGAGCCGGGCGCAGATCTTCGCCTGGTCGGCGCTGAGGCGAATGGGCCCGGATATACGGGAAGCCATGAGCGTCACACCTTTCCCGGATCCCTTCAGCGGCTGCGGCATTACCCTGCAACTCCCTGCAAGAGCTTTCGACACAGGTGAGCGCACTTATTTCAGTACTGTCTCCGTTGACGGTGAAGGGAGCCCCTATCTGGTGACGGGAAACAAGGTCAACTACTTCCGCGGCAATGCCGCGGGATCCCCCTCTCTTTCTGGCGACAGGTTGTGGAGAGTCGTCACCGCGCCGGATGGATCGGAAATCCGCCGCCAGATAGTTGTAGAGAATCTGCTGGACAACCCGCCTGATGCCGGCGGGACACCGAAGCCGTCGTTTATCTACTGGCCCGACATCTTTCGACTGAACTCGGTGGAAACCACAATAACAGTGGAGGCGGAAGAGTCCGGGAAGAAGACCTCCGCCACAATAGTCGGCGAAACCGCCCTGCGGAATCGTTAAGCGAGCGGCCGCGGGCTGAGGATGCCTTTGCCGTGGAGGGTCCCAGCTCCAGAGGAGTTGGTGAGATGAGAAAAAGAGAAGAAGGTTCGGTCTTTATCATAGCCATCGTCGCTCTGGTGGTGCTGCTTACTTTGGGAGTGGCTTTTATGCGAGAGGCAGTGGGTAATCTCGCCTCTGCCAGCAAACAAGAGCGCGCCTATGAGGCTCTGGGCTTGGCCGAGGCGGGGGCCGATATGGCACTGGTAAAACTCTACGAGAACTATGACAACATCCAGCAAACACTCGCCAGCACAGGCCAGTATCAAGACACCTTTTCTGCAGGAGATGGAAACGTCACTTACACAGTCTACGCGAACCATCAGGGGATTCCGGATCTGGTGTTGATCGATTCCACCGCTATCACCAGAACCCGCCAGCAAGCTCGCATCAGGGTGGCCGCGCACTACCTAAATCAGACCGCAGTGGATCGGGTCTTTCGCGGGGCCATCTTTTCCGACAGCCCACTGACCCTGAACGGCGCGGGCGGTATTTTCGCCAACGCAACTGGGGAGGGGGGCGACATCTATGCCAACGGCGACATCACCTTCAACGGCACTTCCTATGACATGTCCCCCGACGGGCACCTCTATACCACCGGTGAGACCAATTGGATCCCTCCCCAAATAAGCGCGAACGATGTATATGAACACATTACGCCCCTGTCCATGCCGGTGATTGATTTGGAGTACTATCGCTCCATCGCCACCCAGACCATCGTCGGCAACCGCGTCTTCAACTCCGGACAACTGAACAATCTCAGCGGCGTAGTCTTCGTGGACGGGAACGTCAAAATCAGCGGCACCTACTCCGGCAATGCGGTGATAGTGGCGAGCGGCTCCATCCAGGTTACCGGAGATGTGCTTGCCAGTCAGCCGGAGAACGATGCCCTGGTGCTGTTAAGCCCCAAATACATCACGATAGCGGGCAACACCAGAGTGGAGGGGCTGGTCTATTCTCACAGCGTGGTTGATGAAGGCAGTGTGGCGGTCGGCGGCAGCGTCGAAATAGTCGGCGCCATAGTGGCCGACGCCGTTATCACCAATGGAGGCATAAGAGTCACCTATGCGGATGTGTGGGACGGCCTTCCTTTGCCAGGAATGGGAAAATCGCAGTGGGCGCAGATTTCCTGGGAACACATAGGAGCATGATCTTCAAGGATGAGAGGTGAAAATGGGCGTTTTTCGTGATCCAGTAGATGCAGACATAAAGCGCAAGGAAATTACTTGGATTGCCATTCTATGTCTTTTTGTATTGGCTGCCTGGCAGTTTCTTGCCATCTTCCTGGGCCGCGCCACAGAATCTCCTCAATCCTATGAGGAGAAAGTTCTTTTCGGCGGTCTGGGCACAATCTTGCTGTGCTCCGTGCTCTACATCGCCACCCGAGAGCGGGAACAGCGCTTCCTCAACCAAAGGCTGCTCGCCGATTTGCGAGAGGCGATGAACCGGCTGAACGAACGCGTTCAGCAACTGCATTCGCTCTGCTCCACCAGCACGGAACTCGTAGGTTCATTGGAGGCGGAGCATGTCTGCCGCCTTACTGTGGAGGGGCTCACCAAGCAACTGAAGGCGGAGGAACATTCACTCACCCTCTTGCATCCTCGACATGGCTGGATGGAACTTAGGATGCGGGACTCCGTTTTGACGATTCAAGAGGGTGAAGAAGCAATACTCCAATCTGATTTTCATTCCTCAGGCCCCAGAATATCCGCCCCCTTGCAGGTTGACGGAGACACGGTGGGTACTCTCTCCGCCTCCCGCGGCCCGGGCCAGCCGGACTTCTCCCCGGAGGAGATGAGCCTTCTTGTGACCTTGAGCAACATGGCCGCAAAGACCCTGGAGAATGCCAGACTGCACGAAGAACTGAAGCAGAGTTATCTCTCTACCCTGCGGACACTGATGCAATTGTTGGGGGCAAGAGACAACTATACCGCCTCTCACGCCCAGCGGGTCAGCAGCCTCGCCTGTCGCTTGGCAGAGCAGGTGGGCGTGTCCGAGGAACTAGTCCGCTTGCTGGAGGAGTTCGCTCCCCTTCACGATTTGGGCAAGGTCGGCATCCCCGACCATATCCTTCTGAAAACCGGGCAACTTTCCGCCGCGGAAAAGAAGGCCTGTGAACAACATCCGGTCATCGGTGAGGAGATTATCCGTCCGCTCAGACCTGACCCGCGCGCCCTGGAGATGCTGCGCAGCCACCATGAAGACTGGGATGGCAAGGGCTATCCCGACGGACTGGCGNNATCCTTTCCGAAAAACCCTATTCGCCGGGAGTTGTCCCGCACGATGCTCTCGGCGAAATCCGCCTCGGGGCGGGGCGACAATTCGATCCCGCCCTTGCAGAGGCCTTCACCGCCATGCTCGAGGAAGAGGGTATCGCCCTGCCGGAGGAACTCGCCTTGGCGGCCGACCATCAATCAGAACATCAGGACAATTGGGAGCAAGAAAAGCCATGACTGAAACCTTGAAAAAGCCGCCAACAGTTCAGGAGGAAGATTCTTCTGCGGAGGAGGAGCAGCAGAGCACTTGTCAGACGGTTGATTTGTCCTCCTGCCCTGTAGATCTTGCCACTGTGACACTTATCCCGCGCAGGATGGCCACGGACCTTTCCGTGCTCGCGCTCTGGCGCGCGGGCCAGCGGATTGCCGTAGCGATGGCCGATCCCCGTGATATTGACGCCATTGCCGCCATCAAGACGCAGACCGGTTTTGAGCCTGAGCCATTGCTCGCCAGCGAACGGGAGATCCAGTCCGCGGTGGATAGATTCTACACCCTTCTCGAAGAAGAAGAGTCAGGCTCCAGACAAGCAGATGAGGCGAAGGAGATCCTCCATGTGGACGAACTGCTTGCGGCGCTCATGGAGAAGGACGGTTCAGACCTGCACCTCAGCGTCGGGTCACCACCTGTGCTCAGAGTCAATGGTGAACTTATCCCCCTCAACTTTGAGGTCCTTACTCCTGCCAGAGCGCAGGAGATAACCTACGCCATTCTCACAGACGAGCGTATCGCCGAGTTCGAGCAGGCCCATGAATTGGACTTCGCCTACAGCGTGCCCGGTCTCTCTCGTTTCCGCGTCAATCTCCACTTCCAGCGCGGCTCCATCGGCGCCGCTTTTCGAACCGTACCCATGGAGCCTCCCTCCCTGGATGAGTTGGGAATGCCTTCAGTCTTAAAGACTCTCTGCTACAAGCCCAGGGGATTGGTTCTTGTAACCGGTCCCACGGGAAGCGGTAAATCCACCACTCTCGCCGCTATGGTGAAAGAGATAAACATGTCTCGCCGCTGTCACATCATCACCATCGAGGATCCCATTGAGTTCCTCCACAGGAACAACCTCAGCATCGTCATACAACGGGAAGTGGGCTCGGACACACACTCTTTCGCAAATGCCCTCAGACATATTCTCCGCCAGGACCCGGACGTTATTCTTGTCGGAGAGATGAGAGATCTGGAGACCATCGCTTCCGCCATCACCGCGGCCGAAACCGGTCACCTCGTCTTCGCTACCTTGCATACGACCGGCGCCGCACAGAGTGTGGACCGCATGATTGATGTTTTCCCGCCTCACCAGCAGACACAGATAAGGCTGCAGCTCTCGGCTGTGCTGGAGGGGATCATTTGTCAAACGCTTCTGCCCCGCTTGGACAGCAAAGGCCGGGTATGTGCGCAGGAACTCCTCATCGCCACCTCTGCCGTGCGCAATCTGATCCGTGAGGGGAAGAGCCATCAATTGGCCTCCGTTCAGCAGGCCGGCGCCCAATTCGGCATGCAGACCCTCGACCAGGCTTTGAAGAATCTGGTGGTGAAGGGCATGGTGGCCGCGGAAGTTGCCGCGGCTTGCTCCAGCGATCCGGAAGACTTCCTCAACCTGCTTCACATGAAGTGAGCGCAGTCGGAATCATCGGCGTGCACTTGCAAGTGAGAGCCGGCGGCCTTCGACACCGCGCGCCTCATCTCCACTGAATATGACTTGGCGGCCTGCCCTTGGCTGTTAATGCAATGCAGGAAATGACCGCTCCTCAGACGAAACCCATTCAGGAGCCCGATAAATCAATAGCAAGGGGGGCGTAGTGATGTCATCCTCAAGACAGCGGAGCTTCTGGTCTCCAGCACTGGCGCTCGTACTCCTGGCGCCTGCAGTAGGGGAATTGCTCTCCAGCTCCATGCCTCCGGCCGAATTCCTCAACCCTTTTGGCTTTCTCCTCGTAGTGGTGCTTTATGGGGGCGGCGCCGTACTCATCAGGGAGTTGACCTTTCGCTGGGGCAAAGGCTGGGCTACGCTCCTCGTCTTGGGTGCAGCCTACGGCATCGTTGAAGAGGGCCTGTTGTGCAAGAGTTTCTTTGATCCGAATTGGCCTGACCTAGGCATCCTCGGAACCTATGGCCGCTGGGCGGGTGTCAACTGGGTATGGTCACTCTTCCTTACGATCTACCACGCCACAATCAGCATAGCCACACCCATTCTCTTGATTAACCTTATATTTCCGGAACAGCGCTCACAATCATGGGTCAGCAGACGGATATTTGGATTATTGGCCCTCCTCTTGTTCGCGGAAGTTATTTTCGGACTGCTCGCTTTTGGCTCCACACCCGGTCAGCCCTATTATCCGCCGGCAATTCTCTATCTGCTCGCCGCGCTGCTCGCAGTCATCCTCTTCTTCGTTGCCCGCGCACTGCCGCATCCGCTGTTCGCCCCCAAGGAGACAAGAGTCCCGCGCCTTCGCTGGTTCTGGCTTGCCGGCTTCCTGGGGATCTTCGCCCTATTCTTGATCAACATGGGCTTGCCGGCAACGAATGTCCATCCACTCATCACAATGCTTATCTGTGCGGCCTTGGTGGCGCTGGTAGCCCGGCGCTTGCTGGCAATGTCCGGCAATGGAGCCGCCTGGTCAGATCACCACAGATTTGCGCTGGCCGCCGGCGCGCTCAGCCTCTTCATCCTCATAGCCCCATTCCAGGAAATCGATAACCCCGACCGAGCGGACAACACCACCGGCATGACCCTCGTTGCTATTGCCGCAGTCCTTTTCCTGCGCTGGGTCTGGTGGAAGGTGAAGGCACACGGTGAGGGCTGAAAAAGCGCTCGGCAGCCTTTCCATATGATTCAAGAAATCTACGGCCCTTCGCGGCAGAATCTTCTGCCCGCTCACGACGCCTTTGCCGGCCATCTCCTATCAACCGATGAAGCGTGGAATAATTATATGACAGAGGATTTGCGGCCTTCCTTTGTCAAGGGCGGAACTGTCCCGCTGTGACCTCAGTGATAAAAGTCACGGCGGGACTCCTTTTTTACCATAGGAAGACTACCCCCAACTGCGAAGCGGCAAAGAGGAATCACAATCGAGGTCCAGTCTGTCGGGCGGCACTTGTAGGGCGGGAGTGCCGGCCCCCGCCGAGGTCTTTGCCGTCACCTTATGATACGCCGCACTCGCCACCATGGCGGCATTATCAGTGCAGAGCCAAGGTGGGGGAATATGCAGCCCTATTCTCACCTCCCGCGCCCGTGCAGAGAGTTCATCACGCAGCCGTTGATTGCAGGCAACCCCTCCCACCACAACCAGGGATTCCACCTCGAGTTCCTCTGCTGCAGAGAACGTCCTCTCCACCAGCGCTCTGACCACCGCGCTCTGAAAGCCCGCCGCCAAAGCTGTTTTCTGTTTCTCCACTTGCTCAACCGAGAGTTCTCGCACATGGCGGGCCAAGGCCGTCTTCGTTCCGCTGAAAGAGAAATCCCACGCCCGCTGTGGAGGTTTTGGCGGCTGGATATCGGCAATCGGAAACTCGACTCCCGTCTCCTTAGTGCTGTCCGCCAGAGCAGCCAAAGCGGGCCCGCCCGGATACTCAAGACCCAGAAGTTTACCCGCCTTGTCAAAGGCTTCGCCCGCGGCATCATCCCGCGTCCGGCCCACGACCTCAAAGCGCCCGTGCTCACTCATCAACACCAGGTGGGTGTGTCCTCCGGAGGCAATCAGAGCGAGCAGTGGAAAGTTGGGCGGCTCTCCCGCCTCCGGCAGAAAGGCGGAGTAGATGTGGGCCTCCAGGTGATTAACGCCTATCAGCGGGATTTCTCTGGCGAGGGCGATGGCTTTCGCCGCCGCCACTCCCACCACCAAAGAGCCGATGAGCCCGGGGCCGTTCACCACGGCCACCGCGTTCAGATCCGCAAAGCCTGCGCCGGCTCTCTCCAACGCCTCCGCAATTATCGCCTGCAACACCTCCGCATGGCGGCGGGCGGCGATCTCCGGAACAATCCCGCCGAAACGCTCATGAAACTCATGCTGAGTGGCCACCACATTGGAGACCAGCCGCAGCCGGCCCGCCTCCACTTTCACCAGCGCTGCCGCCGTCTCATCACACGAGGTCTCAATCGCCAACAGAAGTTCTTTATCTGCCATAATTGAATGAGCGTCATTCATTGTCGTATGAATCGAGAGATGGATTCCATCTTTTCATAAATCTCCCTACAACGAATGCTTCAAAAAAGCCCTTCCGTTTTCGCCGCGTCGGCGGTGCGGAAGACTTCATCGAGGTCGTCTTTGGAGATAACCTTCGCGCCGATTTGCCGCAGCCGAGCGAGACCGGTCATAAACGGTTCCTCCTGCCAGCGGATGGCAAACAGCGGCCGGCGACAGGAGATTGCATGTCGCGCCGTGGTGAGAGAACCGCAGCCGATATTGGCCTGCACCACCAGCACCGCCAAAGACATCGCCGCTTGCAGCCTATCACGCGCCAGCAGGCTCCTCCTGGAGACGGGATCTTCCGGCCAGAGTTCGCTCACCAATGCTCCTTTGCGGCGAATACGGGAGGCGAGGTTGTCATTCTCCGGTGGATAGACATTGCACAAGCCGTTCCCCAGAACGGCGATAGTCCTGCCTCCCGCGAACAGCGCGCTCTGGTGGGCCGCGGTATCAATTCCTCTCGCCAATCCGCTCACCACACAAAAACCGGCGGCAACCGCGCGGCGGGCAAGTTCCCTGGTCATTTGCAGGCCTTTCGCGGAAGGAGCGCGGGTGCCGACTATGGCAATGGCGCGGGTATCCTCCGGCCGCACCTCACCGGAAGTGAAGACGACCATAGGCGGGGTGCGCAAATCCAACAACCCCCGCGAATAGCGCGGAGATTCAACTGGTACGGCCTCGATTCCATCTTCCGAGAAATCTTCAATCTGGTGGAGAATCGCCTCACATAGTTCTTTTGCTGAAGTTACCTTTGCGGGATCAAGCCCTGTCTCTCGCAATTGTTCCGGGGAAGCGGAGAATATGGCTTCTCCGGAACCGAGGCGGCGAAACAGCCGCGCCAGCACGGTGGGTGTGATGTTTGGCAAACCGGAAAGGGAGAGCCACCGCGCCGCCGCTTGATCATCATTGGAGGGACTCTCAGGCTGTCTCATTCTGTTTGTGTGGGCCGGCAGCATGGGCAGTCAGTCTTGTCATAAGTGCCGATGAGTGCGTAGAAGAGTTCCCGTACAATCGCCATGCGTTCCTCGGCGAGCGCGGAGAAGTCTTCATGTGAGAGCGGCTCTTCGGCTGTTCCCGCCGCCCAGTTCGTAACAACCGCGACCGCGGCATAACATATGCCCGCCTCTCTCGCCAGCACCACCTCCGGCACACCCGTCATCCCCGCCAAATCCCCTCCCAGGCGGCGAAACATGGTAATCTCCGCAGGGGTCTCGAAGCGAGGCCCCTGGGAGCAGACATAGGTCGCCTCGGGATGCACAACCAGGTCTTTACTTAGTGCACACATTAGCAGACTGTGGCGCAGGCTGGGGCAGTAAGGCTCACTCACATCAATATGTCTCACCTCACCCTCTTCGGAAAAGGTGGAGGCTCTTCCCCAGGTGAAATCGAGAAACTGTGTCGGCAGCACAATCTCGCCGGGCTTCATTTCAGAGTTCAGCGATCCCACCGCGGCGGAGGCGAGAATATTCTCTACCCCGAGGCTCTTCAATGCCGCGATATTGGCGCGGTAGTTAATCCGATGGGGAGCGACAGTATGCTCTTTGCCGTGACGCGGCAGAAAAGCAACTTCCTCCTCACCTGTCTTGAGAATGTCCAGCTGCACCTCACCATAGGGGGTGGAAATCGTGCGGGTGCCCAGTACTTCCTCGCCCGCATCATAGAAACCGCTTCCACCGATAATCGCAAATCGCATCCGTTTTCACCTCTTGTGGTAAGTAGCAAAGAACCTTGCCAAGAGTATCAATTCTGCCAGCGGAGGAGCCTTCCTGCCGCGTTCTCTTGGGACCTATTCAACACGAAGACTTGCTGGGGCCGCCTTGACATGGTTTCTCTCGCGTCATAGGATGGCCTTGCACCGGATAATTTTGCGCAAAACCTTGTCAGAAAGGGAACCTTCAACAGGGTAGAATGTCTCTGGGAAGGTGGTAATGAGATATACATTCCGTGCGCTGAGCGTGCTGTTATTGTTGAGTTTGCTCCCTTCTTTGGCATTCGCCATGAGCCAGGGAGATGAGATTAAGATCGGCCGCCAGGTGCTGGCCGAACTGCGGCCCGTGGGTTTCACCCGGGAGGCGGCACTGACCGAGGTGGGAAATGCTCTGAAGGAGCATGTAGAGCGCAAAGACCTTCCCTGGCAGTTCTGGGTGCTGGAGGATACCGAGGAATTGAATGCCTTCGCTCTGCCCGGGGGCTTCGCCTTCATCAGCCGGCGCTATTATGAGATGCTCACCGGCGATGAACTCGCTTTTGTTGTGGCCCACGAGATAACCCATATTGACAAGCGCCACCACGAGCGGAAACTGAAAAAGGCAAAACAGGCGCAACTTTATGAAATCCTCGCCGGAATCATAATTCACTCCACCAAGGCCAGCCGCGGCTGGCAGACAGTGGCGGATGCCGGCACTGCGGCTTTGTACACCAAATACAGCCGGGAAATGGAGAGGGAGGCAGATTTCGGTGGCTACACGTTGGCAAGAAAGGCGGGCTTTGATGCCGAGGCCGCGGTAACCGCGCTCAGCAAACTCGGCGAGGACAAGAAAGACCCCATCTTCGGCACCATCTTCTCCACCCACCCCTTGCTCTCCAGCCGTGAGGACCGGCTGGAGGCACTGGAAAGTGATAAGACTCCGGCCCGGAATACACCGCGGCGCACGGTGGATAAGGCCGCCGATCTCGACTGGCAGCCGCCTCATCTCTCCAGAGATGAACTGAAGACCCGTCCCGGGATTGCGGTGAGAGTTGTGGATGAGGAGGGGATTCTCTGGGACAACAAATGGAGAGAGGATTTCCGCAGCATGCTCTCCCACGAGATTGAAGTTGCCGGCAAGTATGATGTCAGAGGGGAAGGCAGAGCGGGTGACAAGCGAGACCCGAAACTCTCCGATTTGAAGAGGAGGGACCGCGCTGACAAGTTGCTGGTAATCACAGTCCATCAGATAGATGCAGAGGTGAAGGAGACTTTGGGAGATTACGGAGCCGACGCTCTCGCCACTGTCAGTCTTTCCGCGGCAATGACCGATACCTCCACCGCGGCAGAGACTTCTCTAAGCGATACTGAACAGGTTTTGGCGGACAGGATCTTTCTCCCCATTGATGATTCCAAACTCTATCTGGATATGCCCGTAACTCAGGCCCTCCTCAAGGCCAGCCGTCAACTCGCCGCGCGCATAAGTCCCTCAAGCGAAAAAGCCGTTGCTCTCCACGAATAGCGCTTCTCCTGATTAACCTGACCGGGATATGGAAGGGAAAGTCTCAAGATGAGTTCTCAACAAGATGACCCGTCCGGCACAAACGCTGAGACTGCGAACACCGTCGTAAACTATCTTCCCATCTCCGGCATGCACTGCGCCTCTTGTGTGAGTAAGGTCGAAAAGAGTCTCCAATCTCTCCCTGGAGTCATCAATGCCACGGTCAATCTTGTCTCCGAACAGGCGAGGATAGAATTCGATCCCGCTCAGGTGAAAGGTGAGCAGTTGAAAGACGCGGTTGTTCAGTCGGGCTACCAACCGGGCGAACCGCGGCCGGAGGTATCTCCGGTCACCGCTCTGGCGGAGCCAACTGCTGAAATCAGGCGTCTGCGAGGCCGGCTCATTTTCGCCATCACCGCAGCGATATTACTCATGCTGCTGCCGCATCTACCGCTGGGCCTTCCACAGCCGGCGATTGCCTTGCTTTCTTTGCTCCTCTGCACACCGGTTCAGTTCTGGTGTGGCAGCCCGTTTTACGTTGGAACCTGGCATACCTTACGGCGCGGCAGCGCGGACATGAATACACTCATCGCCACCGGCACCTCCGCCGCCTATTTCCACAGCCTCGTCGCCGTTTTCATTCCTTCTCTGGCGCAACAGGCGGGCTTCCACTTCGACACCGCCGCCGCCATCATCGCCCTGATTCTGCTGGGCCGCTACCTGGAGGCCCTCGCCAAGGGCCGCGGTTCGGCCGCCATCAGACACCTGCTTGATTTGCAGCCCGCCAAAGCCACGATCATCCGGGAGGGACAACAACAAGAAGTGACCGTGGAACAGTTAGTGCCGGATGATATTCTCCTTGTCCGCCCCGGAGAGAAAGTCCCTGTGGACGGCGAGATCACACAGGGCGAATCCAGCCTCAATGAAGCAATGGTGACCGGCGAAAGCCTGCCAGTGGAAAAAGGCCCGGGGGATGAAGTCATCGGGGGAACCTTGAACCAGGCCGGAGCCTTTAAGATGCGCGCCACTCGGGTGGGCGCGGAGACAGTACTGGCCCAGATTGTCCGTCTGGTGCAGGAAGCGCAGGCCTCCAAAGCGCCCGTGCAGAGGCTGGCCGACCGCGTGGCAGGGATCTTCGTTCCGGTGGTACTTGTCGTGGCCGCCCTTACCTTCGTCTTTTGGATGACATTCGGGCCCACTCCCGCTTTCCGCATCGCTCTCATCAGCGCCGTCTCCGTTCTCATCATCTCCTGCCCTTGTGCGCTGGGGCTGGCCACACCCATGGCGATATTGGTAGGCACCGGAAGAGGCGCGGAGATGGGCATTCTCTTCCGTTCCGCGGAGGGCCTGGAAGCCGTGGGCCGGCTCGACACCGTGGTATTTGACAAGACCGGACCCTCACCCAGGGCCGACCGGTGGTGACCGATATAATCCCGCTCGGAGAATCGGCGGGACACCGTCTCAGCGAGAATGAACTGCTGCGACTCGCTGCCGCCGCAGAAACCTTTTCCGAGCACCCCCTGGGCAAGGCCATTGTAGAGGCGGCCCGAGAAAGAGAACTGCATCTTCCCGCCGTCGAGGAGTTCCGCGCGCTCGCCGGCAATGGTGTCATTGCAGATGTCGGCAACCGCGAGATCCGGGTCGGCGCGCCGCGATTATTCGAAGAGCAATCCATCTCAACGACTGAACTGGAAGAGGAGATTATCCGCCTCTCCGAGGAAGGAAAGACCGTCAGCCTGGTAGCGGCCTCCGAGAAGATAGTCGGCCTCATCGCCTTGGCCGATACCCTCAAACCTGAGGCCAAGAAAGTGGTAGAGGCTCTGCGCCGGCTGGGGCTTGATTCCGCACTCATCACCGGAGACAACTGGAAGACCGCCAGTGCCATCTCCGGACAGGCCGGCATTGCCGAGGTGATGGCAGAAGTCCTACCGGCAGATAAAGCCGCCGCCATCAAGACCCTCCAGCAGCAGGGGAAAAAGGTGGCCATGGTAGGAGATGGAATCAATGATGCTCCGGCGCTGACGCAGGCGGATTTGGGAATAGCCTTGGGCTCGGGCACCGATGTCGCCATTGAGGCGGGAGCGGTAACTCTCATCGGCAGCGGTCTGGGAGGAGTCACGGCCGCCATCTCCCTGGGACGGCGGGTGCTGCACATCATTCGCCAAAACCTGTTCTGGGCCTTCTTCTACAACGTCGTAGCCATCCCTGTTGCCGCGGGTCTGCTGTATCCCGCTTTCGGCATTACACTTAACCCCATCATCGCAGCGGCTGCCATGGCTTTTAGTTCCCTCTCGGTTGTGTTAAACTCTCTGCGATTGAGACGCTTCTCCGTACGGGTTGCTCAATGACTTCTACGTGTGGAACGCCTCGCTCATAACTAGCCTATCACCCCGGAAAGTACCTAGGAGAGAGACGTGGAAACAGAGTTCATACGCACGAGTTTCTGCCTTGGGATTTGCTGCATATTGTTGTTAAACCTGGGCGCGGTATGTCCTGCCAAAGATGCCCCCGCCGCCAAAGTTGTTACCTTTGCTTTATGTGAAGACTATGATAACGGTCAGGATCTGGAAGATATCGCGCTGGATTTCCAGTTGCTGAACAAACTCGGCATTGACGAACTGCGGGTAAGTTTCGGCTGGGATGACTATGAGCCGGAGCGCGGTAAGTATGACTTCGATTGGCTTCACGAATTTGCGGAACTCGCCGCGCAACATGGTATCAAACTCCGCCCCTACATCTGTTACGCGGCTCCTTGGGCGGGCAGCGGA
>WVXJ01000046.1:2957-4129 GCA_011773575.1 Armatimonadota bacterium | reverse complement strand
GCGATGAAACGCCACCCCAATATCCTCTCCTGGGAACTCTGGAATGAAGAGGATCTCATGGGACCAGAAGGATGGTGGAGCGGCACGATTGACCAGTATATGGAATTGCTCAGAAAAGGTTCACTGGCGATACGCGCCGCCGACCCTGACAAACAGATACTTCTCGGAGGCTTCGCTCGGCCCCGTTACCGCTGGATTAAAGATATTACCGAGGCCGGCTACGGACGATATTATGATGTCGTCCCCGGCCACTGCTATGCCGAAACCTGGTGGCGTAATCGAATTCCACCAGTCGAGCACGCTTATGGCGATTGGTACTACGAAGAGTTCCTCCCGCAGAAGAATGTAGGCGGGAGCCAGCCCGTCTGGATAAACGAAATCGGCTATTCGACACTTGACCGCACGGAGGAACAGCAAGCCAATTACTTGGCAAGGGCGGCTGCTGTCTTTCTTTCCACTGCAGAAATCGAGTATTTAGGCTGGTATGAAATCAAAGACCTTAATCCAGGTGTCAAGGCGATCGGAGATGACCACAACCATCACCTCGGAATCACCACCTTCCCCGACCGCAAACCGAAGTTGGCCTTCTACACTCTGGATGTGGTAAGTGATTTGCTCAACAAGAAGAAGGTGATTCCGGCCACCAATGAGGTGACAGTTGCTGTCACCTCCGGCGAAGCCGGCAGACTCTACAAGTATCTTTTCAAGATCTCCGATGGCAGTCAGGTTCTCTTCATCTATGACAAGAAGAACACTCTCACTTGCGACGTGAGTCTTCCTGCTGTCGGCAAGACCTGCACGAAGTGGAATCTGGACGGGACTTCACAAACATGGACTGATTTCGACGGCGCCACCATATCCAATATTCCTTTATCCCCGGGCCACGTGTGGATATTCGAAATCAGACCGGAATAAGCCCGTCTTGGTGGTTCGGAAGAGGTTGTGATGGCGGAGTTATCCACAGGAAACTGTGGATAACAGGCTAAGTAAACCGCAAGACAGCGGCCGCAAGGACGGTGTGAAAGAAGTGATTGTTTTTTTGCCGAACGCTTGACAGCTAGCCTTGCTTGTGCTATACAGTATGGCGCATTTCATGTGAGATCCCATGTCTTTCTTCTCGCATCTTAAGTAGGAGGTAGTGAAGTAGTGGTATGTCAGGCTTAGAAACTTCG
>WVXJ01000046.1:2277-2802 GCA_011773575.1 Armatimonadota bacterium | reverse complement strand
CATTACGCCTCTGTCGCGGGCAATGCCCGATTGATTTCTTTGCTGGAAGAGAACGTTACTGCGCAGTCAAAATCTAAAAACCAACGCTGGGTTTCCAGTCGTATCCAATATCAGATGAGCCTGAGGCTCACAGAAAGGAGGTGAGTGAGAAGATAAATAGCGATGGAAGGAAGAAGGACCCGGCAGGATGCTGGTTGGTAACCCAATAAAGAACAAGACTAAGGAGAAGAACCAGATGAAAAGAAGCTTTGTGGGGGTTGTATTTTGCGTGACGTTCTGCGCCCTGATGGTAGTGGCGCTGAGCGCGTTGGTTCAAGCCGGCGGACCGCCGCCACCACCACCGGATCCTATCACCAGGCAAATCTCTATGAGCACCCGTGAGGACTGGGACAAGGGTCATGACCTGAATGACGTCGCCCTGGACTTCGACCTGGTGAACGACCTCGGGGTGGATGAGTTGATCATGTCCATCGGTTGGGATGACTATGAACCCACCAATGACAACTTCGACTGGACCTGGCTGAA
>WVXJ01000046.1:0-2244 GCA_011773575.1 Armatimonadota bacterium | reverse complement strand
AGTGACTACAATGAGTGGTATGAATTCTGTTACGAACTCGCCGGGCAGATGGACGACCACTCCAATGTTGTCTCCATTGAGGTCTGGAACGAGTGGAATGACTCGTTGTGGTGGGATGGCACCTTCGCCCAGTACAAGACACTCGTGCAGAATGCCCATGACGCCATTGACGCGGTGTACACGACCCACCCGGACATAGTCCTGGGAGGTCTGGTCTGGCCCCACTATGAGGCGATTGATGCCTGTACCGAGGGCACTTTCGAACAGTATTACGAGATTGTGCCCTTCCACGGCTATGCAGAGTGGAATCCGCAGAGGGATAAAGTGGAGGAGTACCTTGACAGCCAGTATACGGATTGGTTCGTGCCAACCGTCAACAACAATGGTGACGGCGAACCTATCTGGGTGAATGAGGACGGCTACTCCACTCTGGACCGGACTGAGGCGATGCAGCGGTCCTACTTTGTGCGGGCCATTGCACACTTCTTCGCCTCGGACGACAGCCTGGGCGAAATAGACCACTATGACGCCTATGAGATCAAGGACCTCGATCCCAACTCGCCGGTCATTGGTTCTGAGGACGTACGCTACCTCGGGCTGTGCGAGTACGACCGCACCAAGAAGCTGGCCTTCAACGCCGTTAAGATGATGGTAGCCCTGCTGGATGACGAAACCATCATCACACCGGAGAATCATGAGGTTACCCTTACGGCTACATCGGGACGCTTCCGCAACGAATACCACCGTCTAATCAAGCGTGATGAGGGCGCCGGTGATGTCAGCCAGATTCTCGTTGTCTATGACAGGAGCAACACTGTCACCTGTAAGGCCGACTTGACCACAGCGGGGGATCCCAACGACTGCACACTGTGGAACCTTGACGGGACTTCAACGGATTGGTCCTCCTACTTCGATGGCACCACCATCACCAACATCCAACTGGATGGTAATGATGTGGTCCGCGTCTTCGAGATAGGAACCGCACCCTAAGCCCACACCACGGCAACGATAGCAGTCGAGTTTTAGCGGCCTAAGAACAGGGCCCGTCCCGACGGGCCCTGTTTCTTTGACCCCCGACCGCCGGATTGACTTCGACTGTTGTCGGGGCATCGCCGGGGAAAAGAGGCTTTCCGTGCGTGGAGCCGCCCTTTATCCACAGGAAACTGTGGATAACAGGCTGAGCAAACCGCAAGATAGCGGCCGCAAGGCCGATGTGAAAAAAGTGATTGTTTTTGCCGAACGCTTGACAGCCAGATTTGCTTATGCTATCTTATATCGCATTCAGTGCGAAGTGAGATGTTCTTTCTCTCGCATTTTGGTAGGAGGTAGTGAAGTAGTGGTATTTCAGGCTTAGAAACCTCGCAGTATACATCGCAGTATCCCAGACAGACTGAATGACTCAAAGGTTGTCCTTGACACGCGAGAATGACAGCGATGTCATAAGTTGTTGAAGTTGTGCGTCCACACCGAACTCTTAGATGGAAGTGTCAGGGCTTGAACAGAGTCTCAAGTGGTAGATCCCGAATAGCCGGTAGCGGCCCGTGCAGGGTCTGGCTGCGACACCTAGTGCAGCGAAACGCTCGCGCAAAGCGGCGATTCGCTGCTTTTCATTTGTTGGTAACCTCCTTGCGTCTTTTCTTGTTTCCCGATATCGCTTTCCCTTTAGTTTCATTACGTCTCTGACGCGGACGATGCCCTGATTGATTCCATTGCAGGGAGAGAACATTACTGCGCAGTCAAAATCTAAAAACCAACGCTGGGTTCCCAGACCGATTCAATATCAGATGAGCCTGAGGCTCACAGAAAGGAGGTGAATGAGAAGAGAAATAGCGATGGAAGGAGGAAGGACCCGGCAGGATGCTGGTTGGTAATCTAACAAAAAGACAAGACAAGGAGAAAGATTAGATGAAAGGAAGTACTGTGAGGTTTGTGTTCTGTCTCGTGTTCTGTGCCTTCATGGTAGTGGCACTGAACGCGTTGGTCGAAGCGGGCAAGCCACCGCCACCGCCACCCCCGTCCGTGATCACCCGGACTGTCACCTTTAGCACCCGAGAGGACTGGGACAATGGTCATGACCTGAATGACGTCGCCATTGACTTCGCCCTGGTGAATGACCTCGGGGTGGATGAGTTGATCATGTCCGTCGGTTGGGATGACTATGAGCCGACTGACGACGCCTTCAACTGGACCTGGCTGCAGAGTTTCGCGAGCCTGGCGAACACCTATGGCATCAAACTCCGCCCT
>WVXJ01000047.1 GCA_011773575.1 Armatimonadota bacterium | reverse complement strand
CGCGTCTCGCCAGCGTACCAACGGAGGGAAGCCATGAGCCACAAACATTTCGACGCGGCACGTCAGGCCGCACAGACCAAGTCAACCGCGGCACTGCTCGCCCTGGCGGCGCAGCACTTCGATCCGGCCGACGACGTCGAGACGACCCTGAGCAAGATCGAGGTGCTTGCCCGGTACCTCTACAACGCCGATCCTCGCGGGCTACGTCAGTCACACGGCGCCAAGGAAGCGGCGGCAACGTACGTCGAGTGGGTCTGTGGTATCGCGCGGACGTGTCACCGGGGTCGGGCAGGGTAGGTTGGGCAAGCGGATTTTTTCCAACTAAGAACGCAACGATTACGGCCAGTTGGAAGAAATCGACCGAATGGGGGTTGTCAGCCTGTGTAGCAGGTGCTACATAGCCTTATGACCGACGCAACGAACAACAGCCAGACAGACCGGACGGAGGACGCCATGGAATTCATACCCGGACATACCCGACTGGGCTACGAGAATGCTGTTACCCCGCGGATCGTTTACGACCTCGTGCGGGTCGAGGGTCGCTGGCTGGTACTGAGGGACGAAGAAGGCCGAGAGTCATACCAGTCCAAGTCGCTGGTGGCCGAAGACTTGGCGCGCGGCAATCTCATGGGCTGGCAGGTCGTTACCAACGACGACGTAGCCAAGACGATCATTGACCAGCTCGGCGGGATCGGTCGTCTGCAGGCCATGACCGGGGCGCGGGACTTCCTGTTCGACGCGCGGTCGGTCCAGTTCAAGTTCAAGAACCGCAAGGGGCCGAACTACTGCAAGGTAACGCTGCACGGCGACGACACCTACACCATGGAGTTCGGCCGGCTGGTCAAGTGGGACCTGCGAAATCAGACCATCGTGCCGCACATCTTTTGCGAGCGGCTGATCCCGGTATTTGAGCGGACCACCGGACTGGCCCTAAGCCTGTAGGAGGAGACCATGGTGACCAACATGAAACGTACAGACCCTCACCGCAAAGGCGCGATCGTTCCTGGCGAGTACGAACACGTGCTCCACTACAATCTAGCCACGACTCAGGACAACTGGCCAGTCCCTTCGTTCCGTGTGAACTGCGAGCTCGACGGTCGACACAAGGACGCGGACGGGAAGTGGGTCAACGGCGAGCACCGCCCCGACGGCATGTGCTGCGTGGTTGGGCTCCTTCACATTGCCAAGGTCAAGTGGGCCGAGCACGGGAATACGGGCAAGTGCACCGCCTGCGGGTCGCGGTTTGTCTACGGCGAAGTCTGGAAGCACATCCCGACCGGCGAGCACATCCACCTTGGCCATATCTGCGGTAGCAAATACGGCATGCTGGTCGACCGGTCCGCGTTTGAGCTTGAGGCCGGCCGCCGCGCCCAGGCCATCGCAACGCAGCTCCGCCGCGAGCAAAACGAAAAGGACCGGGCCGAGTTTCTGGCCGATCATCCCGGGCTGGCCGAAGCGCTCGAAACCGATCACCATATCGTACGCGACAT
>WVXJ01000141.1:544-1290 GCA_011773575.1 Armatimonadota bacterium | reverse complement strand
TCACCCGCCGAGGCTGACGGCCCTGAAAATGGACGGGGCTAAGCCAGCCGCCGATACCCCAGGGTGCAGCTTAGTGCTGCAATCCGGTAGGAGGGCGTCCCGACTGGGCGGAAGCCGGGCTGTGAAGTCCGGTGGACCGGTTCGGGATTGCATATCCCGGTGGTAGTAACAGCAAAGAGGGGTGAGAANNAAGGGCAAGGGTTCCCCAGCAACGCGTCGTCAGCTGGGGGTAAGTCGGTCCTAAGGCTAGTCTTAACCGACCTAGCCGAAAGGGAAGCGGGTTAAGATTCCTGCACCACGGAGGTACACGCGGCAACGCAAGCCCAACACCTGACGCTTCGGGGTAGGCTGAGCAAGGCTGTCGCCTTGTTTAACCGTATAAACTTGGGGAGTGCCGTAATGGCGAGAACCAGGTGAAAGCGGGAATAGCCGCCCGTTTTTAGGGTGGTTCAGCCAATCTCTGGAGCCCTTGAAAAGGGTGTTGGGAAGGATCCTCCGCGACCGTACCCAGATCCGACACAGGTGCCCCTAGGCGAGGAACCTAAGGCGTGTCGGGTGCACACCAAGCGAGGGAACTCGGCAAATTAGCCCCGTAACTTCGGGATAAGGGGTGCCTGCGGTTTTGGCTTTTGCTGGGACTGCAGGTCGCAGTGACAAAGGGGTCCCGACTGTTTAATAAAAACACAGGAAGCCGCAAGCCCGAAAGGGTGTGAACGGCTTCTGAATCCTGGCCAGTACAGGTACCT
>WVXJ01000141.1:0-406 GCA_011773575.1 Armatimonadota bacterium | reverse complement strand
TTACTGCAGCCTGTCGCTGGGATATGGCTGCGGATGCAGAGTGTAGGCGGGAGCCGTTAATCCCAGTCTCTCCGGGGACTGGGGGAGGCGCCAATGGAACACCGCCCTTTCGTATCCGTGTCTCTTACCGGCGCTTCGGCGCTGGAACAACGGCAGATGGGCAGTTTGGCTGGGGCGGCACCCCCTCGAAAAAATATCGAGGGGGCCCAAAGATCAGCTCAGGCGGGACAGAAACCCGTCGTAGAATGCAAAGGCAAAAGCTGGTCTGACTGAATCCTCCACAGCAAGGGATTCAGAGGCGAAAGCCGGGCTTAGCGAACATCCATGTCCCTATTGATGGGGGCTGGATATGACAGAAAAATTACCCCGGGGGTAACAGGCTCGTCGCGGGCGAGAGTCCCCATCG
>WVXJ01000138.1:8593-19210 GCA_011773575.1 Armatimonadota bacterium | reverse complement strand
CTATTGATGCCCTCATCCGATAACCGCGCTCTCTCCCGATCCGCCATTGCGCTGGGCCTGTCAATCATGACCAAGGGCTATGGGCTGTTGGCCCTGCCTTTCCTGGTAAGGCGATATGGTTGGCGATACCTGACTTGGGTAGTGGGTGCTTGTCTGGCGGTGGTCATGCCATTCCTGGGTGGCGGCCTTTCGATCTTTGGCGGACTGAGCGTGTACCTACGAAAGTGGCAGGAGAATGCCAGTGTGCTGCTGATCCTCAATGAGATGCTGAAAATGGTGACCAAGCATCACCTGTTGGCAGCGAAGGCGATTTCGCTGATTCTCGTCATACTTCTCACGGTCTGGCTTCTCATTCGCTTCAGATCGGAGGGATTACAAATCATCCGGGATACATTCATCGTCTTTGCGGCGGCACTGCTTCTGGGCGGGCCGGTGCTGCCATGGTATCTGACCTGGACGGGAGAATACGAGGCGATGCAGCGGATCGCCAAACGGCTGAGGATAGTGCTGCCCTTGACCCTGATCATCATTTTCGTCCTGCTGTTTATGAATTTCGGATCGGTGGCGGAGGCGGGAATCGTGCTGTTGTCGGTGCCGTTTGCGGCAGTGGGAAGTTTCTGGCTGCTGCACTTCCTCGACTATAATCTAAGTACAGCAGTCTGGGTGGGGGTTATCGCACTCGCCGGAGTGGCGGCGGAGACGGGAGTAGTGATGATCGTCTATTTGGATGAGGCCTATGACCGCGTGAAAAATGCCGGCCAGATGCGCGGCATCGCCGACCTGGAGGATGCGGTTATCGAGGGAGCGGTACAGCGGGTAAGGCCCAAAGTCATGACCGTAATGGCGATTATGATGGGGCTGCTGCCGATTATGTGGAGCGTGGGGACCGGGGCGGATGTCATGAAACGCATCGCCGCTCCGATGATCGGTGGGATGATCTCCTCCACGATACTTACCCTGGCGGTGATCCCCGCCATCTATATGATGTGGAAAGGGCGTGAGGTATCGCGCCACTCCCCGGAGGAGTGAGGGTTTGTTTCACCTGACAGCCTCCCGCCATGATACAGGCACACCAAACATTCTTCGACCATTGACAGTGGAAACAAGAACGAGCATATTGAAGAACATACACTGCCACATAAAGGAGGCAAGATGAATACATATCTTCTGAGGACGATTTGTCTTTTAGCGGTAGTGAGTATCGCCGCCTTCGCCCTCATCGGCTGCGCAGGAAAAACGGAATCCGGCGCACCTCAGCCAACCGGCGCCTCAACAGCACAGGCGCCAATGGAGGAAGTGGTCTATACCGTGTCGGCCGGAGAACTGGAAAACCCCGATAACAAACCGGTATATGCCTGCCCCATGGAGGAACACAAGGATCAGGTTTCACTGGACCCGAATGCTCGCTGCAGCATCTGCAAAATGAAACTCGTGCCGCTGGAAGAGGCGGAAAAGGCCGGGGGCGGAGAGGCAGATGAAAACCATTCCGAGCATGAACACGGAATGTGATCTTTCGGCAACTCAATGCGCAACCAAAAATAATTACGGCGCATATTTTCGGATGTAGTCTTTGACCCGCACCTTGCGAGCGGTGTTCTCTGAACTCATGTAGCGGACACTGCCGAAGATGGGCCGCACGGGTCCCCACGGCCGGTCATACCGGCCCAGGATCCAGAAGATGCCGCTGTAGGAGTTCGGATTTTGGCCGTCGAGGGCGTACTTGTTGTTGAGTTCAATCATTATCGCCAGCGCCTCTTGCGGGCTTGCTGACCAGTGGAGAATCTTCTTTCCCCACAGCATCCGAAGGTAGTTGTGGAGCCGGCCTTCGCGGACCAGTTGCATTTGAGCCGCGTTCCATAAATCATCATGGGTGCGGCCTGCTTCGAAATCCTCAAGGTCATAGAGCGGAATTCTCGGATCGCTGCGATGTTCCGCCAGGGTCTTGCGCGCCCATTCCGGCAGTGATTCATATTTGTCGTAATCGGTTCGTTTTGAACACATGTTATAGCCGACTTCCCGCCAGGTGATAAGTTGATCCAGGAAAGCCTCCGCCGCCGGGCTCGCTCTCCACCAGCCGCTGCGGCCGCCGGTTGCTCTGGAAGCAAGTCTGCTCTTTTTCCAGTTCTCGTGAGCCATCAACTGTGTGAAGATATCATGTGCCGATATGTGCCCGAAGTGCAGGTAGGGCGAAAGTCCGCTGACAACCTCCTCTTCGGGCTGGTTGCGTTCTTCAGGGTATCTTGTAAGTCGCTCTTTGAGAAACCGCCGGAGCGCCGCTTGCGCCGCCTTTGCGCCACCCCGCGTACTTACCGGAGACACGGAATGGCCAATGGGAAGACTCGCCAGCATATTCCCGTCTCCACGAAGCAACCGGTCGGAAGCCGTCGGCCATTTCCGGCGGACTTCATTGGGAATCTTTCGCAGAGGGCGCAGACGGATTTTTGCAAGCGGATTCGCCTTGGGGAACTGATCCAGTTCGGCAGGCAATGTCCTCTGGAGAAATCGCCGGAATGAGTGCGCTGTTGGAAACACCTGATTCGTCGCCCGCAGGGGCAACAGTCCATTTGAATCCACCTGCTCGAGGCGAATCGACAGGCTTCTTGCGGCATCTGCAGCAAGAGAAGGGACAACTGAGGTGGGGAACTCATCGGTTACGACCACACAAGTACGGTCGGCAAGCGCTTTCAGCAACTTCTGCGCCTCACCCAAGACCGGTTCTACATACGGATAATAGCAGGCGGCGGAACCCTCCAGTCGCTTGGCGGTGTCAACCATCCCTTCCACAGCAAAACTCGCCATGCGGTCATTCGCCCAGCCATGCCAGCAATGAAGGGTTTCCAGGAGGAGCAGCGGCTTATCCAATTCACGTGACCATTCCACCGCTCTCTCAAGGCTGAAGTTCCACGTGGTCCGACGGTTGGCCAGCATCCAGTAGAGGACAAACTCGCCCTTTGGATTGATTGGCGCTTCATTGAGAACCTGCAGGCGGACTGAAGGAATCCGGCTCAACGAATCTCCTCCTTGGGCCTGCTTTCGCAAGAGTGTATGATGGTTACTGTGTCGCCGCGTTCTCAACGCGGCCGTCTCGCAAGTGCACGGTGCGTTCGGCGCGGGCTGCGATGTTGGGATCGTGGGTGACCATCACCAGGGTCACTTTGCGCTCTTTGTGGAGCGCCTGAAGCAGATCCATAATGGCGGCGCCGGATTTGCTATCCAGGTTTCCGGTGGGCTCATCCGCGAGAATCACGGAAGGCTCGTTGACCAGCGCCCGGGCGATGGCGACCCGCTGCTGCTCTCCACCGGAGAGTTCGCTGGGGCGATGATTGCCGCGGTCCGCCAGACCCACGGCTTCGAGTGCCGCTTCCGCGCGGGGGCGGCGCTCACTTTTTTTCGTACCGCCGTAAATCAACGGAATCATAACATTCTCCACTGCGGTAAGCCGGGGAAGCAGATTATAGACCTGGAAGACGAACCCGAAGCGCTTATTGCGAAGTTGGCTGCGGCGCCGGTCGGGAAGTTTGGCAACTTCGTCATCTTGCAGCCTGTAGGACCCCACAGAGGGAGCGTCAAGCAGCCCAATGATATTGAGCAGGGTCGTTTTGCCCGATCCCGACGGCCCCATAATCGCCACCATTTCTCCATCCTGGATTTCCATGGAGGTCCCACGCAAAGCATCAACGGGAACCTTGCCCATCATGTAGGTTTTCTTGATGTCCTTTAGTTTGATCAGAGATTTAACC
The DNA here is from genome assembly GCA_011773575.1 of Armatimonadota bacterium. Taxonomy (GTDB): domain Bacteria; phylum Armatimonadota; class Hebobacteria; order Hebobacterales; family WVXJ01; genus WVXJ01. The sequence continues at coordinate 15,470 of WVXJ01000138.1, read as the reverse complement.
CAGTCTTCTGTCATCGTGAGTCTCCTTTTATTCTTTCATTCATAACGTAAAGCTTCTATAGGTTGGATATTTGCCGCGCGCAGCGCGGGCCCGCAAGAAGCAAGTGAACCGGCGAGTATGGCGCCGAATCCTGAGAGCAAGATCCACCTAAGCGGCAGATGTGTCGGCAGATCGACAAGACCCGCGAGCCAGTGAGAAGCAAACAGGCTGAGAATCACTCCACAGGCAGTCCCGATTACAGCCAGCAGCGCGCCTTCCCGTATGAAATGCAAACCGATTTGGCTCCGGAGAGCGCCAAGCGCGCGCCGCAGGCCCACTTCACGGACGCTCTCATGTACAGAGACGAGCAGCATATTGACCAAGCCCACGATGGCGATCAAGAGCGCGGCCAAACCCCCTGCACCGGCACGCAGCTCCGCCCATCGCTGCCGGTGGGCGAGATCGACAGCAGCCACCAGACTGCCTTGTGGATACAGTTGGATATGTTTGGGCAGGCGCAAGCGAGACTCCAGTGCAGATTCCAGTTGGAGCATGGCGGCCGGCCCCTGCATCACATCTTTCGCGCGCAAGATAACCCAAACCCACATATCGCGGTGGCAGTCCATCATGTCCGGAAAGTCATATATCTCCCGCGCAAAGGTAGTGGCGGGGATGAGGATGGAGAACTGTTTTCGCGGGGTGTGAAAGAACACCTCTCCCGCTTTCTCGACCCAAGGCGACAACACACCGGTCACCTCGAAGTGCCGTCTCGCGATTGTCACCGTCCTGCCAACCGGACTGCCGGACCCGAAGAGGCTCGTCGCCACTGAATGAGGCAGCACACAGACTCTGCGCGCCTCATCCAAGTCACGGTCAGAGAAGAAAGCCCCTTCCGCCATCAACTCACCGGCTCCTTCGGGCAACATATCAGCTTCGCGAGCGTGGGCGATGTCTATGTTCAGAGAGTTCGGCACGGTGCCGCACACTGACGGCAGTTCGCCGTCGATCTTGAGATAGGTTGCGCCGGCGTGTACCTTCACCTGGGTCTGCATGCGAGGGTCTAAATATGAGAATAGCGTCAACTCTTCCAGGAGGCCGCGAAACTCATCCGGTCTCTGCAGGAGTCTTGTGATCTCGCTCAAACCCGTGTGTATTGCGGGAAGACTGTTATTCGGCAAATAACCCGGCAGCTCCTCTGCAAATTGCAGCCTCACGACATCTGAACTCTGGCTCTCCCGCATTGCGGTCAACTCGGTCCTCACGCGTCCTTCATAGAAAGAAACGAGTAACAGAACCGCCGCAACTCCCAAGGTCAACTGCAACACCGTCAGCGCGCTGCGCAGTTGATAGCGCGGAACCGGATTACTGCGTATTGCCTCGGCGGGAGGGATCTGTGCCGCCGCCAATGCGGGCTGAAAGCCGGCGAGCAAACCGGTGAGCACAGCGACGGCCGCGGCGACCAGCAGTGCCGACCACGCCAACTCCGGTGCTGCGCCGGGAAGTTGGAAGGTGGCGAGTTGCTGCGGACCTGTCGAATAGATGGGGTTATCTGCCCCAAGTTGATCCGGGAACGCAACCGCGAAGAAACCGCGGGTCAACGCGAACGCCGCGCCCATACCTACGACGGCTCCAACCAGACATAAGAAGACTGATTCGGCGAGGAATTGCCAGGCGATAACCGAGGCGCTTGCGCCGCAGGCGCGACGCAGCCCGATTTCCCGGCTGCGCTCAGTGACGGAGACGAACAGGATATTAGCCACTCCCATACCAGCGACGAGCAGGGCGAGAATGCCGGCGAGTCCGATGAAAAGTGAAACTCGATGACGTGAGCGCAGCGCGGCTTGTCTCATCGTAGCAGCGGATTCGGTGAACTCGGCATCTGCTTTCGCACGCAGATTGGTGCGCATCAGCGTGTTGATCTGTGTCGCCGCTCCCGCTTGGTCATCCGCCTCCACTATGATCTTGTGTACTCCGTTCAATTGCGGGATGCGCTGCGCGGTGGTGATCGGAATATATATTTCTGCGCGCTCGCCCACCATCGCCCGCCGGTAAGAATGGTTCCCGCTCTTATCGTGGAACACTCCCACCACCGTGAAGGCGCGGCCGCCGATACGCAGGATCTGCCCCACGGGATCCACGCCGGCAAAGTCCCTATCAATCAGCGATGCAGCCACCAAGCAGACAGGAGACTTGCCCTCCAAGTCCGCTTTCCTCAGGGGCCGTCCTGCAAGCATTTCGATGCCGCAGGCCTCTTCAATCCCCAGCCCGGCCGCTTTCACCGTCCAGGAGGAGACTTGGCTTCCCACCTTGATCCCCAAGCGCGCCCAACTCACCGGAACCACAGATCTCGCCAATGAGCACGAATCACGGATGGCATCAGTATCATCCAATGTGAGGTTTCGGCGCATGGCTTCTGCATCGGCCGCAGGAGGATTGACGGCGACCTTCGTCACTCCCAGTTGAGCGAAGGTTTCCTCAAGCGCCTTTGCCCAGGAAGCCTCCGCGGAGATGATCCCCGTGATGGCGGTGATGCCGATGGCCACACCCGCAATTGCCAGCAATCCGCGCAACTTATGTCGCCAAAGCGCCTGCCAGGCAAGTGATGCAGTGTCTTTCATCTTGATTCCTCCAGCCCCCTGTGATTAGCCAACCAGGGGTTGAGTCTTTTCTTCGCAAGATGGCATTGCTGATAGTCTGGGAATCAAGGCACATATAACCGCTCGGCTGCGGTCAATCTCCAGGTTACTCATGTCCTTCCTCCGGCTCCTCCAATTCTACCAGCTGCAATGTTACATCGGCGGTCATACCCATCCGCACCTTTTCCAGTGGCGAGGTTATGAGCACTGTCACCGGGAAGAGGCTCACTCCCTGTCCGGCTCTACGGCCTGCGATCTGAATCTCTGCAACCTCTCCGTCGAGTTTTCGATCTACAAAAGCATCTCCGCTGATTTCCGCTTTCGTGCCGACCTGGATACGGCCGACATCAGTCTCGTCCACTTCGATGCGCACACAGGCGCGGTCAGTGGCGGCAATCTCCAGGAACGGATCGCCTTCATATACCCGCACCCCCGGCCCCAGCACCTCCGCACTCTCGCCTGGCATCATCCTGGCTGAGGTTTGAGTACGGGAAATAACGGTCACCGTGCCGCTGATGGGAGCGGTTATCCGGGTATCGTCGAGCCGGCCTTCTCGTTCGTCCAATTCCGCGCGGGCATTGGCTATGGAAAGTTCATAGGCCTTGAGGTCTTGCTCTGATACAGACTCTGTCTGGATATCGAGGCGCGCCTGCTCCACACGCTGTTCTCTCGAGGACATACCCACTTCCACCGATGCCTGTCTCTGCTCATAATCACGGGTTGCATCCTCTACCTCCTCCCGCTTGAGGCGCACTTCGTCCGCGGAAACCGACTTTGCTTCATAGAGGGCCTCATAGTCAGCGAGTTCCTTTTGGGCGCGTTCCAAGCAGGCACGCGCTTCTTCCAATTGAAGCCGGCTCTCCTTGCGATAACTCTCCAACTCCAGTTCCGCGGTAGAGAGGTTAAGTGTCTCTCGCTCGGCCTCCGCGGCACGCGTCTCCCGGGCGCGGCGAAGTGTCTCCTGGGCCTGCATGTGGATGAGGCGGGCGGAATCTATCTGTTGGCGAATCTCGGTATCGTCCAGGACACAAAGCAGTTCACCCTTCCTGACCACACTCCCATCTCGCACTTTGAGGGAGGCGATATTGGCGGTGAGTTTGGCGCTCACGGGCACGCTTTCATAGGGCTCTATGATGCCCGGATATGTGAGTTTGTTGGGATCAATCTTGGGCAGGGACAAGTGTTTCGGTTCTTCGGCTATCGTCTCCGCCTGCGCGGGCTCAGTGGGCTCCGGGAGAGAGATTTGCCCGCCCTGTCCGCGCATCATCCACCAGCCGCCCACTACTGCAATAGCGGCTACAAATACTAAAAGTCCAAATATGCGAAGCCAAGTTCCTCTCATTTCTTCTCTCCTATTCGTAGTGCAGGGCCTCCACGGGTTGGATGCGGGAGGCCACCAGCGCGGGGAACAGAGAAATGAGCGCACCCGCGGTAATGGTGGCAACCGCTCCCGCGGCGACCCAGAACATGGACACGAAGATGGGCAGGCCCGCCCGGGAGCGGGTCAGCCAACAGACAAGGATTCCCGCCAGCACACCACAGACTACTCCCAGCGCACTCAGCAGCACTCCCTCGGAGAGGAAGTGCTGTACGATATCAGAGCGCTGTGCGCCTGATGCGCGCCGCAAACCTATCTCGTGTACTGCGTCATGCACTGAAACCAACAACATATTGGCAAGCCCGATGAGCGCGACGAGGAGCACCGCCAAAGCCCCCACCGCGCCGCGGGCGGCGGCGGCCTTGTGTTGAAAGATGAATTGCTTGGTGGTTTCCGGGATGTACTCGCTCATCTTGATACCGACGCGATACTTCTCCGGCATCATCGGCAGCAGGGCGTCACGTAGTTGCGCGGCGGATTCTGCGTATCGCAGTTCGTCCAGGGGCCGGCCGTCAACACGCACTTCCATGAAGATATCGAGGATATTTCCTCCTCGGATGGCGCGGTGTTTCAGTGGTTCGTAGAACACCAATGGCGCCCAGGCCGCACCGCTTGACGAGTATCCAATCGGGTCCTCTCGCACAGCTGCAACGATCAGTTTCTGCCCCGCAATACTAATTGTCTCCCCCACCGGATCTCTGTCACCAAAGAGCTTCTCTCTAAGTCCGGGACTAATGACCGCGGCAGCTTCATTTCTGCGAAATGCACCTACCGCCCGCTGCATACTTTCGCCTTTCAGTTGAGGATCATAAGAGAATGCCTCCGCGGTGGTGAAGATGACCCGCGCTGCATCGGCTGTACGGCCGCCCCGTTCTGCAGTAAGGTACAACGGCACCACAGGAGCCAGCTCGCTGAGAAGAGGGGTTTGTTTTTGCAGGGAGGCCCACTTCTCCGGTGTGGCAACCACCTGTGCCAGCGCGTCTCTACAGCCATGTAGGTATTGCCGGGAGACGGGTTTACGCAAAGCCGCGATGGGGTCGGCGAGGGCGGAGACCCGATCCTGGCCCAGCATGGTACGCGCCTCTGCCTTCTCTTCGCTCTGCATCACAGTGAAGTAGGAGGTCAGCACAATCAGAACCAGCACGCCGAAGGCCACCTGGATACAGGTGAGCGCTTTTCTCAGGGTGCCGCGGGTTCCGGCGCGCTGTGCAATCGCCTTCGCCGGGTCAATACCGGCCGCCTCCGAGGCGGGGGCGAGAGCAGCCAGGACACCTGTTATCAGAGCGAGAGCGAAAGCAATCGCAATAGCCTCCCAGGAGACACTGAGGGCGATCTCGGAGAACTCCGGAAGGCCTGTGCTCTCGTACATGAGCGTGGCTCCGCCGACTGGATCAAAAACCGGCTGCCAGCGAGAGGCGAAGGCTCCGGCCGCAGCCGCGGGTATGCCCACCAGCGCGCCCAGGAATCCACCCAGCGCGGCGATGATTGCCGCGGTCAACACGTATTCACCGTATATATGTCCCCGCACTGCACCCAGGGCGCGGCAGATGCCGATTTCTCGTGAGCGCTCCGCGACGGAGACAAACAACATGGCGGCAATCCCGATACCGGCGGCCAGCAGCGCGCATAATCCGGCGAGCCCGCTGTAGAGAGTGGCGCGGGTGCGGGAATTCAATGCCACCTCCCGCTTGCGCCACAAAGATCTAGTGAAGGGGCGGGAGCCGTCTCCACCCACCTGTTCTCGCATTAGTTTCTCAATCTGAGTGACAGCGGCCTTCGGGTCCTGGGCGCGGGCAAAGACTTCAGGTGTCGCGGAACCGCCCCGCCAACTCTTCAGCCTGCGCCGCCAGGTCAAAGGTATATATGCGGCACGGGATCCGATGTTTGCGTGTTTGTTGCCGGCGATGATTCCGATTACCTTGAAGCGCTCTCCCGCGATGCGAATATCTTCTCCGACGGCAGGCCGGTCTCCGAACAACCACACCCAGGCCTCGAGAGAAAGCATGCACACCGCAGCGCGAGAGGCGCTCTCTTCTTCGGTGAAGACACGTCCCTCGCGGATTTCGTCAGGCAGGGTCCGCATGAAATCGGATTCCACCGCGCGGATGGCCACATTGAGGGCGGAATCTGCGGTCTCCACACGAACCACCGCGCAGGTCATGAATGTGGCGGATTGGACCTCGGAACATTCCGCTTCAATGAGACGCGCATCAACTATCTCGATAGGAGCTTTCGAGAAACCTTGTTCCCGCCAGTTGCTCTCCCCGGCGGGGATGGTGACCCGCACGGTCTCCAGGTCCATGGGAGCAAAGAAATCAATTACTGCGTTGCGCCAGGATTTTTCCACCGACATGATGGAGGTGAGCGCACACACGCCGATGGCCACACCGGCAATCGCCAGCACAGAGCGCAGGCGGTGTCTTCTTACTGCCAGCCAGGCGGAAGCAAATATGTCACTCATTGGTTTCTTATCCTAAAGTTGTGCAAATTCCGATATCCTACCACCGAAGACCCCTGTCCTTCTGGTAGTCCCTTGGTCAATCTTTTGGTCACTCATGGTGCGGATCTGATACCACAGGCTGACTATATGACCCATGGCTGCAAATCGAATTGTGACATTTGAAAGGTCTTCTTTGGCACCCATCTTGTACCAACTAACGAGCAGGTCCTCATCCGGTGTTCCCACATATTCCTTCCCCCACTCCACAATCAGGTTTTCGAGGGCGGCGCGCTGGGCAGGAGTGAGAGACTTGACGGGAAGGGAGATTTCATTGACCTTATAGATCAACTCATCGCCGACAACTTCAGCGCCGCGTTGCTTCTCAAGGAAGTCGCGCATCCCCTCGTTTCTTGCTGCGGCTTCAAGTGATGTGCTGCGCTGTTT
>WVXJ01000138.1:1784-8450 GCA_011773575.1 Armatimonadota bacterium | reverse complement strand
ACAATCATCACCTGAACTATCACGTTCTTCATTAAGCTCGCCTCCCTGTTCACCTTACAGTTGTGCAAACTCGCATATGCCGCCACCCCAACCCGCTTTCTCACTAATGCGGACCCCGTACCCCAGGCTGACCACATGACCGAAGACACCAAAATGAATTGTGACATTTGATAGATCCTCTTTGGCGCCCTGTTTGTATAAGAGTACAAGCAGATCCTCTTCTGGTGTTCCTACGTGTTCCTTCTCCCAGGCCACAAGTACGTTCTCGAAGGCGGCGCGCTGCGGCGGAGTGAGAGATTCCACGGGAAGGGATATTTCATTGACCTTATAGACCAGCTCGTCACCCACCACCTGAGCGCCGCGTTTTTTCTCAAGAAGATCGCGCATTCCCTCGTTTCTTGCTGCGGCTTCAACTGAAATGCTGCGCTGTTTGGGCTGTAGAAAATCTGCAATCTGTTCATCGGTGAGTGTCCCAAATAACTCGTAACAGGCAGGAAGCAACATGGTATAGCTCAGTATTTCTTCGGGAAGCGGCTTGAGAACTTTGGCCGCCCGCAGAAATTCCAGTGAGGGATTCTCCGGCGCCCACTCGGGAAGGCCCAATCTACTTGCCTGTTCGGGGTCGCGGTCGGCCGGTTCTTGCTGCACTTGACGGCTGCAGCCAATGGCAAGAAAGACAACCAGTAAGCCAACAACGAGTGATCCCGCTGCTACTCTTCTCACTACTCTCGTCTCCCTGTTTATTTTGATAGTTGGGCAAAGGTGCATATATCACCACCAACGTCCCTTCCCTCACCGACGTTTGCGAAGTACATTAGGCGAACCATGTGACCGAAAGTGTCGAAGCCGATTCTTACATTTGACAGGTCCTCTTCCGCGCCCAATTTATATAAGTGCACGAGCAGATCGTCATCCGATGTTCCTGCGACCTCCTCTTTCGAAGCCACAAAGAGGTTCTCGAAGGCGGCGCGCTGTGCTGGGGTAAGAGACTTAACGGGAAGGTAGATCATATTCTGCTCCCAGACGAACTCGTCGCCCACTTCCTGAGCACCGAATGTCTCCTTATAGACATCCCGCATCCCTCGTTCTGCTACAGTCTTGATTGGTGTGCGCTGCTGCTTCGGCTTCATAAAATCTGCAATCTGTTCATCGCTGAGTGTCCCAAAGAACTCATAAGCAGCAGGAAACAGCGGGGTGTAAGGCATGACTTCCTCTGGGATGGGCTTCAATACCTTTGCCGCGCGCAGGAACTCCGGCGATGGATTCTCCGGCGCCCAGTTGGGAAGCAGGAGTCCGTCTGTTTCTCTCTTGTTGTCAGCCGTGCTCTCCTGTGGTTTCCGGCCCCCACAGCCATTGAGAAGGAATAGGGTAAGTACAACCAGAGCCAGGAGAGTAGTCTTGCGGCTGATCCTCATCATCTTCATTCGCCTCCTTCTCGCCAGATGACAGCAAACCAGGAGCCCAGTGGAGTCACGCTTCCATCGGGTTGTGTTATCCAGAACCTGATATGCACGGCTTGGCTCTTCTCGCCGGTGTCGAAGCCGACATCAACATTTGAAAAGTCCTCCTTCGCGCCGCTCTTGTAGAGCAAGGTTAGGAAATCCTCATAATCCCCTGTGCCTTTCATCTCTCGGCGCCAAACTTCAAAGAAGTTATCAACCGCTGCCTGCTGGTTCGCCGTGAGCGATTTGGCTGGAATGCGTATCTCCTTTGTTCGCAGGAACCGGTCTATCTGTTCATCACTGAGCGTTCCGAAAAACTCGTAGTACGCAGGCCAAGTGCCGACATTGCGTACCATCGCAGCCTTCTTCACCTTATCTACTTCTCGGTCAATCTCCAACATTTCCACCGGCATTGGCCTGAGCACTTCCCAGGCGCGCAGAAACTCCGGCGAGGGATTCTCCGGCGCCCAGTCGGGAAGCGGCAAATCGTTCGTCGAATCGGACACACCCGATTCCAACGGGCCTGCTGCCTGCTGCCGCGCACAGCCTGCTCCGAGGAACACAAATGCGCCTAGAGTCAGGAATAAGCAAATTATCATTGAAGGCGATGCTTTCATCTCTTTCCTTCCAGTCAAAACTGGGCCCAGCCGGTCCAGCGCAAGATACCTTTGTCTCCATGTTCTGTGATGCGGACCACGAATGAAACCATGTGGCCTTCCTGGACATCGAAGCCGATGATGAGATTGGAAAGGTCTTCCTGCGCGCCGGCCTTGTAAAGAGAGGTTCGAAAATCACCGAACGGCTGTCCATCCACTTGCAATTCTGCGCCTTTGTTGACATCCAAAACCGCCTCCAGCGCGGCCCGCTGTGGCTCTGTCAACTGGCGGAAACGAAGGTGGATTTCCTTGGACGCGGCGAAACGCTCCATCTGTTCATCGGAAAGTGTGCCGAATAATTCCCAGAGGAGAGGGTCAACCCGTCTCTTCAGTTCCAACAGCACCTGTTTTATCTCTTTCGGCATATCGGCCCGAGAGAGATCATCCTCTTCCAGCGGGACGGGCTTTAATACTTCTACGGCGCGGAGTAAGCCTTCGGAGGGCTGCTCGGGGGCCCATTCGGGAAGCGCAACTTTTCCGGCTTGATCAATACTGCCGGCAGAATCTTGCCGTGATGTGCCGCCGCCACAGCCGGCCGCGAGAAGGCCGGCAAGCAGGAGAACCGACACGATTTGAAGCGTCTTACCAAACATACTTTCCTTCTCCTTCTCCATAGGCTAGAGGTCCGCAATGCCGAGGGGGAATGCCATGGTCAGGCTGCCGTCCGGCCGCCTGATATAGAAGAACATGGCCACTCTCTTGCTGGACCGCACTTTAAAGGTGATCACCAGGTTCGACAAATCCTCCGCCGCCCCGGCTTTGTAGAGGTCCACCACGATGTCTTCACTCCATTCCAGAGGAGAAATGCCCTTGTAGACTTCACGCCAGACATCAAAGAAATGGTTGAGCGCGTCCCACTGTTTGTCGGTGAGTTGCCTGGCGGGNNCTTCCATCGCTGCCGTTGACAAATTTCCCTCGCCGCTGCTGGGCTCTCCTGCCATTGGCTTCAGCACCTCAGCCGCCCGCAGGAACTCCGGTGATGGATTCTCCGGTGCAGTACCTTGCTGGGCTGTGCCGCCGCCACAGCCGGCCGCGAGAAGGCCGGCAAGCAGGAGAACCGACACGATTTGAAGCGTCTTACCAAACATACTTTCCTTCTCCTTCTCCATAGGCTAGAGGTCTCCAATGCCGAGGGGCAGCGGTGGGCTAAGGCTGCCGTCCGATTGTCTCACATGGAAGAGAATGGCCACCCTCTTGCTGCGGCCCGCTTTGAATGCGATAACGATGTTCGACAAATCCTCTCTGGCGCCGAGTTTGTAGAGGTCCACAACCACATCTTCGCTCCAGTCTTCCAGCGGGGATACCCCCTTATAGGTTTGATGCCAGACATCGAAGAAATGGTTCAGTGCATCCCATTGTTTGTCGGTGAGTTGCGTGGCGGGTATGCTGACCTCATTTGTGTCAATCATCTTTTCGATCTGCTCATCGCTGAGGGTTCCGAAGAGTTCCCAGGCCGCGGGCATCACACGGTTAAGGCGCCCGGCCATCGCTGCTCTCTCCAAATCCCCGCCGCCGCCGCTGGGCTCGGCTGCCATCGGCTTCAGCACACTCGCCGCGCGCAGAAATTCTGGCGACGGATTCTCCGGTGCGAAATCGGGCAACCGCGCCCGATCTACCGAATCGCCTCCCCCTGATGTACCCTTTTCACCGCATCCTGCAGTGAAAAGCAGAACCGAGACCATCACCAACGAGATGCAAGCAATTCCGTAATACAAACCTCTCTTCAATGTCTCCTCCCTGAGTCAGATTTGTGCGAACTGTGTGCCGAACTGCTGAGTTTTCCCATTTGACTGCTGCACCCAAAACCAGATGTGAACAGAGTGACTGCTTGCGGCGTCAGATGAGGAGGAACCGACAGGTACTGTGGCAAAACCGATATCCACATTCGATAGATCCTCTCTGGCGCCATGTTTGTAGAGCAGGACACGATAGTCTTCAAACGATTGCAGTTCCTCCGGAAGAACGCCTTCATAGGCATGGCGATAACTCTCGAACCAGTTGTCAAGAGCGGCCCTCTGTGGGGCGGTCAAGGCTTTAACTGCTACGCGTACCTTCTTGGCCGACAAGAAGTGTTGCATCTGGTCATCATTCAGTGATCCAAACAACTCGTAGGCTGCGGGCCGCCAGAGGCGCTGTCGTACCAGCATCACAGCCATTTCCGGCGGCATCTTCTCTGAGCTCTCTGTCGGCAAGGGCTTCAGCACCTTCGCCGCGCGGAGGAACTCCGGGGAGGGGTCCTTGGGGGCCCATTCGGGAAGCGGCACCTCCGCTGTTTGCTGCGGCTTGCTTGTGGATATCTGATATGACTTACGGTCTTCGCAACCGGATGTGAGAAGCGCAACCAGCAGGCCCGGAAAAACGACATAGGCCAGTCTGGTAAATCCGGTTCTCACTTCATTCTCCTTTTAATCAGATATACGCAAACTCCGCAACCCTTGTGATTATACTCCCATCCCGCTGTTTGACCCAGAACTTGACATGCACCATACGGCCGCTTCCTTCTGGCGTGGCAAAACCAAACTCGACATTGGAGAGATCCTCTTTGGCCCCACACTTATATAATTCGACCAGGTAGTCCTGTAGGTCCAAGGGCCCACCCTCCATGGCACTGCGCCAGGTTTCAAACCAGTTGTCGAGGGCGGATCGCTGTTGTGTCGTGAGAGCGCGAACTGGCATTCGAATCTCCCCTGTCGATCGGAGACGCTCAATCTGTTCGTCACTCATTGTTCCGAACAACTCGTAACTGGCCTCCCAAGTGCGGATAAACCGCAACAACACACCCTCGCTGGTTTTCCCTGCCTCGGCGGCTCCGCGCAATAACTCAGGCGGGAACGGCTTCAACACCTTGGCCGCGCGCAAAAACTCCGGCGAGGGATTCTCCGGCGCCCAGTCGGGAAGCGGCGTCGGCTTTGACGAATCCGACACCGCAGGCGTCGTTTGACTTGAGGTATCTTTCTCGCCACACCCCGCGGTGAAAAGCAGGATCGAAATAACTACCAACAAGATAAGAACAACTCCGTAATGCAGTCCTTTCATCGTCTTTCCTCTAGGTTAGATTTGAGCGAATGCTGTGCAAGGCCCGTCTTCGCTTCCATCCGACTTCCTGATCCAGAATTGAATGTGCACCATATGACCCTGCTGGGCGGCAAAACCGACCTTCACATTGGAAAAATCCTCATCGGCGCCTTCTCTGTAGAGTTGGATCTTGTAGTCTTCCATGAGCTTGAGTTCCGGCGGAAGGCCCTGCATCGCTTCGCGGTACTTCGCAAACCAGTTGTCGAGAGCAGCGCTTTGTTTGGCGGTGAGTGATTTGAACGGGATGCGAATCTCCTTGGCGGAGAGGAACTTTTCGATCTGCTCATCTGTTAGTGTACCAAAAAGTTCATACAGCGCGGGCCAGAATTCATGCATGCGCGCCAACATCGTCTCCATTGCCTTGTTCCCTTGCGCCATACCCTGGAACATCTCCGGCGGAAGCGGTTTCAAGACCTTTGCCGCACGCAGAAACTCCGGCGACGGGTCCTCGGGAGTCCACTCGGGAAGCGAGACTGCGGCTGCATTGCCGCTACCGTCTCCAGATGTTGGCCGCGCGGTCTTCTCGCCGCAGCCGATGAGGGTGGCAATCAAAGCAATGAGGATGGCTGTGGTGGCACGACGCAGGGTTCTCAATTCTCAATCCCTTCCATCTCGATCTTCTCTGTGAAGTCAGCAGTAATTGGGAAAGGCGACTCCCCTATGGCGAGGTTGAGATTGGCCCCTGCGAGCTGATAATCAATCAGTGCGGAGGAGTAATCCAGGCGGGTCTGGTTCAGTTGGCTCTCAGTCTGCACCACATCAATGGGGCGAATGAGGCCGCGCTCGTACTGCAATTGACGAATGTTGAGATTCTCTTCCGCCTGCTTCACCGTCTGTGCAAGCAGCGCAGCATTGGCGGCGGCGTCCTCCACTTCTCGCACGAGACGCCGAATCTCCAGACGGATGGCGTCTCTGTGCAGGCGTTCATCCGTCCTGGTGAGTTCCAGTGTGCCGCGCGCCTTTTCGATGGCGGCTCGATCCTCCTTGCCCGTCAGGCTAAGAGTCGTGGTAATGCCGATATACCAACTGGGATTGGTCAGGCGCTTGTAACTTTCACCGACGGTCTCACCCTCCCCGGAACGGGCATAGCTGCCTGACAGAAATACGCCCGGCTTCGAATCCGCCTCTTTCCGTCGGAGGGATAGTTCCGCGGATTGAATATTGAGGGCCATCTGCTGCAAATCAACACGGTGTGTAAGTGCATGCTGGAAGAGGAGCGTCTCATCGAGCGGTTCGGGCGGCGGCTCCAGAGTATCATCATGGGAAAGTGTCAAAGGCGTTTCCAGCGGCATCCCCAGGAAGTCCTTGAGGGTGTCGGAGGCCCTGGCAGCAGCAGAGCGCGCCGTCCTGGCAGAAGTGCGAGCAGAATCGGCACTTACCAGGGCCTCCATCACTTCGATTTCCGCGATCTTGCCAAGTCGTAACTTCTCCTGGGTGATGCGCAATAATTCTTCGGCCTCCTGCCGAGAGGCCTCGGCGATATCCGCCTGGCG
>WVXJ01000138.1:0-1750 GCA_011773575.1 Armatimonadota bacterium | reverse complement strand
CGAACTCCAATATCCGCTGACCAGCGGCCGCCTTCGGTGAGCACTCGCTCGTCTCTAAAGATGGGCAAGGGATAAGAGAGGTCGGCTCCGACTGAGGCACCGGCATAGGTATAGCTCATTCCCCCTCCGGCGCGAAGCGAGGAGTTTGAGGTACTGCTATAAGCGGAACTGTTAATGCCGAAGCTGGCGCCATCCATCAAAGGAAGATTGACATTTGAGTGGTAAGAGCGTGAGGAAAACTCGGTGCCGGAAATATCGGATTCCGGATCTAAGCCGCTGGATTCGGAGGCGGAGGCATTGGAACTGACCGTGACGCTGGGCGTTCGTGCGCTCGCTTGTATCAGCGCCGCGCGCGCATCCTCCAATGACTGGCGCGCATCTCGCACCAGAACGTCGCGGCGAAGGGCTTTGTCAATGGCCTCGGGCAGTGTCAGCACTGACTCTCCTTCTGGAGCCGTCGAAGAGTATGCGACAGTTGCCGCCGTCAGCGCGACGAGGACAAGCAATATGACAAAGAACTTGCAGCCTATTTTCATGGTCACCCTCTGCGTTCATTCAATATCTTGAGGTCATTGCCGGGTTGACACGGGTAGCCGGGCTGGCGGAGAACAAAGCCATTTTCCATCGGCACTGGGCGGTCTGATTCACCTGTGGAGTGTGGCTCAGGCTTCCTCTCCGCCAGCGCAACGGCACCCATCGGAGACAGATCCTAAGGTAGAACCTCAGCATCTTAGGTATCGCTCTAATATATTAGTTTCCAACGGTCTCAAAAATGTTCCAAACGTGGGAAAAACGCTAGCGAACTTGCGGCCGCAGCCGCGCGGCGATGGATTGCGCGGCTGTCGAACTCAGACCAACAGCGGCACCAAAGACACCACCCAGCAGGGGTGCCAGCAGGAGTGCGTTGAGCATACTTAGTGATGCACCTACAGGAGGGGAATCGCTGGCGACACTTATTATCCAATAGACAACATACTCGGTTAGCCAAACGAGAGATCCAACGCTCCAGCCGACGAGAAGGCCTCTGCCTCCGGTCGCCAGCAGGCCGATGACTCCGCCGACTACGAGGGCGTTTATGAGAATGTGCAGCCGGGAGGCTTCGATACCATAAGGAATAGCAAAGAAGCCGGTGATGAATTCGAAGTGTCCGCCCATGGGGATGAGCAATGCGAGCAACCCACCGATGATCATTCCCAGCGCCAGCCCCTTCAGGCGGTAGATCCACCAGGCATCTCCTCGATGAATCAGGTTGAGAGAGTCGTTCAGTTTGTGCGCGCTGCCAAACCAGGCGAGGGCGAGCTCAGTGGCTTCCTTGCGGTCTATTCCACCCGCGCTGTAGGCCTGCATGAGTTCCTCCAGGTGTGCGCGGAGTTCCTCGCGGATATCATCCGATTGTGCCGGATCAACTTGCAGGCGAGAACAAGCGCTGTTCAGATAAGCCTCAATACTACTCACCGGGTTGCGCTCCCAGAACCTGATTTACTGCGCTGGAAAAGGCCCACCATCTCTTGCGCAGACGCTCTGCCTCTCTCTTACCTTTGGAGGTCAGGCTGTAGTACTTGCGCCGGGGGCCCTGGTTCGATCGGCGCCAATCGCTTTCCAGCAAGCCCTCCTTCTCCAATTGATGGAGAGCGGGATAGAGCAGTCCTTCCCGGAAACGAAATGTGCCCTCACTGCGACGCCCGATCTCTTTGGCAATCTGGAAGCCGTACATCGGCTGTTCTTCGATCAGGGTGAGAATGAGCGTTAA
>WVXJ01000171.1:23034-23905 GCA_011773575.1 Armatimonadota bacterium | reverse complement strand
ATTGGTCTCCCATCAGCCTAGCTTCGGCCGGCTGACGAGGTAAGAGAATGCTTCCGGTGCGGTTGAGTCTGCAGAATTTCATGTCTTATGGTGAGCCCGCGGAGGAGGTGGATTTCCGCGGCTTTCGGCTCGCCTGTGTGAGCGGGAGCAATGGTGAAGGGAAATCCGCGCTGCTGGATGCCATCACCTGGGCCTTGTGGGGAGTGGCGCGAGGTACCGACTTGGCGGGCCGCGGCGGCGAAGATCTCATCCGCTTGGGAGCGGACGAGGCCAAGGTCGTCTTTGAGTTCGAGGTGGCGGAGAATCTGTGGCAGGTGACACGCAGCCGCCGGCGCGGCAAGACAGGAGTGTCTCTTTCCCTGGCGCGGCGGGATAATGGCGCCTGGCAGGATTCCAGCGGCGCCACCGCTACCTTGACCCAGCAGCTCATCAGGTCCCTGCTGGGGCTGGATTACCAGACTTTCATCAATTCAGCCTTTTTATTGCAGGGACGGGCGGATGAGTTCGCCCGTCAGAGCGCAAGTGACCGCAAGGAGATCCTCGGCGATATTCTGGGGCTGGATATTTTCGAAAGACTTTCCAGAGAAGCCAGAGAGCGGGCAAAGCAAGAGCGGACAAAGGCCGATCTTCTGGAGGTCGAAATCGAAAGATTGAATGTCGAGGTTTCTCGTGAGCCGGAACTCCAGCGCCGGGCGGAAGGGGCGAAGGAGAAACTGGTTGAAGCGAGAGATCGCGCCTCCGAGATAAAGAAGGAACTCGAAGCCCAACAGACAGTCTTGAGGTCACTGGAGGAAAAAGAGCGGCGGGCAAGAGAATTGGAGCAAGGCCTCGCGCAAACGGCAAAGCGGGTGGAAACTCTGCAGAAAGAAAG
>WVXJ01000171.1:19403-22991 GCA_011773575.1 Armatimonadota bacterium | reverse complement strand
GAAATGGGGCGAAAAGGCGGCCCGATTCGCGGAACTCTCCCGGCAGCGGGAGACACATTCTCTGGCAATTGAGAGAGAACGCGCTCATCTGCAGTCAAAAGTGAAATCACTCAAAGAACAGGCGGAGGTGCTCGCTGCCAAGAGCAAAGATGAAGAGATAAGGAGGACGATTGAGACCTGCAAACACGAAATAACCTCCCTGGAATCTCGACTGCAGGAGACCGCCGCGGTTCAACAATCACTTCGCGCGCAAAGAGATAATATGGCGCGGTTGGCGGAAAAAAGCCGCCAACTCGAATCGCTTTTGGAGGAGAAGAAAGAAAGTCTAGGCCTGCTGCAGCAAGCGGAGGCCGCCTGTCCCGTGTGTCGCGTACAGTTGAGCGAAGAGAGGCGCCTGGAATTGATTGAAGAGTTGAAGAAAGAACAGAAAGAAACCTCTGCTCAACTTGAAGGATGCAAGAAGGAGATTGCGAAAGCGAAATCCGCCACCGAAGAGCAAGAAGACAGGCTGCGCGAAATGGAGAAGGAGAGGACGCGTTTCGTCGAGTTGAAGCACACACTGGGCAAGAGCGAAAACATGTTGACTCAGGCCCAGGCCGCCAAAGAGCAGTTGAGGACCGCTCAAAACGAATTGGCGGAAATCGAAGAGACTCTGAGAAGAGAGAAGTTTGCGGCCGAGGCGAGAGGGGCGCTTTCCGGTATGGAGGCACAGATTACCGCCCTCGGCTATGATGCCGCATCTCACCGTAAGGCTTCAGAGCAGGCGCGGACCCTGCTTTCTTTTGAAGCCGAGAAAACCAGTCTGAACGAGGCACGAGCGACGGCCGCCGCCTACCAGCGAACACTGGAGAAGACAACCGCCGACCTGGGAAACGCGCGCTTAGAGAGCCGCGGCATACAAGAAGAGATCGAGCGGATAAGAGACGAGCTAGCCGCGCTTCCTGACGTGCGCAAAAAGTCCGCTGACCTGAGCGACAAAGCGGAAACCGCGGAAAGAGAAGTTGGCGAACTGGACAAACAGGCTGCGATCCTGAAGAATGAAATTGAAAGACTGGATGAAAGCCGCAGATCACTCGCTCGGCGTCAAAAGGAAAGAGAAACCGCTCTGGAGCAGTCCGTAGTGCACACTGACCTCGCCGCCGCATTCGGCAAGAACGGCGTCCAGGCACTGATCATCGAAACCGCGCTCCCCCAATTGGAACAGCACGCCAATGAATTACTGGGGCGGTTAACCGAAGGGCGAATGGGGGTATCCTTTTACACTCAGAAAGAAAAACAGAGCAGCGGTGAGATGGCGGAGACCTTGGAAATCCGCATTCGCGACCAGAGTGGGGAAAGGCGCTATGAGATGTACAGCGGCGGCGAGGCTTTCCGGCTGAATTTCGCCATTCGGCTGGCTCTTTCCAGGTTTCTCACCCAGCGTGCGGGGGCCAGGCTCTCCACACTCGTTATTGACGAAGGCTTTGGCAGCCAGGATGTCGAAGGCCGTCAAAGGTTGGTGGAAGCGATTCGCGCCGTCTCAGAAGATTTCGAGCGCATCGTGGTTATCACTCACCTGGATGAACTGAAGGCGGAGTTCCCGCACCGCATCGAAGTCAGCAAGGATGAAACCGGCTCTCACGTCCATCAGGTGGGGATTGGGGTTTAGATATCATTTCGAAAGTCTCCATAAAGGAGGTTAGATTCTTCGCTTCGCTCAGAATGACGTTTTGTGCGGCCACTTCTGCCTGATTGTCACCCTGAGCAAAGCGAAGGGTATCGCTCGGTTAATCTTGAAATAAACCCAAGACCCTGGACTCACAGACACGCTGATGATTCCTTTCAAAGACGAAAATCCAACCCGCACCTTCCCCATATTGACGGTGTTGATCATCGCCGCCAATGTGCTGGTGTTCCTGCGGCAGCAAACCTTGCCACACGGCGGCGCCTTCATCTTTGGCGCGGTCCCGGGTCATATCGTCTTCGGAAATAACTACGGTGTGCCCATGCTGGAGCCAGGCTGGCTGACCATCTTCACCTCCATGTTCATGCACGGCGGCTGGCTCCATCTGGGCGGCAACATGTTGTTTCTCTGGATCTTCGGCAATAATATTGAGGAATTGTTGGGCCGCTTCAAGTTCATCATCTTCTATCTGGTTTGCGGGGTTGCCGCCGCCGGACTCCAGATAATGATGAGCCTCTCTCCACAGGCGGCCGCAGTACCTATGGTGGGTGCAAGCGGTGCAGTGGCGGGAGTTTTGGGGGCGTATTTTATAAAATACCCCACCGCGCGGGTGCGCACCCTCATATTCTGGTTCTTCATTCAAGTGGTGGTATTGCCGGCCTATATTGTATTGGGGCTGTGGTTCATCATACAGTTCTTTAGTGCTATGTTGAACACCGCCGCGGGGATGAGCGGAGGCGGTGTCGCCTTTTTCGCCCATGTGGGCGGTTTCATCGCGGGCATGGTTCTGGTGAATCCATTCATCGGCAAGTTCAAGCGAACAAGGCGAATATCGAGAAATTGGCTGCAATAGGAAGAGGTCCCAAGACGATTTCCTTGGAGAGGAGAGATTCATGGCGATGTTCGGAGGTATGGAGCAACTGCTGGGCCCGATGATAGAGAAATTCAAGCGCGACCTGGAAAAGGCCAAACAGGAACTCAGTGAAGAAAAGGTTGAAGCCACCGCCGGCGGCGGCATGGTGAGCGCGCAGGCTAACGGAGAAGGCGCGCTGTTGGAGGTGGAGATTGCCGCCGAAGCGCTTCAGGACGCCGACGCGGAAATGCTGGGAGACATGGTCGTAGCCGCCGTCAGAGAAGTGCAAGACAAGGCGAAACAACTAAAGGTTGAAAAATTCAGCGGCCTCTTCGGCGGAATGGAAGCCATGGGCCTGGACGTTTCAAGCCTGTTCTAAGAACCTGGACCTGTTTGAAAAACGCGATTGAGGAGTTCCCGGGAGACGAACCGGCAGTATTACTCTGCGAAACTTGTTACCGGCGGCCTCTTCATTTGCAGTTGTAGGGCGGGGGTTCCAACCCCCGCCGAATATTTTCTCTCAACCCTCCGGCTCTATCGTCGTCACATACTCCCACTTGCCGCCTGCTACCTTGAGGATGACGGCGGGCTTGATGCAGTTGCGCTCCTCGTCAATGGTGATACTTCCGGTGACTCCGGGGAAGTCCGCAATGCCGGCGAGTTCGTCCCGAATCGCCTTTTGATCCAGGCTGCCGGCCCGCTCTATTGCGGTAAGCACAACCGTTGCCGCATCATGAGAAAGTGCCGCCATCGCATCCGGCACCACTCCATATTCCTTCTTATACACTTTCACAAAACTTTGCACCTCAGGCCTGGGATCATCCGGCGAATAATGGCTGCTGAAATATCCTCCCTCTATCGCTTTCCCGCCAATCTCCACCAGAGGCGGGCCGTCCCATCCGTCCCCGCCCAATAAATCACAAGTTATTCCCAATTCCCGCGCCTTGAGGGCAATCAGCCCCACATCATTGTAATAGCCGGGAATGAAAATCACCTGAGGATCCGCCGCCTTTATGGTAAT
Source organism: Armatimonadota bacterium (assembly GCA_011773575.1). Classification (GTDB taxonomy): domain Bacteria; phylum Armatimonadota; class Hebobacteria; order Hebobacterales; family WVXJ01; genus WVXJ01. Next base: position 19,454 of record WVXJ01000171.1, on the reverse strand, counting down.
CAACTGCGCGCCGAAATCCGTGTCCCCTTCACTGTAAGACTCTTCCACCAC
>WVXJ01000171.1:13295-19398 GCA_011773575.1 Armatimonadota bacterium | reverse complement strand
TTTGAATAGGCGCTTCGAACATCTTTGAAGATAGCTGCCCGCTTCACTTTCAAGTCCTGAGCGGCAAACGCGGCGCAGACCTCCCCTTGAAAATCGTCAATAAAACAGATGCGGAAGATGTAATCCCCCTTCTTGGTAACCTCCGGATTTGTAGCGGTGGGGGTTACCATGGGAACCTTCGCCTCCTGACACAGAGGGGCGCCTTCCAGGGCGGAGGAACTCGTCACCTCTCCCAGAATCGCAGACACCCGGTCACGGTTGATGAGTTTCTTCACTACCCCCTGCACCTGGCTGGCCTTCGCCGCAGTGTCCTCCACAATCAACTCCGCCTGTCGGCCCGCGACACCGCCGGAGGCATTGATTTCCTTGAAGGCGAGCGTCATCCCGTTCTTCGCCGACTGGCCGAACACGGCAGTTCCGCCGGTGAGAGGGAGGTAGGCACCGATCTTGATCACTTCGCCGGGTTCCGGCGGGCCTGGTGTGGGAGCTTCCGAGGGTTTGCCACAGCCTGTCAGCAGGCCGCCGACAAGGATCGCTGACAATAGGGCGAGTCTTTTCATCTTCGTCTCCTTCACTGGAAAGACAACATTCGCCGAATGGAAAAGGAATCACTTCCCTCGCAATTGCTCCGCCATCGCCCAGATATGCTCCGGACGGGTTCCACAGCACCCGCCGATGATGTTAATCCCGAGGTCGCGAAACCGCACCGCAAAATCGGCCATTGTCTCCGGTGTCTCCGGAAAAACCGTCTTCCCCTCCACCAGTTGGGGCATCCCCGCATTGGGCTGGGCGAGCGTGGGGCCGGAGAAGCAGCTCTTTATTTCCTGCATGATGGGGAAGAGTTGGGCGGGGCCGATTCCGCAGTTAGCCCCGATTATGTCCGCTCCCGCAGCAGAAAGCCGCTCCACCGCCTGTTCGGGTTTCACCCCCATGACGGTTGCCCCGGAAGCCTGGAAGGACATGGAGGCGGCCACCGGCAGCCCGGTCTGCTTCGCCGCCCGAACCGCAATTTCAGCCTCTTCGATGGAGGTGAAAGTCTCCACGAAAAGGCCGTCTGCGCCGGCCTTCGCCAGAGCCGCAGCCTGTTCGCTGAAGGCGTGCAGTGCACTGTCTTCGGTCAAATCGCCGTAAGGTTGGAGGAGTTCTCCACAGGGGCCCATTGAACCGACAACGAAGATGTCCTTCCCCGCGGCGGCGCGGCGGGCAATCTCCACTCCGGCCCGGTTCATCTCTCCCACTTTGTCTGCCAGGGAGTGGCGCGCCAGGGAAACACGGTTGGCGCCAAAAGTGTTTGCCTGAAGAAGTTCTGAGCCGGCCTGGATGAACTCACGGTGGAATCCCTCAATCCTCTCCGGGTGAGCCAGGTTCCATGATTCCTCGCACTCTCCGGAGGCAAGGCCATGGCTGATTATGGTCGCCCCATAGCCGCCATCTCCGATGATAAAACCCGCTTTCACAGCCGCTAACAAGTCCATTTTCGAGCAGTCTCGCGGCCGGATTCTATGAAATCGGCATTCCGAGTGTCAAGTTTGGTGAAAAAACCCCATCTTTGTCTGGAAACTCCACAAAAAGGATTTTTTTGCGAATCAGTCCAAATGCTCTTGACATAAACTGCTCTTACGGGTAAAATTAGCTTTCTGCCGCCGTGCCAAGGTTGCTCACCTGCGGTGACGCGGCTGGGAAAACAGGCTTGGGCGGAACACTCCGGAAATAACACTCTTTCCACATTTTAAGGCAAGCGCTATTGGCTTGCCTGTTTCCGCGTGGCCATTCTTGCAACGAGGGAGAAACATGCAGACCATTCATGTAAAAGGGCATAGCCCCGCCCGCGCAGTTCAACCCCTTCCAAACCTCATTGAGATGCAGCTGAAATCCTACGAATGGTTCAAGAATGAAGGGTTGAAGGAACTCTTCGAGTCTTTCTCTCCGATTGAGGATTTCACAGGCAATGTCGCCTTGACCTTCAATGAATATCACCTGGGGGAGCCGAAATACGATATTGCCGAATGTCGTGATCGCATGGTGACTTTCGAGGCTCCCCTGAAGGTGGTGGTCCGCCTCAACAATCGCGCCACCGGAGAGGTGAAGGAATCGGAGGTCTATCTTGGTGAACTGCCTCTGATGACCGGCACCGGTACCTTTGTCGTCAATGGGGCGGAGCGCGCCGTGGTAAGCCAGCTTGCCCGCTCACCGGGGGTCTATTTCAAAGATTCGATAGACTTCTCCGGGCAGATTTTGTATGCCGCGCAAGTAATTCCCTCGGAAGGGGCCTGGCTTGATTTCGATACCGATTCCTCCGGTATCCTCTATGCCAAGATAGGTCAAGCCCACAAGTTTCCCGCCACCACCTTACTGCGAGCCATCAGCGGTATAAACCTAGCCCCCGGCAGTGAGAGGGTCCGCTGCTCTACTGACGGCGACCTGGTACGGCTCTTTGGCCGACCCGAGATAGTGAGGGCACGCGAGGATAACCTGGTGGGCCGGCGGCCTTGGGAGGACATTGTAGACCCGACCACTGGAGAGGTGCTGGTGGAGGCGGGAAGGAAGATCGATCGGGCCGCCGCCCTGCAGGTGGCGGAGTCGAAGATCAGCAAGGTGGAACTGGCTGAGATTCATCCCATCTTTGACCAGACCATGGAGAAAGACCCCTGCCACAATGAAGAGGAAGCCCTGGTGGACATCTACCGGCGAGAAAGGCCGGGGGATCCAGTGACTTCGGATATCGCTCGCAAGCGGCTTTCCGGTCTCTTCTTCGATAACCGCCGTTATAACATGGCTCGGGTGGGCCGCTATAAACTTAACAAGAAACTGGACCTGAAGCTGCCGGAGAGCATCCACACCCTCACCAAACAGGATATCGTCGCCATCTTCCAATACATCGAAAGGTTGGACCGGGGGGATGAGGACACCAGTGTGGATGAGATAGACCATCTCATGAACAAGCGGGTCTGTACGGTGGGCGAGTTGCTCCAGAACCAGTTCAGGCTGGGGTTCTTGCGCATGGAGAGGATCTCCAAGGAAAGGATGACCTCTCTCGACCCGGAGCAGGTGACCCCTCAGGCGGTGATATCCACCAAACCCATCTCCGCGGCGATAAAATCCTTCTTCGGTTCCAGCCAGCTCTCCCAGTTCATGGATGAGACCAACCCTCTCGCCGAACTCACCCATAAGCGGCGCCTTTCCGTGTTGGGGCCTGGAGGTCTCACCCGCCAGAGTGCCAAACTGGAAGTGCGGGATGTGCACTATTCCCACTACGGGCGCATCTGTCCCATCGAGACTCCGGAAGGGCCCAATATCGGCCTCATTGGCTCACTCGCCACCTATGCCCGGCTGGATGACTATGGCTTCATCCAGACTCCGTATCTGCAAGTGAAGAACGGCCGGATTGCCAACAAGGTGGTCTATTTCACGGCGGACGAAGAAGACCGCTATCGCATCGCGCCATCCACTATCATCACTGATAGCCAGGGGAACATTCAAGGAGATCGTATCTCCGTGCGCTTCCGCAACTCCTATCCACAGGTAAAACCGGAGGAGATAGACTTCGTTGATCTTTCCCCCAAGCAGATATTCTCTGTGGCCGCCTGTCTCATCCCGTTCCTGGAGAATGACGACGCCAACCGCGCCCTGATGGGCTCCAACATGCAGCGCCAGGCAGTGCCCCTCATCCGCGCCGAGGCCCCCTATGTGAAAACCGGAGTGGAACCGCGCGTGGCGAGAGACTCCGGTGCCGTCATAGTGGCGAAAAACGATGGTATCGTTACACGGGTGCAGGCCGATCAAATAGAAGTAGTACAGCCCTCTGGCGAGACTGATGTCCATCCTCTCGCCAGCTTCCTGCGCTCCAACCAGGCGACATGCGTGTCTCACCGGCCCTCCGTGAGACGAGGTCAGTTCGTGCGCGTGGGTGATGTCTTGGCAGACGGCCCCAGCACCGACGGCGGAGAACTTGCCCTGGGAAAGAATATTTTAGTGGCCTTTATGCCTTGGGAAGGCTACAACTATGAGGACGCCATCGTCGTCTCGGAGCGCCTTGTGAAGGAGGACATCTTTTCCTCCATCCACATCGAGAAATACGAAGTGGAAGCCAGAGACACCAAAGTGGGGCCGGAAGAGATCACCCGTGACATCCCCAATGTCGGTGAAGAAGTGCTGAAAGACCTTGACGAAGACGGCATAGTGAGGATCGGCGCCGAGGTCAGGACCGAGGATATCGTCGTAGGAAAGGTTGCTCCGAAAGGTCAGGAGGAACTGACTTCAGAGGAGAAACTGGTACGCGCCATCTTCGGAGAGAAAGCCGCGGAGATGCGTGACACCTCGCTGCGCGTCCCGCACGGCGAAAAAGGCAGGGTGGTATCCGTGAGGCGCTTCTCTCGCATGCGGGCGCAGTGCTCTCGCTGTGAGACCGAATATCATCTGGGCCCCCAGACGCGCAACTACTGTGAGCGCTGTGGGGGAGAACTCCAGCGTCAGCCGGGGGATGAACTTCCCCCCGGCGTCAACCAGGCGGTGCGAGTGTATGTGGCCGAGAAGCGCAAGATTATGGTGGGAGACAAGATGGCCGGCCGCCATGGCAACAAAGGGGTTGTTGCCAAGATTCTCCCGGAAGAGGATATGCCCCATCTGCCTGACGGCACACCGGTGGATATCATCCTTGACCCGCTGGGAATACCTTCGCGAATGAATGTGGGACAGGTTCTGGAGATGCACCTTGGCTGGGCCGCCCATCATAAGAAGATTGCCTTCGAGAACCCTGTCTTCGAAGGGGCGACCGAAGATGAACTTCTTCAATATCTAAAAGAGGTTACCGATGGAAAGCGGGCGGAGAACATCCTCGGCTACGGTGAACATGAACTCGGTCTGGGCGAAGGGCTGTTGCCAGACAAGCAGGATGACGGACTGACTACTGAAAAAGCCTTGGAGGAGTTGCGTGAGAGACTGCTGGAAGCGCCTTCGGAAAGCCTGCAGGCGGCCGGTGAGCAGTTGCTGATTGATCCCCAGGAATGGGAAGTGCTGGAGGACTCCCGGCAGAGAGCCGCGCGGGTGGCGGAAAAGGTGAAAGAACGGATTGACGAGCGGCTCGGATTCGATGAGAAGACCGGCAAATGCTGGCTGCGGGATGGCCGCACCGGCATGGCATTCAACCAGCCTGTGGCGGTCGGTTACATCTACGCAATGAAACTGCTCCACCTCGTAGAGGACAAGATTCATGCCCGATCAACCGGTCCCTATTCTTTGGTGACTCAGCAGCCGCTGGGCGGCAAAGCACAGTTCGGCGGCCAGCGCTTTGGAGAAATGGAGGTGTGGGCACTGGAGGCTTACGGCGCGGCCCATACTCTGCAAGAGATTCTGACCATAAAATCCGATGATGTGCTGGGACGGGTGAAGACCTATGAGTCCATGGTCAAAGGCGAAAGCATAATGGAGCCGGGGATACCGGAGTCCTTCAAGATCCTCATCAAAGAACTTCAGAGCCTGGGGCTGCAACTCTCCGTGGAATCGAAAGAATCCCAACCTATCAGCCTGGAGGAGCCGGAGGAAGAACCGGCGGTTGAGCGATAGGCGGAAGTGATGAACCGGAAAGTTGCAGTTAGAGCAGCGACGGCGCGAAGCGGCAAAGGAGGTAAAGCGTGGTAGACACCACCAATTTCGACCAACTGCGTATTGGGCTCGCCTCTCCGGATGAGATCAAGCGGCTCTCTCATGGAGAAGTGAAGAAGCCCGAGACGATCAACTACCGGACTTTCAAGCCGGAGCCGGATGGGCTCTTCTGTGAGCGCATCTTCGGCCCCACCCGGGATTGGGAGTGTCACTGTGGGAAATACCGGAAGATAAAGTTCCGCGGCATAACCTGTGACCGCTGTGGAGTTGAAGTAACCCGGGCGAAGGTGAGAAGGGAGCGCATGGGCCACATTGACCTGGCGGTGCCGGTCTCTCACATCTGGTACCTGAAGGGCATGCCCAGCCCCATGAGCCTGCTGTTGAACATAGCTACTCGCCCTCTTGAAAAAGTAATGTACTTCGCCTCCTACATCGTCAGTCATGTGGAGACAGAGACCATCGCCTCCAATCTGGAGGCGATCCGCGAAGCAATAGAAGCGGA
>WVXJ01000171.1:0-13245 GCA_011773575.1 Armatimonadota bacterium | reverse complement strand
GAGGAGGATCGCGCCGCATTGCTCTCCGCTTTCGATCAGCGGCTGAAAGAGGAAGGGCGTCTCTGGGATGAGCGCAAGGCCGACTTGGACACCGGCGCCCGCCTGCTGCTGAGCCAGAAACTGGACTTCAAACCCGGCCTGGTCAAGAAGCAATTGGTGTCGGAAAACCAGTATCGAAGCCTGGAACGTTTGAACGAGATGCTGGTGCGTCGCGTCGGTCGCAAAATGGACGGACTCTTCCAGGCGGGCCTGGGCGCGGAAGCGGTGCGCGAACTCCTGAAAGAGATAGACCTGGAGGAACTTTCTCGGGAACTGCGCAAAGAGATCACGGAGCTTTCCGGTCCTCGCCGGGCGCGGGCAATCAAACGCCTCGAAGTGGCCGAGGCCTTCAGAAAATCCCGCAATCGCCCCGAGTGGATGATACTGGAAGTCGTCCCGGTGATTCCGCCGGAACTTCGGCCCATGGTGCAACTGGATGGAGGCCGTTTTGCCACCTCCGATCTGAACGATCTCTACCGGCGTATCATCAACCGCAACAACCGCCTGAAGAAAATCCAGGAGTTGAATGCTCCGGAATCTATCGTCAACCACGAGAAACGGCTCCTTCAGGAAGCTGTGGATGCTTTGATCGACAACAGCCGCCGCACACGCCCGGTGACAGGCTCCAATGACCGCCCCTTGAAATCCCTCTCCGACATGCTCAAGGGTAAAGAGGGCCGTTTCCGAAAGAATCTGCTGGGCAAGCGGGTGGATTACTCCGGTCGCTCGGTAATCGTGGTGGGGCCCCATCTGAAACTCCACGAATGCGGCCTGCCCAGGGAGATGGCGCTGGAACTCTTCAAGCCCTTTGTCATGAAGCGTCTGGTTGACCTGCAGATAGCCACCAATGTGAAAACGGCGAAGAAGATGGTTGACCGTATGGATCGCCGAGTGTGGGACGCACTGGATGATGTAACCAGTGGTCATCCGGTAATGCTCAATCGCGCTCCCACCTTGCACCGGCTGGGTATTCAGGCCTTCGAGCCGGTGCTGGTGGACGGCAAGGCGGTTCAGATTCACCCCCTGGTCTGCCCCGCTTTCAATGCCGACTTCGACGGTGACCAGATGGCCGTCCACGTGCCTCTTTCCACCTCCGCTCAGGCGGAGGCGCGCATCCTCATGCGCTCCACGGAGAACCTCTTCTCCCCGGCCCATGGCAAACCCATCGTCACCCCTATCCGGGACATCATTCTCGGCTGCTACTACCTGACCCAGAAGCGGCTGGGCGCAAAGGGCTCAGGAAAGGTGTTTGCCAGTCCCCACGAAGCCATACTCGCTTATGACAATGGTCACGTGGACCTTCACGCTGACATCACCGTGCGCGCGGAAAACGCGCTTCTGAACACCACGACAGGCAGGTTGATCTTCAATCAGATATTGCCTCCCAAACTCCGCTACCTCGACCGCGTCGTGGACAAACCCGAACTCGACCGTCTCATCTCCGAATGTTACGCCCATTACGGCTCCAACCGCACTGTGCAACTGTTGGATGACATCAAAGACACCGGATTCCGCTTCTCCACCAGGGCCGGCATAACACTCTCCATGACCGATATGGATATCCCCGGCGCGAAGCGTGAGGAGGTCATCGACAAAACCGAAGACGAAGTCCGCCGCACCAATGACCACTATGCTCGCGGACTTATCACCGCGGGGGAGCGGGCGGACCGCGTCTGTCAACTGTGGAGCCAGGCCTCGGACCAGGTGCAGAACCGTATCCTTGACAACATTGACCCCTTCAATCCTATCTTCATGATGGCCAACTCTGGAGCACGAGGAAGCCTTCGCCAGATCGGACAGATATCCGGCATGAGGGGGCTGATGGCGGATCCTTTCGGCCGCTTCATCGAAGACTTGCCCATCAAATCCAACTTCCATGAAGGCTTGAATGTACTGGAGTATTTCGTTTCTACTCACGGCGCCCGCAAAGGCTTGGCGGATACTGCCCTCAGAACCGCGGACGCGGGTTACCTCACCCGCCGCCTCGTAGATGTGGCCCAGGACGTAATCGTACGGACACACGATTGCGGCACGACCGATGGCATCCACGTCTCCGCCATCCGTGAGGAGGGGGACGAAATCGAGCCATTGTCAATGCGCATCGAAGGCCGCGTCGTGCCTGCCGACGTGATTGACCCTCGCAATGATCGAGTCCTGTTGAAAGCAAACCGAGAAATCAGTGCCAGCGATGATCCTCCTTGTCCGAAGTGCGGCGGAGACTTCCTCTCCCTCTTCCAGTGCCAGGCTTGTGAACAGATAATGGACGAAGAGGAACTCTCCCGCATCTACTATGAAGAAGCGGAGGCGGAGGCGCGGGAGCGAGATGAGCAAGAATCGCGAACTGCCGTTGAGCCGGAGATCCCTCTGATTGAAGAAGCCGAGGCCGTCGCAGAGGCGCCGGTTCCGGAGGACGGCAACGAGACCTCTGTCGCGGGAGAAACGGAAGAGCAGCATGAGGAAGAAATAGAAGAAGCCAAAGCCGCCGAAGAGACAGAAGAGCCCCTGCCGATCGTACCCATGGGGATACTGGAAGAGATGCCCTGTCCGGCGTGCGCGGAAAAGGGTGAAAGAGGCCTATTGCAGGCGCTGAAGATATGTGGTGATTGTGACACCCAGTTCCCTGCCGGAGACCTCTCACCTCCCCTCACCAATATTCTTCGAGTAGTAGATGAATGTGAGGCATTCTACCAGGCGGTGGACTCGCTGAAAGTAGGAGAGCAGGCGAGAGAAGACATTGCCGATCCCCTCAACGGAAAAGTGATAGTAGAGAAAGGCAAGACTATCCGCGCCACCCAGCAGAAGAAACTCGAGAAACTTGCCGAAGAACTGCGAAGCAAGGGTGGGCTGGCCATCGGTGAAGTATATGTGCGCTCCGCCCTCACCTGCGGAATGCGCCAGGGAATATGCAGTATGTGTTACGGCCGGGATATGGCGACAGGAAGGCTGGTGGAGGTGGGCGAAGCCGTCGGCATTATTGCCGCGGAGTCCATCGGCGAGCCCGGCACCCAGTTGACCATGCGCACCTTCCATACCGGAGGCGTCGCCGGCCAGTATCTGACCGGTGTGGCGGAGGTCAAGAAGAGGCGCCAGGAGACCCTGCGGGAATTGCACGAGGATATCCGCCGCGGCTTGGTCGCCTTCGAGGAAGAGGCGACCAGTGAGCGGGAACGGGTCTCCAAGATCCAGCAGATGCTGAAGGTGCTGGAGGAACAGGTCAAAGGCCTGCTGCGGGTTGTGGAACTCTTCGAGGCTCGCCGGCCCAAGGGTCAGGCCATCGTCTCCGAGACCGACGGCGTGGTGGCGAATATCGAGACCGCTGGCGTGAAGTGGGTTATCGTACATACCGATGTAAAAGTGGATCGAGATCATCCTGAAACCCTTGACGGCCAGATAACTGCGGAGCGTGTAGTCCACCCACGCAAGAAAGAGACACTCGTAGCTGCGGGCAAAGAACTCAATGCCGCCATCCTGGCGAAACTGGTCCAGGCAAGAGTCAAGTCCGTCAAAGTTCAAAAGCGCTACATGGTTCCCTATCGCGGCTATCTGCGCGTGAAAGAGGGGGACATCCTCCGCCAGGGCGATTCACTTACCGAAGGCCCGCAGGATCCTCAGAAGGTCTTGGCCATGAAGGGTGTAAGCGGAGTGCAGGACTATCTGGTCAGGGAAATCCAGAGGGTGTATCGCTCCTATGGTGTTGATATCAATGACAAGCATATGGAAGTGATTGTGCGCCAAATGCTGCGCAAAGCGCGCGTACTGGATCCGGGTGACACAGAATTGCTGCCCGGCAAGATTTATGATCGCTTCTACTTCGACGAAGTGAACCAGCAAATCACAGAACGCGGCGGCCAGCCCGCCACCGCCGAGAGAGTGCTGCTGGGCATAACCGAGGCCTCTCTGGGGACGGATTCTTTCCTCTCCGCAGCCTCCTTCCAGAAGACCACCCGCGTGCTGACCGAAGCCGCCATCAATGGCAAGACCGATTCCCTGGTGGGATTGAAAGAGAATGTCATCATCGGGCGGCTTGTCCCGTGCGGAACCGGTATGTCACAATACCGCGGCTTGACCATCAAGGGGCCTCCAGGAGAAGCGGCTCCCTTTGCCAGTACCGCCGCCCGCGCCCGGCTTGAACTGCTCAGCCAGACCCGAGATATGGGAATGGCCGCCTCCGCCCTGCAAAGCCTGGCGCTGAATCCGGAAGAAGAGGAAAAAGAAGGTCCCGAAGAACCGGAAGTGGCCATCTAGAAGGAAATACTCCGGCGTTCCGGATGCAGACCATCTACAAGGGCAGCCCAACTGGCTGCCCTTGTTTGTCTGCGCTGGAATGTTTCTCTCGCCGGTTGGCAGCCCGTCAACTCTCTATTCTTGCCTCCGGCGGGGGCAGAGGCTCTTCGGTGAGGGAAAGCAGATGATCGCGAAGCCGGAGGATTTCTTCGCTGGGCTCGATGCGGCCGGAGATATAATCATCGATGAGACCGCGGGTCTGACGATAAGCCTCCAGTTGGAATTGATTCCAGTCAACCTCGCTGCCCTTCTCCTCTTTCTCTTGTGCCTTGGCGCGATGATAGGAGATCAACTCTTGTACCTCGACACAGCGGCGGAGAAATTCCAGCTGCACGGCAAGGTCTTTGCGCCATTTCTTCTTCGCCTCTAGGATATCCTCCACCTCCGCCGGAGGCCACAACAGCTTGGCGAGCGAGTCTTCGATTCGAGATCGAGCCATAAAGGCGTGACTGTCCAGATCCGTCATTACGATAAACGGGTGCAGCCGATAGCGCTGTTCGCGGATGAACGCATAGCGCTGGAAGCAGAGTTTCTCGATGGACTCTCTGGTTCCGGCGTCAAAGTATTTACGCGCCTGTAGATTTATGAGCAATGAGACCGCTTTCTCGAGTTCAGGCTCCAGACTCTCGAACTGCTCTCGGCTGACAACCTTCCCGATCCAATGTTCGCTCATTTGCCGCCAGATCCGGGAGAGTTGAATCCACTCCGGCGCATCGCGTAAGGGGATCTTCTTCTCATCCGCAATTCCGGGGGCCGTGATCCCCAGAAACAAGATGAGAAGAATCAGTCTTGTCAGACACTTCATCATATCACTCAGGACGGGCTTCTTCAGTATCCGCTGTAGAAGACATGCTGTCAGCGGGGTCCTGCTGCCGCCGGCGGGGATTCATCCGCAATGAGATTGCGCGCCAAACCGTCAGATTCGACGCGCTGGCTGAACGAGACAGCCGTTTGTTCTATGACCGAGTCTGCTGATACTTCGTTGACGGAGAGTTTCGCCCCCTCGATAGATGCGGGGGGCGCAAATATCACCAGCCCCGCCTGCTCGCTCAGATCCGCCAGGACTTCCTCCTGGATAAACTCATCATAAGCAACCGTTATTCGCGGCGGCGGTGAGAGCAATCGAGAAGGAACAAAGAGACGATACTCCTCATGCAGCAGAGTTTCGTCTTTCTGCTCTGGAGCGGTGAGTTCCTCCGTCAGCGAGACATTCCACATTGTCGCTCCTTTGGCGCGGACGGGCGGCCGGAAGGCGGAAAGTTCCTGGCTTCGCTGTGCCAGAAGGTCCACAGGCCATTCCTGCTGTGTTCCCTCTTCAGAAGAGACACTAAGTCGAAACTTCCCAGTCGGGCGGTCCGCCTCCACCCTGAATATTATCTCCGGACGGTCTTCAGTTCCCTTCTGGGCTCTCACTCGCACTGACACGGCCCTCGGGGCCGCCGCTGCAGACGCGCCCATTTCAAGGGCGGGCTCACGAGTCTTTGCCGCGCCATCGTCGGCTTCTTCGTCAGCGACCCGCCTGGTCATTCCTCGGGAGCGGTATCCTACTGCTCGCGAGGGTGCGCGCGGAGCGTATCCTCTTCGTGGGGAGACGGAAATCTCTGCTGCTTCTGGCTCTCTTACCTCCTCCGCCATCTCAGCGCTCTTCTCAACTTCTGGAGACTCCGTTCCCGGTTCCTTGACCTCATCCAGGGCCGACCGCGCTTCGGCCGGTTTACTCGGTCGCGTCGGCGAGGGCTTCGGCACTGGCCCGACAGCAGCCTCCGGTTGCGAAACCGAGGGGGCTTCTCGTGAGCCGACCGCCTTAAGACGGAATTCTTCCGCTTCTGCGTCGGCTTCCTTCGGTTCCTCGGGAATAGCAATTCGCTGTGCCCCTTCGCCCCTCTTCATCATTCTCTCGCTCATCGTGGGGCCGGCACCTCGATACCCACCCGGCTGAGTGCCAAACCAGGCGAGCATGCCGACAACCAGCACTCCGAAGGCCGGAGCCAGCCAGCGTATCATCTGCCAGCGGCTCCGGGCGGGCTGCTCCCGCGCCCTTTGCCGGACCGCGGCTCCCACCCTTTCGGCAAAGCCCTCCGGCAATGGAATAGGAGTCACAGATTTCACTCTCTGCAAAGTGGAGCGCAAGGCCGCCAGTTGATCGGCACATCCCGCGCACTCGCGCAAATGCGCCTCAAGCCTCTCGGAAAGGCCAGGCTCCAACCTTCCGTCCAAATATTCATTTAGCAGCCGTCCGGCTTTCTTGCAGTTCATTTTTGCTTCATCTTCTTTGACTTCACTTCTCGCAGCTTAGTTCCCTGTTGGAACGAGAAGTTGTCTCAGTTTCTCACGCGCCCGATGAAGACGGGACTTGATGGTTCCGACTCCGACGTTGAGAGCGGCGGCAGCCTCTTCATAAGTCAGGCCTTCTATATCGCACATTGCCACAACCGCCCGTTGATGTGGTGGCAGTGAGGCGAGCGCCCGTTGGACCTCTTGCTGCTCCGCCTGCCTGGTGACAATTTCCGCCGGATCAGTGGCGGCCGGGTTTGCCGCGGACAGTTCCGCCGGATTAGACGGATTTCCCTCGCGCTCTCCATACAGCGAAGTAAGCGGCTGGGGGCGGCTGCGGCGGCGTTTAAGTTCATCCAGGCAGACATTGACCGTTATGCGGTGGATCCAGGTGGAGAATTTTGCGCCTTGTCGAAACTTCTTCAGTGCAGAGAAGGCCCTCAGGAAAGCCTCCTGGGCGGCGTCTTCTGCATCCTGCTGAGATCCCAACATGCGATAGGCCAGGTTGAAGACCCTGGAAGCATGCGCACCTACGAGGAGATCGAAAGCGCCTGCGTCACCCTCGCAACATCGAATTATCAAGGCCGCTTCATCCAGCCTCGCTTCAACATCAGCCATTTCAGGTGTCACAGTCCGTCCCACTGGTCTGACGGGCCGGTTCAGGAGACGATTCTAAGATAGGGGGGGTCAGGGATTTCCAGGATGGTCTGCACCCGCGTTCGCACAGAATTCACGGCCTTCAGTATCTGAAGGTAATCGAAATCACCTTGCTTCCAGATACGGACGATCCCGTCGGCCAGAGAGCGCACTTTCCCTAGAGTCTCTTCTCCGACCAAGTGCGGCTGGATGAGGCCCAAAGAGACGCCGCCATAGCAGCGGGAAATGCCCAGCAAGTGCGAGAGTAGATCGAGCAGGTCATTCAACCCCAGTGAGATGGCGAGGGAGGAGAGATCAATCTGGAGCCGCAGTTTCTGGCGTTCTCGGAGAGAGAGGAATATCTCCTCAAGGGTCTTGATGACATCCTCCGCGCTGCAGTTGCCGGCTTCGTCAGCAGAGCCGACCGGGCCGATGATCCGCACCGTGCCATTCTTGATCTTCTCTTCTAATGAGCCTGCACCGATGCCCAGCCCTCTCAAGTGTACGCAAACCTCTTGGCTTAGCGCAGGGGCAGAGCCCACCTGCACCCAGATGTCTCCGGCTTCTATTGACTCTTTCAAGAAGTTCGCCTCCAAGAGTTGCGGATGAAAGTCGGACCCATTCTCCAGCAGATAAAAGGAGCCGTAGGGGATACCTCCACCCAGCAGGTTGTCGAGATGGGGTATGCCTGTGGAGATGGCCTCCTCAAAGTGGAAAAAAGCCTTTCGATGGGCAGGTATGACATTCAGTCCCCCCGCTTCGAAGAGAAGCATTCCCCGCACCGGAATATGAGGACTGCCGCGGCTCTTCATCACTTCAACAAAGCGCATCCGCTGGCCTTCGACCCGCTCCTGGGAGAGAGCTATCAGCCCATCGGCGAGAAAATCCTCAGCCGCCGAACCCACTTCTTCTTCCCCAGGCAACTCCCGGATCAGAATAGAGGTGAGGCCCTCTCTCTTCAGCGCATTCATCAGCCCGTAGATGGCCTCTCTTCGATCCCCATGCAGTGAGGGATGATGCTGAAAGTGGCTGATGGAATCCACCACGGCCCGGCGAGCGCCGATCTCATGGATCATCTCGGTGATGATGCCTTGTTCATGAAGCAGGTCTTGCTGCACCAGGTCCGGAGAGGTGAAGATGACCTTGAGCTTATTCTCCTTCTCCAGGCGGGGAAAATCCCAACCGAAATTGACCGCGTCCCGATAAATGCGCTGGGGGAACTCTTCAAAGGTGATGAAGATCCCCGGCTCGTCATATTCAGCCGCCCCGCTGTAGAGATATTGCATCCCCATGCTGGTCTTCCCACTGCCGGGGGCGCCGGCCAGCAGCACTGTATCTCCCTCCAGAAAGCCCCCGCACAGCAGATCGTCCAGGCCTTCTATTCCAGTACGCACGCGCGGTAACTTCGTCTGCATCGTTCCAGCCCTTCCCTTCCTTTCAATATCCCGAAAAAGGAAAAGAAACGCGCCAGGCGGCGTCCCTCTCATTTTCTCCGCGGCAGATAACGATATATATCGTTTCCCGGATATGAGATCTTCTGAATGAACCGCTGTCCTTCAAGGACTTCCAGTTCTTTCGTTACACCTTCAACATCCCGGCCCAAGCGGAGGGCGATCTGCCGCGCGGTATTGACGGTATAGGGGTTTGCTTCGAAGAAGGATATCAGTCTTTCCAATCCCCTTGAGGAGGCTGCCATCCGTCCCAAATCTCCGCTCACCCGATAGGTTCGCAACCCTCTTCGGATTCGCTCCGCCAGTCCGGAAAGCGCTTGCGCCTGTTCTCCTACGGTCGCAGCCAATTCCGTCTCGGAAAGGCGCTGCAGCCTTTTTTCTTCCTTCGCGTTTCTCCGCAGGAAGGCTTCCGCCTCGCTTACCGCGGCCTCCAGGCTGTAGCCCAGATCCAGAGCCTGTTTTATGAGGCAGGCCTTCTCAATAGCAGGGTAATCGAATATTCGCGAGCGGTTGGAGGATTTCTTGGAGGATGTCCGGCCTTTCTGCGTGCTTTTCGAGTCCGGATCAGAAGAGAAGACACCTTTGTCACTCCAGTAGGATAATTGGCGAATTGAAACACCGCACATCTTCGCAGCGGCACCTATGCCAAGGCGAAGATGTGTCAGCGCGTCTCCCAGATCAACGGGGTGTATGTTGCTGCGGCGGGGCTTTGGATAGCGTATTTGCGGGTCGCTTGGGTCTGATTTCACCACGTTCTCCTTGGAAACTTCAAGGAGGAATCGTCAAACATTGCCTGACACGCAAAAGAGGCTCTGAAGCTAAACCGGTGTCGCTGCTTATTTCAGGCAGTGTCGAAATTATACCGAAAAATGGCTTATTGTCAAGATTTCCCGACTCTCTTGTAGGACTCATAAGCCATGCTGGCTTCTCACAAAGCCGTAACGTAGCGGAATTCGACAACAAACGCTCCCGCGAGACCTCTTTTCACAGGCAAGAATGACAATGTTTGCACAAAGAATGCGATTGACTTGGCCCATAGCCCAACCTATACTATGGAATTGCGTCCCGATCCGTAATCTTTGGCTTTGCAGAGGCCCCAGGTGTTGAATCATCTCCAAAGGGCGGCACTGACGCAGATTGCACGCACGGCCGTTGAAACCAGAGTGCGCGGAGAAGAAGCAGAGAGCCTCAAACCCCAGGACGAGGCCTTATCGCGACTTGCCGGAGCCTTTGTAACAATTCGCCGTCAGGGCGAACTGCGTGGATGTATCGGCCTCGTTGAACCAACTTTGCCTCTCTGGGAGACCATCAGGCGCGCGGCGACTATGGCTTCCAGTGAAGATTTTCGCTTTTCTCCCTTGCGAGAAGAAGAACTCCCACAGGTTCGGCTGGAGATTTCCGTCCTTTCTCCATTGGAAATGATAGCAGACCTGTCCACTGTCCAGGTCGGCACACACGGACTGGTGGCTGAACAGGGGAGAAGAAGAGGCCTGTTGCTTCCTCAGGTGGCCAGAGAATGGGGTTGGGGTAGAGAGGAGTTTCTCTCTCACACCTGTGAGAAAGCGGGCCTTTCTCCAACGGCCTGGATGGAAGGAGCGACGATCTATCGCTTCACCGCGGAGATCTTCGGCGAGGAAGAGGGGAATCCCAGCGAACTCTATCTTCATCTCAATCACGCTGACGCGCTCAAATTGCTGGAAACCCATCTCACCACCCCCAATCTGGTGAAACACTGCTTGGCCGCGGAGGCAGTGCTGGGCCGAGTTGCCGAGTCCCTGGAGGAGGATCAACCACAGTGGAAACTGTGTGGGCTGCTGCATGATATTGACTATGACCTTACCGCGGAGCAGCCGGAGCGCCATACTCTGGCGGCGGAGGAGATTCTGCTGGAGCAGGGAATAGATGGCCCCATCATAGAGGCGATAAAGGGCCACAATGACCTCGCCCCGCGAGAGAGCAAACTGGCAAAGGCGCTGTGGGCGGTGGATCCGCTCACCGGCCTCATCGTTGCCGCCGCGCTTATCTCCCCGGATAAGAAACTTGCCGGGATCGACGTCTCCTTTGTGTGTAATCGCATGAAAGAGAAGTCTTTTGCGCGCGCTGTCAGCCGGGAGAAGATTGCCTCATTTGAACAACTTGGCTCAAGTGTGGAATCCTTCATAGGCCTGGGTCTGGAGGCTATGCAGAAGATTGCGCCGCAGTTGGGGTTATAGTCTAGTCGCGGAAAAACAAAATGGAAAAGAACGAACGCGTCTTGTTGGAATGGCAAACCCATCTCGCTCTCAGCCAACCCAAGAAGACTTATGCAGTAATAACCGCTGTCCTCGCCGCCTCTTTCACAGTGCTGGTGTGTTTCCGTGATCCTCTATTGGCCGCCGTCTGTATGTTCCTCCTGGTGTCGGCGGTGGCTGAGTTCCTCTTTCCCATCCGCTATCGGCTGACCGAGACGGGAGCGTATGTGCGGAATCTCTTCTCTTCTCGCTATTTGCCCTGGGAGAGGGTTAGCCGCTGCTACAGGGGCCCACAAGGGATCAAACTCAGCCCCCTCTCTCATCCGGGCTGGAGAGAGGCCTTTCGCGGCGTCCATTTGCGGGTAGAGGGGGAAGAGCAGGAGAAGGTGGTGGAGATCATTCGCGCGCTGCGCGCGTCCGTATCTGAGGCCTCCAATCAACTTGAAGCGAAGTACTCTGAGGAGCCGCAAACATGAGCCTCTTGCCACCGGGGTCGACCGGCCTCACACAAGATACCGCCGTGCAAACGAAAACGGCGCGGGAAGATGAAGACGCCTTCATCGAGAAGATCGCCCGGGAAATCGCTCGCAGGCGGCTGGAAGTGCCCGCGGTGATGTTTCTGGAGATTCACCGGCCCATCTCCTTCTTGGGGAGCCAGGCCATATTCTTCTGTGCGCCCTTTTTGAAGTTCATCGTCCCTCCGGACGGAGCGGAGAAATTCGCCCGCCTGTTGGACACGCCAGGAGGCGTTGACCGGCTCATTCAAAGCATTGAAGAAGCCGCAAACAGACATGAAACTTGAACACGCCAACTGGTTTCATATCCTGATGATGCTGATCATGTGTTCCATCATCCTCATCAGCATCATCACCGCCCGAAAAGGCCGGAAACTCTTTATCCGCCGAATCCCGGGGCTTTCCGCCATTGACGAAACCGTGGGTCGAGCCACGGAAATGGGCAGACCCATGCTCTTCTCCATGGGCCTTGCCCGCCTCGATCTTCCTACTTTGCAGGCGCTGGGTATTATGACCCATGTGGCCCGGCTCGCCGCCCGCTATGGAAACCGCCTGCTGGTGCCGGTGCCCGATGCCATGATACTCGCCGTCGCCGAAGAAGCCACCCGGGAGGCCTGGATGGCGGAAGGGAAATCCGACACCCATTGCCCGGAAGATGTCCGCTACCTCTCCGACGAACAATTCGCTTTCGCCGCGGGAGTTATGGGCCTGATGATGAGGGAAAAGGTGGCCTCCACCTTCCTCTTCGGGAATTTCTACGCGGAGGCCCTGCTCTTGGCGGAGGCGGGCCAGGAAGCCGGCGCCATCCAGGTGGCGGGCACTCCTGCAACTACCCAGATTCCTTTTTTCATTGTCTCCTGTGATTACACCATCATCGGAGACGAATTTTATGCGGCCAGCGCCTATCTGACTCAAGAGCCTACTCTCCTGGGCAGTCTGGTNNTTCCAGGGAGAAGATGCGAACTTCCTGACGGAACTGCTGACTCGATGAGCCGGGCCGGCGCAGGAGACAAGATGAAGGAACCGTACGAAAGAAACGAGGAATGATTCTCCAGACTCTCAACTCTAGACTCTCAACTCTAAACTAAATATGTTCACTCCTATCAAGAATCCGCTGCTATTATGGGCCGTCATCATCGCAGTCACACTGGGCTGGGCGGGTTTGCTCTATGCGCTCAGCCGGGTGCGTGCAAGAGAGAGAAAACGCCTCATCATTGTAACCACTTTCCTGGGCGGCCTCTTCTATGTGCTGGAGTTCTTCTTGCCCGCCGAAAGCAGACTCTTCAGGGTCTTTTTCTGGAGAGGAGTTGACACCAATCCCTTCACACCTTTATTGCCTGCTCTGGGCACAGCCGCTCTTGCCATAGGCGGTTTCACCGTTTTGTTAGGGGTGATCAACCTCACCATTGTACACGGTCGCAATATTCTCAAGCGCCGCGCGGGCTCGTATAACAGCGCCGCCTTTTTCATTGCCATGCTGGCGATGATCTTCTTCGGGCTGTGGCAGGCCTATGGCAAGGAGACTACGGCATTCGGCCGCTTATCCCACCGCGTCTATGAGAGCCTTTTTCAGGGTGCCATGGTGTCCTTGGCCGCAACCATGTTTTCTCTGCTCGCCTTCTATATAGCGGCCGCGGCCTACCGCGCATTCCGACTGCGCAGTGGTGAGGCGACCGTCCTGGTGGCGGCCGCCTTCATTGTGATGCTGGGACAGGTGCCGGTCGGCATGGCGCTTACCGGCTCTTTACCGTCACAGGGCTGGGTGAGCAACCTGCGGGTGGAGAACCTTGCCCTTTGGCTGTCAAATGTAATCAG
>WVXJ01000172.1:9608-13812 GCA_011773575.1 Armatimonadota bacterium | reverse complement strand
CCTGAAGCATAGTACTTGTGCTCGATTTGTCCCGGCTCCAACGGCGTCCAGTCTTTGGTCACAAGCAAACCAGAGTAGGAGCCATAAGGTACTTCGGCCGAACCGTCCAGGCTGAGCACCAGACCCCAGTCTTCGGCTACATCCTCATAATACTCCTGGCGATACCTGGCTCCTTTGCGCGGTGATGCCAACATGATGATCCCCGGCAAGGCGTCATCCACTCCCGCCTCCCAGGAGCCTTCATGGCTGACCGGCTCACCGTCTTCATACTCTGTGGTGTACTCGCCGAAATACCATACATTTCCGTGTATGTCCTGCGCATGCCAATCGAGGGTAAATTCGACCAATTCGCCGTCAATCCACTCCCGACTCTCCAGGACAATACAGGTGACACCCATTATCTCTTTGGTGTCATGAGTCACATAGTTTTCGACATGCTCGGTGCCGTCTTCAGTCTCTCCCTCATAGATGTGTGTGGTTCCAGGTGTCAGCGGGAAGTAGGGGTTGGTCACCGCGCCGACAAAGTCCGCGGGGTCAATGTCCACCTCATACGGCTTCTTCGCGCTGGCTGCAATTGCCACCAGCACTATCAAAACGGCAATCAAGAAGAATACTCTTAGCCCTTTCATTTTTCACCTCCTGGATTTGCCCCGTAAAGAAGGGAATCGGGGGCTGATGTTGAGAGATAGTCTCAGAGAATTATAGACACAACATCCACGCCAAAGTTACTGATATACATTCAAAATGTACTGAACTCGCCCATAATGCTCACACGAAGGGTGAATTCATTTCGTAGGGCGGAAGCAATTGCTTCTGCCAGGTGAAAGATGGGGAATGGCAGGAGATTCTCTCCTGCCCTACGAACTTGTCCTGAGCCCTTAGATTCACCCTCGACCGCTCAGGGTAAACGCCACCCCAGAACCTCTCGGTGGGGAATTACGATTCCACTCAGGACAGGCCGGCCCTCCGCCCTACAAGGCATGTGGCGTTCCTTGAAAGGCGCGGCTGCCGACCGGCGGGGATCGGAATCCCCGCCCTACAACTGCCGCCATCACATCACCTCTGTAGGGGCGCATCTCATGCGCCCGTGATTTATGTTTTCTGCGAATTAGCCGTCACCGCATCAAGCCGGATGAATTCCGTAGGGCAGAAGCAGGCGCTTCTGCCAGGTAGAATATGGGGGATGGCAGGAGATTTGTTGCTGGCCAACGAGCAACGCTTAGTCAAGAGGTAAGGCCTCGTCTGTGTCGAAGGAAGAAGAAGATATATGCTTGCAGGAGTGATTCGACCCAGGAGGAGTAGCCAATCATGACATCGTCTCCCAAGAGAACGAAGTGGCATGATCCCATCGTCATTCTGACTGCCTGCCTCGTTGTCGTCGGCGCATTCCAGGTCGCCATTCTCCGGCGACAAACTGACATTTCAAGACAAGAGGCATCAATCCTGGAGAAAACCATTGAGATGTCTAGGAACGTCCAGCGCGCCAGGGTTTGCCTCGCCAACATCACCAATCATGGCGCACTGAAGGCAAGAGAACCAGCCTTCGTGCAGGTGCACTGGAAGAATGCCGGTGGCACTCCAGCCGCCGAAGTACACGCGACCGCGCACTGGGCCTTCCAGCCCATTGGGAGTGACTTGGACCGAACCAAAGCCAGCAAATTGACTGAGCGGAGTTCTGGTTACCTGGGCCCAGGCATCCCTCTCACCTCTACGCTCACGGTAGTGCCGACACCGGATAACCTGTCCAAGGTATCTCATCGCAAGGAAGCACTCAGGGTTTGGGCTGAGGTGACTTACATGGACACGTTCGACCAGCAGCATAAGACCACAATGGCGGCCCAACTCAATCATGTCACAGGACTATGGGAACTCCTCAACGAGTACAACAGCGCCGACTAGCACCGCCACTACGAGACAGGCAAGGAGGGCACAGGTCCACATGTCCGTTGGGCAGAACCTTGTTTGACACGAGTGTTGCGGAGGGGCATTCTGCCCTGTTCTTGGCTGAACAAGAAGTGAGGGAATGGCAGGAGATAGACTCCTATATGAGGAACAGAGTACAACCATCTAATCGGCGGAGGCCGGACATGGACCGAATAACTAAATCTTTTCTGGAGGAGTTTGTAGAGCAAAACGACCTGAAGGGACTTTCTTCTGACAAGGCGTTCGAGCATTTCTCCGGCTTCTTGGTCACCTCAAGCCACTACTCCGAGTCCTTCTCCAGCGATGATATCGTGGTCGGCGGAGGAGGAGACTGTGGTATTGATTGTCTTGCAGTGATCGCCAACGGAACGCTCGTGACGGAGCCGGAAGAGATCGAAGACCTCGCCCAAACGAACAGATATCTGGACGTGACTTTTGTCTTCACCCAGGCAGAACAATCCGACTCGTTTGAAACGGCAAAGATCGGTCATTTCGTTTTCGGCGTTCGCGATTTCTTCTCTGAGAACCCCGAACTACAGCAGAATGAACGCATTGAGAAGTACGCTCAGATATCGAGGGAAGTTTACGAGCGCAGCAGACTTTTCAGAAAAGACAACCCACAGTGCCTGCTCTACTACGTGACTACGGGAAAATGGAAAGACGATAAGAATCTTGTCGCCAGGAGAAACGCTGGCCGTCAAGACCTGGAGTCCCTCAGGCTGTTCCGTAGAGTTGGTCTTGAATGCGTCGATGCGGACAGACTTCAGAAGCTGTATAGGGAATCGCAGAATGTGATCTCCAAGGAAATAGAATTCGCAGAAAGGACCGTCATTCTAGATATACCAGGTGTCGAGCAAGCGTACCTTGGACTCCTACCTGCCCGAGAGTTTCTGAAACTAGTGGAGAACGACAACAATGAAGTTCTTACATCACTGTTCTATGACAATGTAAGACACTGGCAGGACTGGAACCCAGTCAATAAGGAAATCAGCGAAACGCTTAGCGCGCCTGAACACGCTGTCCGCTTCCCACTCCTTAACAACGGAGTGACAGTCGTTGCGCGGAACGTGCATCAAACTGCCAACAAGTTCATTCTGGAGGACTATCAGATAGTCAACGGTTGTCAGACGAGTTACGTTCTGCATGAGCGTCGAGATGATATCGATGACAAGGTCAAGATCCCCGTACGCATCATTGCTACTCAAGACGACGATATCAAAAACGCAATTATCAAGGCAACCAACCGACAGACCGAAGTCAGCACGGAGCAACTCTTCGCGTTATCTGACTTCCCGAAGAAGCTTGAGTCCTACTTCCCGACTTTCGAGGGACGAAAGAAGCTTCACTATGAGCGACGGTCACGGCAGTACAGTGGCGACAGAGACGTCGAGAAGGTGCGTGTAATCAACATGACCGTACTGGTGCGAGCCTTCGCGTCGATCTTCTTACGCTCTCCCCACAGAACCACACGGAACTACAAAGCATTGCTGCGTGGGATCGGTACGGACATCTTCAATAAGGAGCACCAACTGGAGCCCTACTATGCCTCAGCATATGCTCACTATCGGCTTGACTTTCTGTTTCGGAACCAGATACTGCCGCCCGAACTCAAGCCCGCCCGCTACCACTTGCTCTTGGCCTACTCTCTTCTTATTGACAACATGCGTCCGCCGAGCCTCAACTCACATGAAGTGAAGCGGTACTGCAACACCCTGATGGAGAGTCTATGGGACGATGATCAATTCCGCGTTCACTTCGAGACCGCAGCCGAGCATATAAGAGAAGTTGCTAAGGGGAACCTTCATAGGGACAACATCCGTACAGAGACATTTACCAATGATCTCCTAGAACAACTGGGGGCAAAGGAGTAGGTTCCGGGATAATCGGGAACTGATGCCTATTCCCCCGCCTCGATATCTTCACAGTAAACAGCCCCCGTTATGATTCACGCCCTTTGTTACGTTCTTTGAACAGCCTGGCGGGTTCTGCCCCACGAACTGAGGCGATGCTCAGGACGGTTTTACACACACAAATGTAGTGACTCCTTCGGACTGCGGTTCCTCGAGCACTTCTTTGATATCGAATCCTGTCTTGTTCAAGATATTCAGCCAGACTTCCCGCTGGAAAATCCCCATGAGGTGATGATCTACCTCTACCTGCAGTTTCCCGCCGCGCCGGATCAGGTAGATGAAGGTCGCTTCAAGTGTGGTGTCGGCCAAGTCAGGGTCATAGTAGTTCTCGATGAAGGTGATTTCAATATCGCCCTCGCTCGCGACTTGAT
>WVXJ01000172.1:0-9495 GCA_011773575.1 Armatimonadota bacterium | reverse complement strand
TCAAAAGTCTTCCCCAATTGCAGGCTGCGCATATCGCCGACGAGATAGGTTACTTCCGGATTTACGCGTTTGGCCGTCTCCAGCATGTCCTCACTGATGTCAACACCGGTTACCTGGAAATGTTTCTTGAGAGTGAAATCATTGCGCCCGCCGCCGCAGCCCAGATTGAGCAATGTCTTTGGCTGGAGGTGTGAATGTCGGCGGACAAGTTCGCAGAACTGCTCGCTTTCTTGAACATATTCGTCTGATGAACTGATAATGGGCCAGATCCACGCAAGGTCGCCATATAAGCGTCTTTCATCTTTCATTGCATGCCTCCGAGCGTTAACTTGGGCAAAACATGGGAGATGGCAGTAAAACACAGCGCACCTTGAAAGGTGCGGCGGCCAAATCGGCGGGGCCGGCACCCCCGTCCTACAACTGCCGCCATCACATCACTTCTGTAGGGGCGCATCTTATGCGCCCGTGATTTACGTTTTCTGCGAATTAGCCGTCACCGCATCAAGCCGGATGAATTCCGTAGGGCAGAAGCAAATGCTTCTGCCAGGTAGAATATGGGGGATGGCAGGAGATTCTCTCCTGCCCTACGGACACTTTCTTGTTCTCTCGTCTTGCTGTCCGCTCAGTGAACAGCCTCATTATGATTCCAGCCTTCTGTAGGCTTCTCTTAGAAGCTCAGCTAGTTCTTCTCTGTCGGTAATTTGGGGATCCAATTTCTGGATCGTTTGGAGGTATGTGGTGACTCTGGCGTCGAGGTTGTGGGGATATTCGTATTTCAGGGCTGCGGCGACTTTGGTCGCGGTCTTTCTGAACAGGGCGGTGGTTCGATACAACGCCTGCCAGACGGAGTCACTGTTCCCTGCGGGATATGTGCTCATGAATTCGGCGTAGGTCTCTGCATCGAGCACTTCCTTAAGGCCTCGTCCGTGAATCCCCGGCTTCCAGGCCCAATTGCGTTCTGTCTCAATTGACCACTCCAGCATTCTGCGAAGCATGGGTTCCCTCAGGCAATTGAGCATATACACGGCCGGTGGCAGATCATCACGCCAGAGATATTTCGGCACATAGGTGGAGTCCCACCAGAAATTGTTTGCGAGGGCCTCGTATTCCTCCTTTGTGGGGACCGGCGGAATGTGCGCCTTGAAGGTGGGAGGCTTCAGTGAGGCGGTAAGGTTATCCTTGTCAAGCAGCACTTCGTATCCAACATCGAAGTGAGTGGGCAAAGAAGGCGCGCGGCATTCCTCCTTGAGTGCCTCCACTTGGGCAACCTGGAAATCTATCCTGATACCATCCTCATATATGACCAGGCGCGTGCAGCAAGGCAATCCATTGCTGTCCTTTGTGAAAGGCTCATTCTCATCGCCCCGAAAAACCACCAGCACCGGCCCGAAGGCCTGGAACCAGTCATCACTTTCTGCAAATGGGGCCACATCTGTTACATATAACTCCGCGTCATAATCCGAGAGAATGTCGGTTGGCGCATTGTCATCGGCGCGAGTGCTCGTCAAGATTATCGCCCGAATCTCGTCATGCTTCTCGCCCAGGGCTATCAGTTTCTCAATCACGATATCTTTGCTGCTCATGCTTACAAGATCCCTTCTGCCCTCGACCATCGAGTCTTAGGATTGCATATAATAATACTGCAGGAAGTAACCTATTCCCTTGGCGATGGCAGGAGACCCGCTTCTGCTTAACGAACAGGAGAATCGAAACCGGCCGCAAGAGGGGAAGAGATGAGCATATCCTTTTTCGCCTACACCGAAGAATCTAAGCCGATCGAGCGGAAGGAATTGACAGAGGCGATGGCCAAATCCGGCTGGGAAATCGCCTATCTCAGCGACTGGTCGGGATTGACTCCTGCGGAAGGGAACAGGCTGCAGGACGGCGATATTCTGATCGGCTGGCAGCAGGATTCGGATTTGACCGCCAAGATCAAGGCGATTCTGGACAGCGGGGATGAGGATGCACTGGAACCGCTTGGAGAAAGTGAGGTGCTTGGCGTGTGCAGTGTTGGGATATCAGATCCCCACGAAGATAGAGATGATTTTATTCCAACAGACGTCTCAAAGGATATCGTTGAACAACTCAGGCAGGCCAAACTCTGCTATGAACTTGTGACTTCGGCCGGCAGGAGCGACTTCTCGGTGGAGTTCCAGGGCGCGGTATGGCAGGTTATCGGCGATGTCACCGATGGCTTGTTGGAAGACCCTCAACTGGGAGAGTACTACTAGTCCACAGGCTTCGCAAACGGGAGAGAACGCCGTTTGCATCAGTGGCGGCAGGAGACGGGTTACTGCCCTATCCGATAGATCCTCCTACTTATTGCGCGTGTACACCTCTTGCAGGTTGTGGTGGGAATAGGCCCCTTCGTTGATGATTTCGCCATTTTTCGCAAGGCGCCAGCGGCGGTTTTCTTGGGGCGCCGGTCACTCCTATGTTGGTTGTTGAAACAAGAATCCAGCAATTGTATGGAGTAGGGACTTGTCGGCTGGCGAAGCAACTAATAAAGTTCGTGGGGCGGTGCATCTTCGCGCGAGCCACCTCTTGAGCGCAAAGGTACTGGAACCTATTTCAAAACCTGGTGGAGATTCTTCGCTTTGCTCAGAATGACAGTCGAAACGGCTTGATTGACCACTCCGTCACCCTGAGCGCCAGCGAAGGGTCTCGCCCGGAAGGGTCTTGAAATGACTTCTATATGTTCCGGATTGACTAGTCGGTATTTCCAGGGAGGCGGGTGATGACGAACAGACAGATTGACCCTGAAGAAACCGAAGTCGAGTTCATGGAGCGTCCGGCCTGGGGTGTTGTGCTGGTGGTCATTTACGCAGCGCTCATCTTGCTGCCTCTATTGTTCGCCGCGGTTTTGCGTCCGGATACAGATCACGGTTTTGTCCGCGAACTGGGAAAGAGTTTTGCGCTCGTCGGAATTGCCATTCTCGCTTTGCAAGCCATAGTAGCCGCGCGGCTGCGCTGGATCGAGCGGCCCTTCGGACTCGACATTCTCCTCCGATTTCATAAGATGATGGCGGTCTTCGCGGTTGTGTTGATTCTTTTCCATCCGGTACTGCTTGCCGCGGAAGGCTCGCGGTGGGAATTGCTGTATCGGCTGGATGTCCCCTGGTACATCTGGTTCGGAAAGGCGGCCCTGGTTCTGCTGCTCCTGCAAGGGGTCACCAGTCTTTTTCGCGAACAGATCCGCTTGGGGTTCGACCGATGGCGGCTTCTCCACAACCAGGCAGTTATCATCTTCGGTCTTGTCTTCATTCACAGTCTAATCGTGGGCGGTGACCTTCAAGCGCCATCCATGCGGAACCTGTGGTGGGTGATGCTGGGTGCAGTGGTTGCGGGGTATGGCTATCACAAAATCGTTGCTCCCGCGCGGACAAGGGGGAGGCCGTACCGCGTGACCGAGGTCAAGCCGGAGACTCACAATGTATGGACACTCAGCATGGAACCTCAGCCGGGGCGAGGACGCCTCAACTACCGCCCCGGTCAGTTCCAGTTCATAAGACTGTGGCGGGCACAGCCCAACCTATCGACAGAGGAACACCATTTCACTATCGCCTCCAGTCCCACACAAACCGATGTACAGATGACGATCAAGGAATCCGGAGATTTCACGGCGACAATCGGTGAAACCAAGCCCGGTGATCTTGTCTCTATTCAAGGACCTTATGGCCGCTTCAGTTACACTCTACATACTCAGGACAAACACCTGGTGTTCATTGCCGGCGGCATCGGCATCACTCCACTAATGAGCATGCTTCGACATATGAGAGCCACCAAGGCGGATGTGGATGTACTGCTCATCTATGGGAACAAGACCGAGGCCGATATCGTTTTTCGGGAGGAACTTGAGCGGATGGCCTCACATGAGCGGGGCTGGCTGCAGGTGGCGCATGTGCTGAGTCATGAGGATGAACATTGGCCGGGCGAGAAAGGCTTTGTTGACAAAGAGAAGATCCAGCGTCTGGTTGGAGATGGGTTGATGGACAGGGTCTATTATGTCTGCGGGCCGGCTCCTATGGCGCGGCTGGTCTTCCGTGCTTTACGTGATCTCGGCGTTCCCGCGGAACGCATCACATATGAACGCTTTTGGCTGTAGAACCTGGAGGCAAATCTCATGCGCAGAATGCAGAGTCTCATCTTTATTGCCGGTCTCATGATAGTGGTGATCTTGGCCGGAGCCCTAGCGCTGGCGAGTTATCGGAGCGCGGTGGTGGAAGTCGAGGGACACGAGCATGCTCACGGTATGGCGGAACATGAGCATGGCACCCCTCAGGGTGAAACTTCAATGCAAGAGCCAATGGCTCCCGACCATCATGCAGGTGAGCCTTCCAAATCAGAGGAGCCTGAACACGAGATGTCGGCGGCCGGCGAAGAAGAGCAAACCGTCACACCCGCCCATGACCACGACGATCATGACCATCAACACTGAGGGGGGTGCCGCAAAAATCCCACTTCGCTGCCAGAGAATGCCGGCGGGATGAAGGCCTCTCACCTTAGCGCGTAGAGGTACCCGTCGTCGCTCCCGAAGAACACCATCCCTTCGGCCGCCGCGGGGGATGATCTCACTGCTCCCCCGGTCTTGTACTTCCATTTCGTTTGTCCGCTCCCGGCATCAAGAGCGTATAGATTCCCCTCCAAGCAGGCGACATAGACTATCGTCGCGCATACAGCTGGCGAAGACGATATCTGAACCTTCGCCTCGAATTTCCATTTCTCCCGGCCGCTCTTGCTGTCCAGCGCGTAGAGGCACCCGTCATCGCTCCCGATGAATATCGCTCCTGCCGCAGCCGCAGGGGAGGATGTTATCTGTCCCTCCGTCTGGAACTTCCACTTCTCTCGCCCTGTCTTCGCATCCAGGGCATGGACAGACCCATCGTAACCTCCAAAGCAGACCGTTCCATTAGTCACGGTTGGTGAAGAAGAGATGTCACCATCTGCTCGGAATCTCCACTTCTGTTTCCCTGTCTCAGCCTCCACCGCGTAAAGGATTCTGTCAAGACTGCCGAAGTAAACTGTGCCATTTCCAATGGCCGGCGAAGAGATTATGGAACCTTCCGTTCTGAACCTCCACCACTCCAGGCCTGATTTGATGTCCGCGGCTCGGAAATTCTTATCCAGGCTGCCGAAGTAAACCGCCCCATTCACCGCGAGAGGGGAGGACACCACCCAGCCTCGGGTCTTGAACCTCCACTTCTCCCGCCCTGTCTCTGCATCTACCGCGTAGAGGTTCCCGTCATTACTCCCGAAGTAGACGACACCGTCTGCAACGGAAGGAGATGATCTCACCGGCGCCGCTGTCTGGAACCGCCACCTCTCCCGGCCGGTGCTTACCTCAAGTGCATACAAGCACCCATCAATGCTTCCGACATAGACTGATCCACCGGTCACCGCGGGCGAAGACTGCACCCAACCTCCTGTCTTGAACTTCCAGGCCAGCTCGCCGCGTGGGTTGGTGGTGGAGTAGCCAACCCCCGTATGCTGCGGATCAGACCGAAACATCGGCCATCCTGATGGGTCTTCGCACATGCCGCGTGATAGCAGTAGCAACATCGCAGCTGCTGTTGCAGCTGCAACGCTCACCCTTCTGCTCACTTGGCTCTCCTCTCGCCCCAGCCCTGGAGTCTACCCACGCGTCTCTTCATATAGGTCACCAGGCCACCAAGCCAGCCAGGCCGGATTATAGCGTTTCCGCCGCCGCTTCACCAGAGCTTTTGTCCCTAAATCAAACAAAAGCAGATACAGCGCCTGCGTGGACGGCTTGCCACAGGATGGTTTCTGGTCAATGTAGCTGTATCGGGACATGAGAAACCCAAGAAACGTGCTATAAGCTCGCGGGAGGTGCTCTGAAGTAGCAGCCGTTGGCGGTTACTTCCGACAACGGCAGGTCGAATTGTCGCGTACGCGACTGCAGGAAAAGCAGGTTAAACCTAGACAGGGGGAGGATGCCGAGATGAAACGAATGACATTTCTGGTAGTGTTGGCATGTGTCGCAGTGGTTGCCCTGAGTTCTCTCGCAATGGCGACTGAGTCCACGAAATGCGCTGCCGCCTGG
This sequence comes from Armatimonadota bacterium, assembly GCA_011773575.1. GTDB lineage: Bacteria > Armatimonadota > Hebobacteria > Hebobacterales > WVXJ01 > WVXJ01. The sequence continues at coordinate 3,434 of WVXJ01000172.1, read as the reverse complement.
AGTGGAACTCAGGTAGTCCCGGCCACCGCCGATAGTTGGGCGACAGTGCTGTCCGCATCGCTGAAGACCGGTGCTCCCAAGGACGTCGCCGTTCTGTTCACTGCTGAGTCTCTGGTGGCGACCTATGTGAAGGTCCACGCCAAGAAGGTATCCGGCGCACTGGCGGTTGACACCGACAGCTCAGAGGCCGCTTTGCTGGTTCGGTGCCTTGTCGATGGAGTGGAGGCCTATCCCGGGCCCATAACCTTTGACAGCCGGCTCATGAAGCTGAGCGCGTTCCTGGGAGAGGCGATCTACACAGACCCGGGAACCGGTGAGCTACTGAGCGCGGGTGATCAGTGGATCTCCATCTATGAGCGCACAAGGGCCGCCCATGCCTTCAGTTTCTGCCTGGGCAACCTTGGGTCTGGCGAGCACCTGATCGAGATTCAGTGCCAGATCGTTGTGACTCCAAGCCATGAGGAGGTCGCCCCGGAGGTTACGGAGGCCTACCTCGGGGCGCGGATGATGGTGTGTGACGAAGTGAACCTGAAGAGCAGAGTGTACCCGCAATAGAGATCCTGCCATGGGGGGATACTCATATACGCTCCCTCATCTACAGCACTACATCAGGAATTACCGCACGGGGCCGGCGGTTCTCCGCCGGCCCCTTATTTAGCACAGGCGATACCAGTTCCGGAGTCAGGCCACCAGCTCACTTGCACGACCACGACAACCACGATCACCAACACTGAGCTGTTTATAAGGAATTCGAAGTCTTCTGTGTCTGGGCTGGGCTGTCGCCTTCCCGTCGTTCAAGCCATCCAGACGAAGTAGAGGCCGACGGCGATCAGCACTATCCCCGCAGCATATTCCATCCCGCGGGTCCAGCGCTCCATGGCGGGAAGCGCTTTCACCACACCGGTGAATGTGCCGGCGAGGACTATCGGCACACCCCGCCCCAATCCGTAAGTGAAAAGCAAGGTCGCGCCATAGGCGGTCTTGCCCTTCGCCATTACGATGCTCAGGATAGCCACCAGCACGGGGGTGCCGCACTGTGAACCCGCCAGCCCAATCACCATCCCCAACGCAAAAGCGCCGATGAGGCCTGTGATGGCGACACGTTTGGGCTGAAGGCGGGTGAGGAAATCGAAGTTGATTTTGAAAACACCGAGGAGACTCAGACCGATAATGAAACACACCAAGGCCACGAACCAGTGGAGGATTTTGCTCTCGGTGCCGAAGATGCCGCCGATGGTGGCTGCGATCAGCCCCAGCAACATAAATGTCAGGGAACTGCCGAGAGTGAAGAAGAGAGAAAGCCGAAAGCCTTTGTCGCGAGTAAGGTCGTGCTGTCCGCCCACATAGCCGATGATGACCGGCACCATGGAAAGGTTGCAGGGCCCTAGACTGGTGAGCACTCCCCCCAGAAAGACGAGAAGATAGGCGAGGGCGGAGAGTTGTGAGACGATTTGCGGAACCGTCTCGGTCAGCAACTCGGTCAAGGCTTTACCCCTGCTTCGGCCATTCGGCTGTCTATCTCCTCGCGGCCCATATATCCCATGCGGCGGTAGACTTCTTTGCCGGAGCCATCGAAGAAGATTTCCGTCGGCATCATTGCAATCCCATACTGGTGGGCGAGGTTCGGATACTTGTCCAGTTCAATGAAGAGGACGTTCGCCTTGCCCACATAGTCTATCGCCGCCTGATGCAAAACAGGGGCCATCTGCTTGCAAGTCTCGCAGGTTCCGAGCCCGAAGTCAGCCATTGTAGGGAAACCGTTCTGCAGGCATTCAGCCAGCGCTGAGCCCGGGAGCGGCCCTTCGCGCTGCTCGGCGAATAAGGAGGCAGCGGTTCTGGCGGCCTCTCCATCGTCGCCTCCGGAGATTGCCAATGCCGGCTCATTCGCTCCCGAATCCATCCGCGGCGCGCTCTTGAAGTTCTCTTTCACAGCTAATACACTCACAAGCGCGAGGATAACCAACAGCACGATCCAGCCCTTTGCTTTCATCGTTTCACCTCATGTTCGATATCGCCCTGTGCTCTTTCAGTCAGCGTCAACTGGCTTTTGTAAGCCAAGGCTTTATTTCATCAACTGTGGGAACGCGGCCGGAGACTTTGACTTCACCCTCGATTGCCAGCCCGGGAGTAAACAAGACCCCGAGTTTGGCAATTTCGGCCGGCTTCTTCACTTTCTCAATCTTTATCTCAACACCAACCGCCGCAGCAGCGGCTTTGGCATTGGCCGCGGTCTCCTCACACTTGGGACATCCGCTGCCCAGTACTTGCACTTTCTTCATTATACTCTCCTTATGTAATGATTGCTCCATATGTCACGCCGGTCGCAGTCGCCAGGACTACTACAAGACTTGCATAGACGATGGTTTTGCGCGCGCCCATGATGCCGCCGATGACCAGCAAATTGGGCAAACTCAGCGAAGGGCCCGCCAGCAGAAGCGCCAGCGCGGGGCCTTTGCCCATACCCGCGCCGAGAAGCCCCTGTAAAATGGGCACTTCGGTCAAAGTGGCAAAATACATCAGCGCGCCGGAAACCGCGGCAAAGAGATTCGCCCACAGCGAATTTCCACCCACCAGCCGCGCCACCCACTGTTCCGGTATCAGGGCTGCGTGTCCGGGACGGCCCAATAGAAAACCGGCCACCAGAACACCGCCAAACAACAGGGGCAGAATCTGCCAGGCAAAAGTCCAGGTGGAGTTGGTCCACTCCTTCAACTCCGAACGTCGGAACCAGCGTATCAGCATTATGGCAAGCACGACCAGTAATGTTGCGGTGATGAACCATTTCGCACCATAGACGGTCGCCCACAGGCTGGGATTGTTGACCGGCTTGCCCCAGTTGGCGAAAACGAGTATGCCGACAATGACCGCAAAATAGGCGCCGGTCTGCCAGAGGGGGCGGTCTCGGGCCGATGGCGGCAAATCGAAGCCCTCCGCTTCCTCGGCTTTGGCGCGCTCTTCACGCAGGAATATCAAGTGCATGCTGATACCTATGACAATCGCGAAGGCTATCGCTCCCACCGCGCGGGCGATTCCCATTTCCGCGCCCAGGACGCGGGCGGTAAGGATAATGGCTAAAACATTGATGGCCGGCCCTGAATAAAGAAAAGCAGTCGCCGGGCCGATGCCCGCGCCCCGTGTGTAGATACCGGCAAACAATGGCAGCACGGTGCAGGAACATACCGCCAGGATGGTGCCTGAAACAGAGGCGACGGAATATGACAATGCCTTATTGGCGGCGGGGCCGAAATATCTCATCACCGAGGCCTGGCTGACGAAGACGGCGATGGCTCCGGCGATGAAAAGCGCGGGCACCAGACACAGTAGCACATGTTCGCGGGCATACTCGTGGAGCATGGCGAAGGCTTCCACGAGCGCGCCTTGTACGCGAATGCTGCGCACCGGCAAGAAATAAGCGGCGAGAAACACCGCCAGCA
>WVXJ01000209.1:27632-31676 GCA_011773575.1 Armatimonadota bacterium | reverse complement strand
GCACGCAAGGCGAGGGCGATGGCATCACTGGGGCGGGCATCTATGGAGAGGGTTTCACCGTCCAGCGAAAGGTGAAGTTTGGCGTAATAGGTGCCGTTCCAGAGATCATCAATCACCACTTTCTCCACTTTGGCGCCCAGTGTCTCGCAGACACCCATGAGCAGATCGTGTGCAAACGGCTGCTTCACGGCTGGGAACCCTGCCGCCTCCATGCGGCACAGGATGGACATGGCTTCACAGGGGCCGATGGCGATATAGAGTTCCCGTTGATACTCGTCCCCCAGAACCACCACATTATGCACACCCGGCCCGCGCACGGGCGCACCCACCTGGCGGATCTTTACCCTGACCTCTTGAGCGTGAAGACCTTGAGTGTCCATTTGTGCGAGAATCTCTTTCTTCTTAGCGCTGCTGCGCTTCCGTTACAGCATCCTACCCGCATGAGGCATTGTCAAGCCCCTCGACACGGTCATGGACGGTCGTTACGAAAGAGAAACGAGAATGATTTATGGCTGTGATTCAAGGAACAGCGGGTGCCACCAGATACCGGAGAACAACTGCCGGGCCTGCTCCACAGAAAGCGCCTCTGCGTCGGCCTCACGCAGCATTTGAGCGGAGGATTCTCCGATGAAGACGAGTTCGTGCTGGAGGCCTTCACGCACTTCCAACTGGAGATGGGCTCTGAACTCAACCCATTCCAAACTGGGCTCCAGGGTGACCGCCTCTCTCCCCAAGGAAAGAGATAATCCCAGAATCTGCTGCTTCATTTGGAGGAGAGTTTCTCCGTAGGGCAGAGAGAACGCGACCTCTGCGGCATTGCGGCGCGGATCCAACTTTATTCCGAGGAGGAGAGACCACGAATTGACGCGTTGAGTTTCCCAAGAGAGCGCCTCCACGAGACGCTGTTCCCGCTCGGCAAGTCCACCTTCGACGCCAATTGAAGCGGCCCCCTCCGGGAGTGGTGCGAGGGTTCTCGATCTTCGCGCCCCCTCACGACTATTGCTCCCCCGAGGAGGCCTGCCTGAAGGCGGGATGGGCCTGGAGGTAGCAGATGTTCCCGGCGCGCTTTGACCCTGGCGCGCGGATCGCTCTCCCCCGCGCAGGGGCACAGTAACCGCTATCTCCGACGGAGCGGGGGGAAGATACTGATAGTTCAGCAGATAGGCGGCGAGTGTTACGAGGATCAACGCGACAAGGGACATCACCCCGATGCGAAGGCTTGTGCAAACTCGCTCCGCTGTACTCTGTTGGTCTCTGAGCGCGGCTTCGCCTGCACTATCTCTTTCTCCATTGGAGCCATAAGCGCGATCAATGAGCGCATCCAGTTTCTCGCGATCGAGTCTGCGGGTGGGATCCAGCGTGAGGGCGAGTTTATACCACTCCATGGCGTCCCTCAGGCGTCCCTCATCTCGACAGATATCCCCAAGAAGAGAATGAGCGGAAGCGCTGTTTGGAGAGATCTTCAGCGCTTCAGTGCAGCGAAGGATCGCAGCCTGCCACTCTCTGCGCACACGCAGCAGATTCGCTTGAGTGAGCAGGGAATGAACCCTTTCCTCGGCTGATTCGGTCTGATCCTTCTGGCTCTCAGGTTTCACCACAATCATGCCGCAGGCGGGGCAGGACTCTGCTTCTTCGGCAAGGCGCTTACCGCAATGCCAACAGAACATGGCTCTTCCCTGTATTGTTATTACCCAATAGATGACTTACTGCAAACCGGCGGAAACGCCCACTCCGGCGAAGGGTGAGCGATTCCGGCTTTCCACTTTCCATGGTAGCACATGGATGCCCACGTATGGCATTCAATCTTCCCCAAACTGAAACCTCAGCAGAGCGAACCCCTTCTACCATATACAATTAAGCGAAAGGATGTTTATTGGATAGGCAGCGATACAAGCAAGTTTGTTGTAATCCGCACCAATGAGCCCATATTCTTGTTGACACATGTTGAGCTGACGCTGCAATATGATAGTGTGAGACGGTAAGAGTATATTTCCTCACGCGAGGTTTTGGGCAGGATATCTGTGAAGGGCGCTCGATTGCAGGAAAGTCTTTTGGGATTGTTTGAATTCGGGCGCCAATTGGCAGTTCAAGCGGACGCGGAAAAAGTATTGAAACTGGCCGCGCAGGGAGTATGTCGTCTGTGCGATGCCAAAGCGACTGCCATTTGGACCCTCTCCGAAGAGGAGCCAGGTATTGCTATGCGTGCCTGGCATCCTGTTACGCCTACGCGTACCCCTCCTTCCTGGGGGCTGACCCGGCTTAGAAGAGTAGCGAAGGAAGGCAAGCCGGTCTGCTTCTCCAGCCAGCAACTCGCTCGCAGCAGCCTACACAAGGATCTTGGAAAGGTTGCGGCGGCACTTTTTCCCCTACGGTGTGAGGAGAAGGTATGGGGGATAATGGGTGTCGCCTGCGGGGAGGGAAAGCCTTTCTCCGCCGAGGATATGAAATGGCTGGGACTGGTCGCGGACCAGGTGGAAACAGGCCTGCGGTCAGTGGAGATGGACAGCAGGCAACAACGGCTGAAAGAGCAGAGTCTGGCACAACTGGAAAATTTGAGCGAAACCGCGGAGCGGATGCTCTCTTGTCCTGATTTCTCCGCACTTATAGGGACAACCGCAAAAGCGACATCGGAAGCTCTCCATTGTCCCATCGCGGGTGTGGCGCTGAAGGAGAGCAGCGGCCATCTGTCGGTGGTGCCACACGGCTGTGTGGGAATAGGAAGAGGCCGCGGGCGCGGTTTCCAATTCCTTCCCCCGCGAGGAAGCATCATTGACAGGGTCTTGAGCAGTGGAGATACGCTTGCTTTCCACGGGGTCTGCAAGAAGCCCGAATGCCTGGCCGCGATGCTGAGCGCCAAGAGCGTGGCCTGTGCGCCATTACTTGGAGCAGAGGGCCCGCTTGGGATTCTCTTCGTCGCCCATCCCGAGCAACATGAGTTTCGCGCGCGGGAGCTCGCTCTCCTTTCCGCGCATGCGGGGCAAGCGGCGATCGCGTTGCGAAACGCTCTCCTCGGCGATGATTTCACCAGACATCTCGATCGCCTGGCGGCGTTCGCTGAGTACGCCCGCACCCTGGCCGCCTCCCTGGACCTGGACCAGACCTTGAAGACCGTGCTTGACTCCGCGATTTCCTTGCTGGAGACTGATTTCGCCTGCGTCATATTGAGAGAGCGTGAAGGGAAGAACCTGGAGTTGCGCGCGGCCCACGGATTCACCAAGAAGTCCGCCTTCTGTGAGGCAATCAGCGCGCCCGGGCCGGGAGAGGGCCTGGTGGGGCTGGCTCTGGAACAGGACAAAGTCATCGTGAGTAGAGACCTGGCGAGAGACGGCCGCTGCAAGATTCGCGATTACGCCCGCGAAAAAGGGCCCGCCTCCGCCATGGTGGCCCCATTGAAGGCGGGAGGGAAATCCTTGGGAGTATTATGCGTTTTCACGAAGCAGCCGCGAGACTTCGCGGAGCAGGACAAACGGCTGGTTTCGATGCTGACCGATGGTGCGGGAATCGCCATTGAGAATGCTCGGCTTTACCAGGAGGAGAAGAAGCGCTCCACTTATCTTTCCAACCTTATTCACGAGGCNNCATGACTATCATTCTCGTGAAGAGGCCTTGCGGAAGAGCATTGATCGCATTCACTGCATCGGGGCAGTGCACGGGCTTCTCTCCCGCAGAGACCTGCAACAGGTGGAGATGAAGGAGAGCGCGCGGCGCATTGCCAAGATCGTTTCTCAGTCGGTTGGTAAATCCGATGGAGTCGATGTGGCCGTCTCCGGCGCACGCGTCATGCTCGAATCTCAGAAAGCGACCTCCTTATCGCTGGTTATTCACGAACTTGTTGACAACGCTCTTCGCCACGGTATCGGCTCTCGCCAACAGGGAAAGGCGCAAATCAGTTTCACCCGGTCAGGCCGCGAGCTCATGGTGATGATCAGTGATGACGGAGTGGGCCTGGCGAAAGACTTCGATCTGAACCGGCATTCCGGTATGGGTCTGAAGACCGTCGTCGGCCTGGTGACTCAGGATCTAGGCGGAGAGTTTCGCCTCTTC
>WVXJ01000209.1:20725-27603 GCA_011773575.1 Armatimonadota bacterium | reverse complement strand
GTGCTCTTCTTGCGAGAGCTAGCCCGGCGAAAGCGACATCCACAAGATCTCCGCTCCATGTTTGAATCTTCACTTCTTCTCGGCCCAAGAAGGAATCCTCCTGCTCGCAGAGTAAGTATATTGCAAGAAACTCACTGGGCAGCACAGGCCGCGGTTTGCCGTTAAAGAGCTCTGGCGGGCGGATTGCTTGAGCCAGCTGTGGAATAGATATCTGGACATCAGCACCGGGAGAGAACCAAGAAAATGCGTGCTCTTATTACTGGAGTGACCGGATTCGTGGGCAGCCATCTGGCGGAATACCTTCTGCACAGGGGGGATGAGGTAGTGGGCACAGCCCGCTGGCGGAGCCAGACGGCCAATATTGACCACATCCAAGACAAGATTCAGTTGGTGGAATGTGATTTGAGGGATTATGCCAGTGTGAAGCGGGTGTTGGCTGAGGTGCGTCCCGACCAAGTCTACCATCTCGCCGCGCAGTCCTTCGTACACGCTTCGTGGCAGGCGCCAGCGGAGACGCTTACCACGAACATCGTGGGCCAACTCCATTTGTTGGAAGCGATGCGGGATTTGAAGGTCAACCCTCCCTCAATGGTGGCCTGCTCCTCGGAGGAATATGGGCTGGTAAAACCGGACGAGGTACCCATCAAAGAAACCAATCCTCTGCGGCCATTGAGCCCTTACGGGGTGAGCAAGGTGGGGCAGGATCTGCTCGCCTATCAGTATCATCAGTCATTTGGAACTCATGTGATCCGCACCCGCGCCTTCAATCACGACGGCCCCCGGCGCGGCAAAGTCTTTGCCACCTCTAATTTCGCCTTTCAGATCGCGCAGATTGAGAAGGGGTTGAACGAGCCTGTTCTTCGCGTGGGCAACCTTGAGGCAAAGCGTGACTTCACCGATGTCCGGGACATTGTGAAGGCCTATGTCCTGGCGGTGGAAAAGGGAGAGCCGGGCGAGGTTTATAATATCTGTTCGGGGGAGGCGCATACCATCCAAAAGGTGGTGGATATCCTGTCGGGTATGTCGAAGGTGGATATTCGTGTGGAACAAGATCCGGCGAGGATGCGGCCCTCCGACGTACCCATCCTTTTGGGAGATTACAGTAAGTTCCACGCCCTTACCGGCTGGAAGCCCACTATTCCCTTCGAGCAGACCCTGCGGGATCTGTTGAACTGGTGGCGTGAGCAGTAGAATTCCAATTTCATAGGAAGCAAGATGATAGTCAAGGCCTGGGCTCCGAACCGTATTCTCGATTTTGGCGGCTGGACTGACACCTGGTTTGCCGAACACGGGTGTGTGCTCAACTTCGCCGTTTCTCTCTACTCGCAGGCGATAGTGAAGACCCGCGCCCGTCCCGGGGTGAGCATAATCGTTGAAGAAGAATCGCGCGAGGTAGTGGATATCCCCGCGGAGGGCGAGGCTCTCTATGACGGGAAGTATGATCTGCTGAAGGCGGCGGTAAAGGCGATGGAGATAGACAAGGTAGATGTGCATGTCTACTCCGATGTGCCGGCGGGATGCGGCACCGGTGCTGCGGCGGCGGTGTCGGTGGCCCTATTGGGGGCACTCGCCCTGCTCGCCGATCGCCACTACACCCCTCACGAGGTGGCCTCTCTCGCTCATGAACTTGAGACGAAGGAACTGGGCATCGAGAGCGGGGTGCAGGATCAGATTGCGGCGGCCGCGGGGGGCATCGGCTTTCACCTGATTGATTCCTATCCCGGAGTGTCCTCTTCACCCGTGAAGCTGCGCCCGGAGGTGGCCTGGGAACTGGAGAGCCGTCTGCTTCTGGTATACACAGGGAAGCGCCATCTCTCCGGTGATGTACACCGCAAGGTTATCTCCGATTATCAAGCTGGCAAATCTGAATCGGTGCAGGCGATGGAGACCTTGCGAGGAACCCCAAGACAGGCGGCGGCGGCCCTCTACCGGGGAGATCTGGAAGCCTTTGCGGAGATAATGAATCGCAATAATGCCGCGCAGAAATCCCTCCATCCGGCGATCACTACTCCCCAAAGTGAGGAGATTGAAGAAAAGGCGCGCCGGGCAGGGGCCATCGGCTTCAAGATGAACGGAGCCGGTGGAGGCGGCAGCCTGAGCATTCTCTGTACCACCGAGCGCCGCCGCGAGGTAGAGATCGCGCTGACAGAGTCGGGGTATCGGCTGTTGCCTTTCCACTTCGATTGGGAGGGGCTGCGGGTTTGGAAGGCGGGCTGAAGCGCGCATAAGACTTCTGTTTTCGAGGAGAGAGATGAAGGGAGTTATTCTCGCCGGTGGTCTGGGGACCAGGCTGTATCCATTGACCCGCGCCACCAATAAACACCTCTTGCCGGTCTATGACCGCTGTATGGTTCATTACCCTATCGAGACTCTGCTGCGCGCGGGCATTAAGGATTTGATGGTAATTACCGGCGGCCCTCACGCAGGCCATTTCCTGCCGGTGCTGGGAGATGGNNGCCGATTTCTCCGCGCAGGTGAAGGCTTTTGACGGGGGAGCGCATATCTTTCTCGCCAAGGTGAAGAATCCGCAGGCCTATGGGGTGGTGGAATTCGACCCTGACAGCCCTCGCCGCATCCGCGGCATCCGTGAAAAACCTCGCCGCCCTCCCAGCCAGTTCGTGGTAACCGGCTTCTACATCTATGACGCAACCGTGTTCAAGTTCATCCGCCGCCTGAAACCCTCGGCGCGGGGAGAACTGGAGATAACGGACGTGAATAATTTCTACCTGCAGGAGGGTAGATTATCTTATAGCAAGATAAAGGGCTTCTGGTGTGATGCCGGTGAGAATCATGACTTCCTTCTTCATGCCGGCCAAACCATCGCCCGGCTCAGAAAATCCGAGAAGAACATTTGACCCAAACGCAGAGCCGCACTATTTTGACATCACTTTCTTGCCAAAGGTCGGCAGTCTCCTGCGCCGGCAGGCCGCCATCCTGAGAGATTGGGATGGCTTTGTTATTCCCGTGTAAGGTGGACAGATGTATTCCCAGGGCATCGCCGAAGCGCTGGTAAAGATATTTCAGTGGGTGCTGGTGGCCCTCATCTGCTTCGGGTTCGCCTATCGGCTGATTGCGGCATGGCTGGAGCGGGAACTGGCGGGCTGGGAGGCGGCCGCGCTGCTGGGCGGGTTGCTCGGATTTGCCGTTCTTGCGATGAAACTCAGTGAAACCCGATGGTTTATCCCTTTTCTGTTCGCGGTGCTGGTCATCATGTTCATCCTCAGGAGCATCCCCGGCAGATTGGCTGAGGCGCGCAAACAGCAGCTGCTGCAAGCCGACCTGGAAACCTACCGCAAGGCCCTCGATTTCGACCCGAGAAATGTTGCCGCTTACTCTTTCCTCGCCGACACCTATATGAAACTGGGAGCTGTTGATCAGGCGATAGCGCATTATCGCCAGGCATTGGAAGTGGATCCCAACCTCTTTGAGGAAAAGAAGAAACTGGAGAAAGCGCTTCGGCTTAGGGATGTATTGGGAGCGAAAACCATGTTCTGCCCCCAATGCCTCCGTCCGCGCAACCCCAAGGAGAACGAATGTCTGGAATGCGGTCGCGCGTTCCTGATTTCCGAGACGATCGCGTTCAATGCGAAACAGATCCCTGGAACAACGATTGCCCTCTGGTGGATAGGTGGGACGGTCGCCCTCATAGTGGCACTTACGCTGGCCGCCACCGGCCATCCCTGGCTCGCCTGCCTATTTTTCCTGGGTCTGCTGGGCTTCGCCGTCCGCATCTTGCGAAAACTGGTGGAATGGAAGTAGGAGGTGCAGTCGCAGAGCGGCCTTCTTCGCTTTGAGCCTCATTGACGCGTCCGAGGGAAGGCTCCTGGACGGCCAAAGAAGCGGCATGGGACAAACCCATGCCCTACGCATCAGACGTCTTCCACTCTGCGTAATCTTCGGATTTCTGTTTTGATCGAGATTCCGGTGCCGCGGTTTATTGCCCTTTTGTCTCCCGCAGCAGGAGGTTGGCGATGACGATGCGCTGGATCTCGCTGGTGCCTTCCACGATTTCAAAGAGTTTCGCCTCCCGCATATATCTCTCCACGGGAAAGTCGCGGGTGTAGCCGTATCCGCCCAGGACCTGCACCGCTTTGGTGGTGGTTCGCATCGCCACCTCGGAGGAGAAGACTTTCGCCATGGCCGCCTCTTTCTCGAAGGGCCGCCCCTGATCTTTCAGCCAGGCAGCGCGCAGACACAGCAGCCTGGCTGCGTCAACCTCTGTCGCCATATCGGCGAGCATCATCTGTATAGCCTCAAAGGAGGAGATAGGCTTGTTGAATTGGATGCGCTGTTTGGAGTAAGGAAGAGCACACTCCAGGGCCGCGCGCGCAACCCCGACGGCACCGATTCCCATACCGATACGACCCAGCGCAAGGGTCTCCATCGCCACGCGGAAACCCCTCTTTTCCCGGCCCAGAAGGTTCTCTTTGGGAATGCGGCAGTCGGTGAAGATGAGTTCCCGGTTTGACAGAGAGGGAAAAGCCATCTTCTCCTCATTCTTGCCAAAGGAGAAGCCGGGGGTACCCTTCTCCACGACGAAGGCGGTCAGCCCCCGCGCTCCCTTCTCCGGGTCGAGGTTGCCGATGATGATGTAGATCTCAGCATCGCCGCCATTGGTGATGAAGACTTTCGTCCCATTCAGGATATAGTGATCCCCGTCGAGCTCCGCCCGGGTCTGCACATTTCCCGCATCCGAACCGGCCATAGGCTCGGTGAGCCCGAAGGCGCCGACCTTCTCCCCCTTTGCCAGGGGGGTGAGAAAGCGCTTTTTCTGCTCTTCATTGGCGAAGAGCATGAGCGGATAGACGGCCAGCATGTGCGCGCCATATACCGCGCCGGTCGTCGTACAGGAGCGGGAGAGTTCCTCGCCCACGACGGCCCAGGTGAGGAAATCCATGCCCAGGCCGCCATACTCCTCGCTTACGGGTATTCCCATGAGGTCGAGGGAGGCGAGTTTGCGCACACTCTCCCAGGGAAACTCCTTGCGCTCATCAATTTCCCGCGCGTGGGGGATGAGTTCCTTGTTCGCAAAATCTTTTACCGCCTCCAGCACAGCGGTCTGTTCTTCGTCCAGATCGAAGTTCATTCTTCCTCCTGAATGCACTAAATGGTTTCGATGTGGGGAAGAGTCTCCTCACACATCGGTGTGGGGCTCTTGGGGCTTGCGCGGAAGAGGCTTCTGGGCATCAGTCTTTTTTGTAAGCCAATCCAGAAACGATGAATCTCCGCTCCACTTGAGAATCAAACCCAGCCCGAAGGCCGCCAACATAGTAAAGAAGGGCGCGTAAGCAAGCAGTAATATAACGCGTAGCAGTCTCTCATCCATGGCTTCTCACCTCTTATTGGCTGCGCTCTTTTTCGCGGGGCGGGATGAACGCTTTCTTCCGCTGAAGAGGGCTTTGCGGATTTCGGCGGCGGGGATATCTGAGACAATACGGACTTCGCCGATGCGCTCTGGCAAAACGAAGCGCAGCCCACCGCGGCTAGCCTTCTTGTCAGTCTTCATCAGCGACATAACCGAGGCGACGGGAACCTCCGGCACAAGGGTGGGAAGATGATAGGCATGGAGGAGCTCGGTCAAGCGTTTCAAGCCGTTCTCTGAGAAGAGGCCTAGATTGGTCGCCATGCGCGCGGCCGCCGCCATTCCGATGGAGACGGCCTCCCCGTGCGCCAGGCCGTGGTAATTGACCGCGCTCTCCAGTGCATGTCCGAAGGTATGGCCCAGGTTGAGAAATGCTCTTATCCCTCCTTCTCTCTCGTCCCGGCTTACAATGTCCGCTTTTATGTGACAGTTTCTCCACAACAGGTGACGCATGGTCGGCGGATACAGCCGCGTCACATCTTCAATGTGATCCTCCATGTACCGGAAGAGCCTGGCATCAGCGAGCACGGCGTGTTTGACCATCTCCGCCAGCCCGTTGCGAATCTGCTGGCGTGGCAGAGTATCCAGGCAATGCAAATCCGCCAACACCAGTTTCGGCTGCCAGAAGACACCGATGAGATTCTTTGCCCGAGGGTGATTTACCGCCACCTTGCCGCCCACGGAGGAATCCACCTGGGCGAGAAGAGTTGTAGGAATCTGTACGAAGTCAAGCCCTCGCATGTAGGTGGAGGCTACGAATCCCACCAGATCGCCGATAGTACCGCCTCCAAAAGCGATTAGCAGAGAATCACGCCGCGTTTCCATGCGCAGCAGTTCATCGTATAGGTGTTCCGCGTAGCGGAAGGATTTCAGTCGCTCCGGATCTTCCAGCGCGGGGAGTATGATCTGCTTGTGTTTGGGAAGCCCTGCGGCCAGCGCTTTCCCATGGTAACCCCACACCTGTGCTTCAGAGATGACCACTACGCGCCCATGTTCTCCCAGCCGGTTTATGTGCTCCGCCGCGTTTGTCAGCAGGCCCCGGCCGATGATGATCTCATAGGAGCGCTCGCCAAGTTGTACCGGAACCGTTGTGAGAAGGTGGGCGATTTGGGCGGCGGTCTTCGCCGGAGACGTTTGCGTTGTATCGAAATGGTAGTCCGCTCGGGCATACTGGGGGCTGCGAAGGGCAAGCAGTTTCTTGATCTTGGCGCGGCGGTCAGCGGTTTTCAACAAGCACCTAGCGGGCTCTTTTCTCACTCTCGCCAGAATCGCTTCAGGTGAAGCGCTGAGCCAGATAAGTGTTCCGCTTCTCTGCAGAGCGGTTAGGTTCCGTCGATCTTCCAGTACGCCCTCGCCCGTGACCACGACGAGTCCCTGTTGTGTGGAGAGATGGGTGATGACATTTCTCTCCAACCGGCGGAACTTCTCCTCTCCGTCTTCCGCGAAGATGCGCTCTACCGTTTTGCCGGCACGCTCTTCGATGAGACCGTCTGAATAAACGGCTCTCAGGCCCAGA
>WVXJ01000209.1:14563-20717 GCA_011773575.1 Armatimonadota bacterium | reverse complement strand
CAAATACAGTGCTTTCTTGTAGTTCAGTTTGTCAGACGGCTTCGGCGGGCTTATAGGCCTGCCTTCTTCCGGTAGTTCTCCCAGGCGCGCTTCATCTCTTGGATGGTATCTGAGCCGAATTTCTCCATGATCGCGTCGGCCAATATTAGACAGCACATCGCCTCAGCCACCACCCCGGCGGCGGGAACCGCGCATACATCAGCCCGCTCTTTTGCCGCGGGGGCGGGTTCTCCCGTCTTCAGGTTCACAGAAGCCAGCGGCTGACTGAGAGTGGGAATCGGCTTCATTGCCGCCTGCAAGAGGATGGGTTCACCATTGGTAAGGCCCGCCTCGAGTCCGCCCGCGTTGTTCGTGGCGCGCAAGAGTTGACCCTTTTCCCCCTTGACGATCTCATCATGAGCCTGAGAGCCGGGGGTGGCCGCGGTATGGAATCCCAGGCCGATTTCCACTCCCTTTATGGCGGGAACGCTCATCAGTGCACCGGCCAGACGACCGTCCAGCCGCCGATCCCACTGAGAGTAACTGCCGAGTCCGGGCGGCACTCCCCAGGCGACAACCTGGAAGGTCCCGCCGATGGTGTCTCCCTTTTGCTGCGCCTGGTCAATGGCGGCCTTCATCTTCTTTTCCACGGAAGAGTCCGCGCATCGCAAATCAGAGGCTTCCGCTCTCTTGTGAATCTCCTCCCACTGCAACCCCTCCACAGATGCCTTTGCCGGACCGATGCTCAGCACATGGGAGAAGACTTCGATGCCGAACTCCCGCAGTAGTCTCCTCGCCACGGCTCCGGCAGCAACGCGGGCGGCGGTTTCTCGGGCGCTGGCGCGCTCCAGTACCTCCCGAAGGTCTGAGAAGCCGAATTTGAGATGGCCCGCCAAATCCGCATGCCCAGGCCGAGGAATCTTCATCTCCTCCAGCCCTTCCGGCGGGGAACCGAGGGGGTTCATCTTATCCTGCCAGGAGGGCCAGTCACGATTCTCGATCAGCAAAGCGATCGGAGTTCCCAGGGTCTTGCCGAAACGCGCGCCGGAAAGCAGACGCGCCCGATCCTGTTCGATCTCCATCCTCTTACCCCGGCCATAGCCCAATTGCCGGCGGCGCAAGTCCCGGTCGAGATCTTCCTGGGAGATGTGCAAGCCTGCCGGCAATCCGTCTACAATTGCCAGCAGTGCCTGGCCGTGAGATTCTCCTGCAGTAAGCAGCCTCAACATCGCTCATCCATCCTGTCGGCCAAGATTGGTGGCGGAGAAATGGTAATTACTTCCTATAAGAAAAGACAAGCCCCGACAGTTTACACTGTCGGGGCGGAAAGGGGCAACATCATTTTGTGATTGCAGGTAGTCAGGCGTCCTCCATCAATAGGGGCCAAGCGTGACCTCCGCAGCCTCATCTCGAATGACGTGAGGGGTAACGAAGATCAGCAGTTCGGAGTCCCCGATGTTCCTTTCTGTTCGTGTAAAGAAGAGATTGCCTATGATGGGAAGATCTCCAAGCAAGGGCACCTTGCTGCGGTTGACTGTCTCATCACGGTTGACGAATCCGCCGATAACCATGGTTTCTCCATCCTTGATATTCAACAGGGTGGAGAGGGAATTACTGGAAACCAGGGGGACGTTTTGGGTGCCCCCTTCGGGGGTGGGAACGCTGACGAATTCATAAGTTGATATCTGCGGGTTGAGGATTGCAGTCACCGAATCATCCCCATTGATGCGGGGGAGGATGGTAAGTTGAGTAGGAACGTTCTTCGTCAAGACGGTGGCCCCGGGCGGGATAGTGGGGCCGCCGGGGAAAGCCCCTCCACCACTGAACTCCACATATGGTATCTGATCAACGAAAGAAATGGTGGCCGGGAAGTTGTTCATTGTAGCAATCCGCGGCGAACTTACCAGCCTCGCCTTTCCCGTAGTAAGCAGCACGGAAAGCGTAGCACCAAAGTTGCGGTCTCTTGCAGTTCTGATAGTAAAGAACCCGGCCGGCGCCAGACCGCTGGCAGTCACACTGCTGCGAGCAACATGCCAGTACCAGTCCAATCCCAGCGCAAAGGCGTCTGAGGTGTTCATGGTAATGAACTGCACCTCCAGGAGCACCTGCTTAGGCTTCTGATCGAACATCCTCACCAGTTCCAGGAATCGGTCATAGGCCTCATCTGTCGCTTCGAAGATAAGCATGTTTAAGGGTTCATAGGCAATTGGCGCGGTCATTCCCAGGGGGAGCAAAGCGGCGAAAGGAGCGCCGATGTCTATTCCCGATTCCAGAAGCTCCTCTTCTATCCCAGTGACCCCGGTATCCAGGGGTTCGCCAAGCGACCTTGCCTCGGGAATACCAGGGGCTCTTCCGAATCCGCCGCGTAGACCACCGATGCCACCCATGGCACGGGACTCACCGAGCCGGTTGTTTCCGAGAATATCGCTGAAGGGCTTCAGCGAAGTATCGGTAAACTCACGCTGACCGGGGGAGGTAGAGGGTTTACCGGCATTTATCAGTTGATCGGCGAAGAAGGCAGTATAGTCCATTGACCATAAGCGTCCCTCCAGGCCGCCTTTCTCTCGCGGGTTGAAGCAAGCGGCGATGTCTCTCGGGTTCCAGTATTGCACCCTGTACTGGCGAGTCTTCCTTACCTGAGAGGATTCTTCTCCGGGGCCGGCACCTGATGCAGCATGGCTTGCGACTCTGTCTGTAGTCACAGGAGGGGGTTGAGCACCTACCACATAGGTGTCCCCATTCTTCCACCAATGAAGTCCCTTGGCGGAACAGACGAGGTCCAAGATATCCCGAGCCGTTGCATCTCTCTGACCCAGATATACTCTGCCGGAGACATCGTCGGTTAGCAGATAGCCCACTCCCATGGCTCTGAAGATGGCATCCAGCATCTCTCGAACGTCAACATCTCTCTCTTTGACAAACATGGGGGCTGACAAGGGGTCGGATTCGCTCAGCGCAGTCTGGTCCTGCTCGACGAGAGTTGCAGTAGAGGATTCCGCGCTTGCGGCCGGCGCGAGGAGTGACCAGACGCTCAAGGCCGCAATCAAATAAACACCGATCTTCAATCTAGTTTGCCCCATCAAGTTAGCCTCCCTGACAATCATCTTCCTTTAGCAGCAAAGAACAGCGAAACTCATAGCTATGAAGATGCTGGCTTTGCTGTGCAAGTAGTCCTAGTGCGTCTCCACAACCACCTGCTCTATCTTCAATTCAATCTGAAGTGAGATGATATTGTAGTCGCTCGGGTGCAGCCGGTAAGGGCCTGAAGCCGCCAGCTCTAGCGGCGACCGCCACCGCGACCGCGAACGGGGCTGCCGCCACCCCCGCCGCCACCGCCGCCGCCACCGCCGCCGCCGCGGCGACCACCTTGGCCACCACCGCCGCCACGACGACCGCCTCCCAGTCCAGCGCCACCGGTGCTGGTACGGCGACCCCCACCGCTGATGCCTTGGACGGCTCCACCGAAGGCACCAAAGCCTCCGGTCGCACCGCTGGCGTAACCACCGAAGAGATAGGCTATCTCCACAGCATCGGTATATCTAAGTTCGATGTACTTCAGCCTCCTGGGAATTCGCACCGTCGGGAACTCCCCGATCATAGTGCCGTCCACTCCCACCTGTGTGGCTGGGACGATGGTATAGAGATTGCCTTCTTTGCGATAGGTGGCTCCGGCTCGGTCGAGTATCGCCCTTAAGGCCTCGCCGAACATAACGTTGTTCAGACTGACGGTGACCTTCCCTTTCACAGCGGGGTCAAGAGCGAAAGAATAGTCGGTGGTACGAAAGATCAGCCGCAAAGCCTCGGAGATATCCGCTCCCCTCAGTTCAAGGGAGATAAGGGTTTCGGCTTCCGCCTCCACAGGGCCTATCTCCACCGGAATCGCTTCCTCCACGAATTCATCATCCAGGAAGGGGAAGTCTTCCACCAGGTCCAGCTCATCCTCCGGCACGAAGGAATCCTCCAGCACGAGTTCCTCGAAGGACTCATCTTGTGCCGAAGCCGAACAAACCACCGCGCCTGTTAACAGCGCTGTTGCCAGCAGGCAGATAATCAGCCTTTTCATGCTAGCCCCTTTCCGGCTTGCAGCCATCTTTCTTTATCAGCCGTTAGGTATTTATTGAGTGATAATAGTGCTAACCAGTTATTTTACCACATCTCGCTGGGCCCGGACAACTTCGAGCCGGGTTTGCCAGCGTCTTGTTACTCTGGAGGAAGTTCAGGCAGAGCCGGCACCAATTCCTCCTCTACCCACTCCAGTGGCTCCTCAAACACCTCCGGCATCTCCTCAAAGCCCTCCGGCACCTCTTCAAGCTCTTCGAAGCCGAGCCCCATTGAGGATTCGCCGCCAAGAGCATAGGCCTCCGCGGACGCTCCCGTGACGACCTGTTCCGGCATGCGCGAACGGGGGCCTTGCAACGGCACCTGAATCTGTCTGCGAAGGATGGGGCTGTAGAGAATGATGGAGTCGCGTGTTATCGCGTTTACGGTATATTCGCGCACCGTATCTCCGGGGCGGACTATGTAGGTCTCGGCGCCAAGCTGCAACAAGCCGTAGACTTCTCCATTCCACATGATTCCCGCGGTGCGGCGAAGCGTGGCAAAGTCACCGTCTCTCGTCACACGAATTCCCCCCGCCATGGGAGCAACCGCGGGCAGCACCGGAGGAGCTGGCGGCGGGGGAGGCTTTGGCGGAGGCTTTTGAACAACGAAGGGATCGGCGCGGATAGGCTCTGGTTCTCCGGGGTATATCACCGGCTCAATCTCTGCCGTCGCCGTAGCTGCTGCCGCAGCCGGCTCTGCGGTCTCGACAAGACCTCTCTCTTCAGCGCGCCGCCTGGCGGCGCCGCGTCCCCTCCGGGCCCCGAGTTTCGCTTGCGAAGTGGCGCCCGACCCGGGATCCTCTGCGGTCTTCTTTCCCCGGCCGGCAAACACAATCACCAGTACGATCACCAGCAACGCAGCAACGCCGGCAATGATGAGAATCTTCTTCTTGTTCGCCGCAGCCGCGGCCGCGTCGGCCATATCCTTCCTCTCCGGTCCGTCCCGCTCTCATCAAGTTACCCTTGCAGTCAGTTCAAGGCTCTTTCAAATGCCCTCTCCTGCTCGGCGACGAACCCCGTATCACTTCTCCTATTCTCGCTTAAGAAGGCTAAGCTCCGTTCTGGCAGCGCCTTTAGAGGAGGGCCCTGATAGGAGCGCAAGCATCACTTGCCCAGCCTCACTGTACCGCCAACTCCTCGCCAATCTCCTTACCTCCATGCGCTGCGGTTGAAGGCATGGGAGCCGGTTTACCTTCGACTTCTTCCCCGTCCTCTACGGGGACCCGTGCCGCGAGGGCGTGCTCCGCCGCCGCCTCCTCCCGAGGCTCTTGTCCGACCGCCGGCGGTGGTTTTCTTGGTGGCGCCGGGCAGTGCATCTCGATAGTAGATATAGAAGGTGGCGGACATGGCAACATTAAGCCCTGGAGAAGGGCCGTTAATGGTTATACTGTCGCCGAGTTCCATAACCCTGGGAAGCTCTTCGGTGTGTCGCAGCCACTCCAGCAGGGTCGGAAAGTCTTGCACCTGCAGTCTAACGTTCCTTTGACGGAATACGCGACTCTCCATGCTTTGAGAAGGAGGTTTCCAGCCGATGCCGGAAAAGCCCAGCGAGCCGGTGAAGCGGACATTCGGATTGCTGTTGATAGCATCTATGATTCCCTTGGCGTAGGTTGGGGATTCCGCGTTGATTTCGAACATCGCCTGGTGCGGGTCCTTCAGGGAGATGTGCGACATTTTGGCATCCATTATCTCGTTCCACCTCGCCTCTATTTGCAACTTCTCCAACTCCGCCGCCTTGAGTGAGGCCTCCACTTGTGGACGCTCCGCGGCCTTTTCCAA
Organism: Armatimonadota bacterium; assembly: GCA_011773575.1. GTDB lineage: Bacteria > Armatimonadota > Hebobacteria > Hebobacterales > WVXJ01 > WVXJ01. The sequence continues at coordinate 14,859 of WVXJ01000209.1, read as the reverse complement.
CTCTTTGGCAGTATTAGCTTCCAACGTCTTGATACTATCCTGCCGGGGCTTCATCAGGGCCATGAAAAAGATCCCGGCAACCCCCACGATCACAACCAGGGCAACGGCCAACATGTGGATACGATTTAGCTTTGCCATTCTCTACCCCACAATGTGCGGATATTCGCTATCCGATCCCCTCTGCGACAATCATGTTTATCGCCTCCCTCTCCCCCGGCCCATTCTTGGTCCCATACCTCTACTGGCGCCGCCGGAGCCTCGAGAAGCGCCTCTTGTTCCGCCGCTTTTCGCTTTAG
>WVXJ01000209.1:13459-14502 GCA_011773575.1 Armatimonadota bacterium | reverse complement strand
CCTCGAGAACCTCCCCCACCGCCGCCACCACTGCCCTTGCCAATGTTCATCTGGACGGTTCCCGGCACTACGTTGCTGCTGCGAAGCAGGTTGAAGTAGGCCTTGGCGACGTGGTCAATGTCCTTGGTGGCTGCGTTTAGCCTCACTGTGCTGCCGCTCAACTTCAATTGCCGCACGGTCAGTTTGGCGAAGATGTATTCATTTATCTTCTCCAGGGCCTCTCCGATCTTCTCGTGGTGTTTGTAGATGCTTTCGTACCAATCGACTTTGGCTTTGAGGGGCGACGCCGCACGCTGTGCCGCTGCAACCTGGCCTTCCAGGGTGCGCACTTCCTCGGCCCGTTCGTGGGCGCGGTCATACTTCGTCTCCCACGCCTGTTCTTGCTTCGCGAGGCTGTAGACACCCGCGGAGAGAACGATAACTTCCACTAGTACGACGAGAATCAACAGTTTCGCAAGGTTGCGAACTCTCCGCACCTCTATGACGCGTGCGGGCAGTAGGTTTATCTTTATCATCGGCCTTTCTCCATACCCCTCCTACAGCGGAGAACTCACTCGAACATCTCTCGTATTCCCATACCCACCGCGATGGGCAGCATGGGGGCGAAGGATTTCATCTCTTCCGCGACTCCGTCGGAGATAAGCAACCGAGACAGCGGATTTCCTATCTCCACCGGTAAGCCGAGTTCGTTTGACAGGAAAAGTTCAAATCGAGGGAAACGAGCAGTTCCTCCGAACACTATCACCTTCTCCACCGGCGCGCGAGCGGCTCGGGTGGAATAGAAATCCAGAGAGCGGCGAATCTCTGTAACCAGTTCGGCGAGAGTGGGGGCAATGGATTCAAATACACGCTTGCCCGTAGTATCGCCTTCGGTGGCCGTGGTGGGCACAGGCGGCGGCCCTGCCTGAGGACCGGGAACAGGTGGAGGTGCAGGAGTATCGTCTTCAAGTTCAAAGACGGGCCCCTGCGAGGCCTCTTCTTCCGGGTCGGTCGGAGCTCTTTCAACTGATGATGGAGGCTCTATTGATGCCGCCTCCCGCTTG
>WVXJ01000209.1:10564-13368 GCA_011773575.1 Armatimonadota bacterium | reverse complement strand
ATATTGACGAGCGCAATGACCTGGTCATAGGTTCCCTGATCAGCATTTATATCAATCAATGCTCGCGTCGCGGAAAGTGACTCCACATCCAAGCATGCAGGCTCCAAACGCGCCAGGGAAAGGGTTTCCACATAGGCATTGATCATGTCTTCCTGGCCCGCGGCCAGCAAGATCTCCATGTTCTGCGCTTCCGGCGGCAACTGCTCAATCGGTATGAGCGGCTTGTAATCCACGATCACCTCGCTGGCTGCAAAGGGGATGTAGCGCTCCACCTCCCAGCGCATCGTCTCGGCGAGTTCCGCTTCCGTCATGCGCGGTACTTCTATGGGCCGCACCACCAGAGAGGATTGACTTGCTACGGAGCAGTTCACTTTGCGGGTTTTGCCCCCAGAAGAAGCGAGCAATCCTCTGAGCGCTGAAGCGAGGGTGTTGGGGTCAACGATCACGCCATTGGAGATGGTGTTCTCCGGAGTCGGACACAGCCCCCAGGAAAGAAGTTCCGCGCCTTGTCTGCCGGGTCGCATTTCGCAGAACTTCATTACGCGAGTACCGATGTCAAGGCCCAGTACCGCGCCTTGCGCCATAGCCTACACTCCTTTATCCTTTGACCCGTGGGGCGAGGTCGGAATATTATAGCATAACCCTATCAGAGCATGCAATGTTCCCACTTTGCGCCAAGCAGACTCCGGGGCCGGGAGATTACAGACCTTATTGCTCTTCCCACAGAATCAACCCTGGCGGACAAGGTAATTTCGGCAGCCTCACCAGATTGTTCCCAGCCGCGTCTCTATACATCGGAAATCGCAGGCCGGAATCGAAAGCATAGTTGACAAGGGCTCCAAGGGCTCCGGGGCCGCTCCATTTACTTAAATAATCGTGCGCGTCACCCAAAGAAGCGGTATGGCTCTCTGTGATTGCACCATTTACAATAATCACCGGTTGGGGAACTCCGCTGGTGAGTGGAATGGAGCCGAGGGCCATGCGGAAAGAGGGGACGCCTCCGTAGGCTGTGTCATCGACCGGATCTGTGGCAATGGCGTTGCCGGTATAGGCCCAGGACCCATTGAACCAGGGGCCGGGCAGCACGAACCAGGAGCCCTCTTGCGCGTAGATAAGGGCGTCAATGTTGATTCTGCTTGGAAGCACCTGGTAGCCGGCGAGAAGATAGTCATTGATGTTGACGCCGGAGTCTGCCACAGTGAATCCAAGAGAGTTGATGGCTCCGCTTCCGGAGAACGCCACACCCGCACCCGCCGGCGGCCGCACGCTTGCTTCCCACTGGGTTTGTGGAGGTTGCTCGAATACGCGCTCGGAGAGATTGGCAGAGGGTGTCTGGTTAGGATTGAAAGCAAATGTCGTTCCGCCCGCTCCCCACTGCAGAGCACTCCCATTGACTGCAAGCGCGATGGCTGTGAAGTAATCTACGCCGCTGTCATTCCACACCTGCCCAGGCTGCAGAATGCCGGTGTGTCTCAGATAGATAAGTGGACTGGGAGTAGGCTGGAAAGAGCGGAAAGTGAAAGCAAGCACCTGAGTATTGGCTGTGAGTTTGAAGGCCTGATTTGTGGCATCCCACAGGTTCGCTGTAGAACCGGCCGCGTAATATCGCGCGCCGAAGGCGGTCATGTTCAGACAGACATGGTCTCTCGCCAGTAGAGCAAGGCGGCTGTTGCGGGCTTCCCCCAGTGTGGGCTGTCCGGCATTCGCCAGATAGGTGTCAGGACGCATGAGGTCGCCCTCAATGTAGATAGTCCCGCCGGAGACGATGGTGAGGTCATAGTAGCGGTCATCATCAGCAGGAGAGACAGTTCCTTTGGTATCGACATACTGGGGCAGTCCGGCGGCGGTCGCCGGGGGCAAGATTCCCGCAACGCGGACATTCCCCTCCGCGTAGATAACTCCATTCAGCGGATAAGCCATATAGATGAGAGGGGAGCCGGAATCCGAGCCGTCAATCGTCCGCCAGTTGCCGTCATCACGGAGAAGTTGCACGACCGGATATGTATAGTCCGCTGTGCCGTCATTATCCACATCACCATCGGGGTGGAGGATAATCTCCACTCCCGGCGGGGCATAGGACCAGGCGGGCCTGTCCCAAGCGCCGTTGTCATCGTCAGCATCAGGGAAAGGATCGTTGTCCGGCTGGGGATTCATCCATTCATTTCGCAGCGCGGCGAGGTTGTGCGCATACTGTATATCGGTGAGATTGTCTATGTAGATGCCTTTGCCATAGCCATAGATGCCGGTGTTGTACCAGTTTCCACCCCCATCCTGCTGCCAGGTGCCGGAGTCCCGGGTGAGAAGCAGATAGCGGGACTGCCCGGTACTGGGATCGGCGGTATTGAGGCTGGGAGGTTCCAGGAAACGCGCGACTCGCATGAGGCCATTCTTGTCGGGTTCATTGAGACCATCCACATAGCGCGGAACTCCGTCTCCGAGCCCCACCGCGACATCGAAATTGGCGTCACTGCTGGCATAGGTAGTGTAAGGGCCGTCATAGGTGCCTGTGCCGGAGTTCCAGAGATACACCGAAGCCGAATTGAGACCATCGCCGAGCATGAAGGCGCTCGCTGTCTCGATATTGTCCATACGCGGATAAACCCCGTCGCTGCCTTCTACGAGATACACCGCCAGCCCGGAAGCAAGGCTCCTGTTCCATTCCAGAACGGAATTCGCTCGAATAGGCCCCCAGAACTTGTTCTTATAGAAGGGTACCGATGTTCCTTGTGCCACCCCTGGCACACCCAGCACCGCGGGGAGGCTGGAACGGTCCTTGTTGGTTATAAAACGCAGATGATCGGCCA
>WVXJ01000209.1:10214-10542 GCA_011773575.1 Armatimonadota bacterium | reverse complement strand
TGGCCACACATTCGATCTTGATGAAACGGGATAAGGAATCGCCCGCCTGTGGGTTGTAGGTAAGGGTAAGGCGGTACTCTCCTGTCCCGAATTCGTAAGGATAGGGATTCAAGATAGTGGGCGGAACAGGCCGCCAGTCCGCCCCCTCCGCGGAGTAAGTGAGTTGATAATCGGCATAGCGGATTCCGGCCTCCGCGATATTCTTGAGGGCGATTACATTAGCCTGGCGGCCGGTGCGAGCCTGAGTCGCGGCGATGAGCGCAACGAACAGCGCGGCGAGAGCCGCCACCGCGAGGAGAATGAGGACTACCAATATAAGTGACTGGCC
>WVXJ01000209.1:0-10154 GCA_011773575.1 Armatimonadota bacterium | reverse complement strand
CTCTCAACTTCACTCCTTCACACTAATCAACCACATTCTTCAGTTTCACTCTCCGCTCCAGGTGGACATCCTGGGGTTCGCCATCTTTTGAGTCTCGCTGGCTTACGGTGAGAGAGACCTTGAGCAGGGCCCGGGTGCGATAAGAGGCGATTACAAGATCAGTGTTGGGATCAAGCACTGACCATTGATAGGAGACGGCAACAGGTGTGTTTGCCCCCAACGGCAGCGAGAGATTCAAGATCTCCAGTGTAGGCGGAGGGGCGGCGCCCTTGGCATTGGCGGGATTATTGAGTTTGTATTGTCCCAGCGCGGGCAGTGCACTCACCGGCACTTCGGTGAGGACAAGCGGGTCAATAGGAGTGCCTCCATCCACGCCTTGATAGGCTATCACTCTCACCGTTCCCGGAACGATGACCGCCTCCGGGGGGATGGAGCTGTCCGGCTGGGCGGTCATGAGTTGGATTGTGGAGGTCAGTGCCCCTGTTGTAATGGTCAGGGGGTAGTTTGGATCCTCTGTGGTCTCAATCTGGCTGACTGCGAAGTTTACCTCTCCGCGCTGTCCCCCGTAAGGTCCAACATACCCAGGATCAGTGGTGCTGTTGAACTGCAGGTCCAGATCGCCCGTGGTGCTGTTATAGACCGATACTACCCAGTCATATTCCCACAGCGGGTAGCGGGAATGAAAGACATAGGCGCTATTGCTGTCCCGCTTGAGTCTTTCATTCACTTGCGTGGTGGCGTCAAAGCGCAAAACCGGCACATCGGAGTTGGCCCGGGAGGGGCTGATGGCGACGAATTTCTGTTTATCCTGTATTGAATTCCCGCTGGCTGCGGGATAATCACGCTCCAGGGCATCCGCCTTCGAATCGGTATCGAGATCGGCATCCAGGTCACCCCAGAGTTGAGGGAGTTCGGTCCTGGCGATAAAGCGGGAATCGGTATCCTTGGCGGTGGCCTGGTTATATCTGGGAACCGGACTGAACTTGTCGTACCAGGACTTATTGATGGGGGAGCCGCTGGCGGGGTCGGCAGCATTGGGATCGCTCCTCCATATCTGCCAGTAGCGAATGACAGTATTGCCGGGCTGGAGCGGAAAAGTGCCGGGCTGAGCCGGGACGAAAGCACAGATTCCTGGGTCTCCTGGAAGAAGGAGTACATCCATCGCCTCGCTCAACTCTTCCTCCAGAACGTTCATTACCTGTCTGGCGTTCTGCTGGGCTTCGGCGCGGGCGCGGCCTTTGCCGACATAACCCATTGCCATCATGAAGGGGAGAATCATCATCCCCATGGCCAGTGCCAAGATGGCGAGCGCGGCGAGCACCTCTACCAGGGTGAAGCCAGCGGAGGAGGACAGGGAGGTCTTCCATGGGAAGCAGCCGCAGCCTCCAGGCTGCGCTCCACTCGCCTCCAAAGAACCACGCAGGCTGAAGCCTGCGGCTACCGGATTATTGTCCGTTGTCTGCAGCATAGACTCTCACCGCATGGGTGTGGTCAAGAATGTGCTTACCCGCGCTTGTCTCCAGGCTTCGTTCAGATACTCTCGCCGGCCGGAGAAGGTGAAGGCCTCTGGAACGATCGATCGGCCGGTACTCATCCAAACGGTTCGCGCAGACAAAGAAGCGCCATGCGCGATGATGGAGGACTGCGGGTCAGGCACTGTGTCTGTTCTCAAGAAACATATGAGAGCATTATCCTGTAAGAATCCGCCATTGCTCTGCAGAGCGAACTCCACGTTCGGAACGGCGTCCGCGCGGTCGGCCGTAGAGAGGGTATGGAGTTCACCGCCATGGAAGTTGCGCGCGGAATCATAGTAACTGATAAGTAGGGAGCCGCGCGCCTCCTGCCCCAGGAAGAAGAGGGTGCTCAGCCTAGCTTCGTACTGGGCGGCAGTTTCTCCGTCTGCTATCTGCTGGTCGCGATTATCCCAGAAGAATTGGCCGTAACCTATGGGCCACGTTGTGGAAGCGCCGTAGGAATCCGCCGGCTTGCGAAACTGCACCGCCCAATCCGCGCGCGTGCGATAGAAGATTCGGACGGGGCGGGGCTGGGCGGATGTGGGAAATCTGATTCGGCCCGCGCGATAATCCACCGAGGGGAATAACTGGCCTCCCCCAGGGTTCTGGTCGGCATAGACGGCGCCTGTGGCAAGATCCACGGCGACGACGAAGTTGTCGCCGTCCGGCAGGGTCTGGGGGTCGGGATGGCGCGGGGGATTGGTGTACCCGGGGCCCTTGAGAAACCCCAAGTTGAGGTTTACCGGTTCCGCGCTGTTTGCGGCTATCTCATGATCCTCGTGCAGGATACTCCAATCCGCCACCCGGTAATTGATACGCACTTCTCGGCCTGTATTCTCGGGGGCGAAGTAGATTACTCCGGTCATGAGAGAGGATGCATCAAGATAGAACTCCCCAGCAGCAGGCGGCGTCGACGCGGATTCCTGATAGCGCAGATAGACGCGTTCAGTCATCGGGGCGAGTTGTTGGAATAAGAGAGGGTAGTCAACCGGGTTCCATTTTACGGTTAGACTGCCGGCGGCGTCCGTCACTCCTGACTCGCCGACTACGGTGCGCAGGCTGCCATCGGCGGCAACCCAGGAGTAGGTTATCAAGAAAGGCGTATCGGCATAGAGACCGCTGTCGAATGTAAACACACCGGTAGAGTAGTTGACATTGTATTGCCAGGTACTGGGGGCGCCACCGGTCCGCTGGAAGGGGGCGGAGTCATACACCTGGATGAGTTCATCCGCGGCCGCCGGAGGGGAAGTGATGTAATAGTCCAGCGGCGCGAAAGCCAATATATAGAAAGGCAGTGGCGGCGGTTCAGGAGGGTTGGGCGGATTCGGCACAGGCGGAGGGATAATCACCCTCTCACCAATGATTGTGCGGGGCAGCCAGAGACTGTGCGGCTGCCAGGCCGGGACGGTCTGCCCGGGGTTGAGGAGGAGGTCATCCTGGACGGGTACGAGTTCCGCGGGATCATAGCCGAGGATGAGACTGCCGCCATAATCGGTGGCGACAACCGCCTCCGGCAGGGTGTACATATCACCGGCGAGGAGTTTCCAGCGCTCCAGTTCGGCATTGGCGAGGGAGGCGGCGACGGTGCGCTGGCGAGTGGCCTCGATGGCCCCGAAGCCAACGGGGAAGATCTTCAGCACCGCGTATACGCCGATGGCGAGAATCACGAGGGCGATCAGCACCTCAATGAGTGTCAGCCCGGCGCGCTTGTTATTCGGTTGTATAAGCGCAGGGTTCATTCTCCGCGTTCCGCTCTCATCCTGGAGAAATACTGAGCCGGATTCTGTGGGTCGGCAACGCCATCCAGAGGATCATAGGGATAGGCGGGCAGCCTCATCACCGTACCGTCGGCGAATAATACGACGTCCTCGTCGCCTGCGCGGCCTTCGTTGAAATTCTGACTGCGGCGATGATAAGGGCAGTAGGTAATCAGGGCATCCCCCGGAGGATACGGGCTCTCCACCAGATTGCGCCTATCTCTCGCACTGGGCCCACCCGGATTATTACTGGGATCATTATCATAGTAACGCTCATCATAGGGTGGGGCATGGAACCAGTCCCGGCGATAGTAGAGATCATAGTTATTGTAGGCAACATCGTCTTCATCAGGCAGCAAGGGGGCGGTGATGGCGGCTTGCGGCTCTTTTGCGGGACTGCTGGGACAGTGAAGATCCTTCATCCTTCGCAGGTAATTGCCGCTGGCGAACCAGGCCTGATTGCCAAGGGCGTTGGGCTTGCGGATGGTGTATGAGTCAATGCCTCCCATCTCGACATAAGTGTTCTCGAGAATGATCGTGATATCATTCTGGATGGCGGCGATCTCATACCAGACCTGATCCTGGTTGTGCCAGATGGAATCTCCGATGATGATGCCGGAGGACATCCAGGAGGTTCCGGTGCCGGTAACGGTGTCAGATCCAGTGACAAAGGTGGCGGTGCCGGCGCCCATGAACCTCGCTTCAGTATCAACATATCCGGTCAGGTAGTGCAGAGAGAAGATGCCCACCATGCCCGGAAAATAGAAGTAGGTGGTTTCATCACTTGCCGGTGTGGCGGGGTTGTCAGGGTTATCCACGGCAATAGTGGCATTGATACACTCGGAGGAGAGCCAGGAGCGGTAGTACGCGGGATAGGCGGGAGGAGGAGAACCAGCAGGCCAGGTCGGCGGTGTCGGGTCTGAGGGGTCATACCAGACTCCACCCAGTCCGGTCAGGCCGGTCTCACCCGCCCAGTGGTCGGGGTCCCATGTGGGAATACCTACGAAGGCCGTGGTGACTGCGGCTGAGTAGGCCACCTCCTCGTAATCACGCGGGAAAGCGCGATACTCATCCCGGAGAGCGAGCAAAGCCTGGCCCAGAGTGTGCAGATTTGTGGCACACTGGGATTGGTCATTGCTCTTGGAGATCCCGCGGCTCACAGGGAAGAGGATGGCCAGCACCACTGCGGCGATGGCGATTACTATCATCAACTCGATCGCAGTGAAGCCGGCGTACGGTAGATCCGATACCGCACGCATTGCTCTGCGAGACGGCACCTTCTTCCCTGCTCGGGGCGAATGTGGCATTATAGAAGGCGAAGCCGCTCCGTTCTTGCACGGCCCGAGCGGCTCTCCGCAGGCTTTCTTACACACGGTTCCCCTCGCCTGTTTTGTCGCTTACTCCGTTTTCTGCACTACCCAGTCATAAGTGCGCACCAGAAGGGTATCAGTGTCTCCACTGAGCCGCACGGCCAGGTCCTTTTCTTTAAGCCCTCGGCCGAACCAAATTCGGTGCCAGGGACAATGGGTAATGATTGTATAATCCGGAGCATTGCTATTCACAAGGCCGGGGAAGTAGGCGGTGTAGGAATTTCTATCGGCGTCCCAGAGCGGACGAGCATACAGGTCAGGGGTAACACCATCCGGCTTATAGGGATCGCGGTCGAAGACGACCAGGGCGTCAGTAGCATCATAATAGGGATGATCCTGGTCACAGTAGACTCTCCGCATCCATTCATTTGCACCGGCCATGGCTATGAGTTCATCCTCACTGGGGCCGGTGCCGAAGGGTGTATCGTTAAAATCATCGGGTGCGACACTCCCGCCACAGCCTTGATGTCCCCTGTAGCCATAGGAATTGTACAAGGGATAAGCCTCGTCCACGCCTCCGAAGTACTGGTTGTAGGAAGAATAGCGTTCCGCGAAGTAGTCGGGGCCGGTGTCCGCGGGGTCCCAGACAGCTTCCGCGGGCGCGTTGACATCAATGTCATTGGCGTTAATATATTCTTGAAGTTTGGTGTTGTCGTTGGGGCAGCGCAGGACTTTGGTCGAGTTCAGATACCCGCTCAGGTATAACTGGGTTACGCCGCCTTCACCGGTGAAAGGATTGTAGTCGGGAGGATATCCGCCCTCATCCAAGAGGTAGTTTTTCAGGGCGATGGCAATGGCATGGAGGTTTCCCATGCAGGTGGTCTGGCGCGCGGTCTCCCGGGCGCGGGAATAGACAGGAATGATAATGGCGGCTAATACTGCGATGATGGCAATCACAACCATCAATTCGACCAGAGTGAAGCCTTTGTTCTTATGAGAATAAAAGTCCAAACCGGAACTCCTGGGGACTCTCCCCTTCCAGCGGGAATCACACCGCCGGACCTTTCTTGCCAAGTACTTCCCGCACGAATCGCCCGCGCCGAACATATGGTCGCTCCCTTCCCGCGCTTGCTCCAAGCGCATTGCCATGAGTTGCAGCTCAAGCTGCGCGGTATCCGCCCTTTTCTCGCAGAGAGATGCAAGCAGCCTTATTACCCGCTTACCCGCTTTGGTAGTCGGCTAAACCCATTTTACTTCCATATTGAAGAGGTCTTTTCCTTCCCTTCAAGGCTACCCTGTTTCGACCCCAAAATACACTCTTTCACAACCGCGCCGAAAAGGAGCTTTGGGCCCTTCGCAGAAGATAAGGCGCAAGCATGCCGGAACTTCCTGAAGCAGAAACAATCTGCCGCCAACTTTCCCCCCTCACGGTCGGAAGAAGGATAATTTCTGTCAGCCTCCGCGAGCCGCGAATCCTACGCTGCCCGATTGACGCGGCGAAGTTTCGCCGCGGGCTGAAGGGCCGCCGTATCAGCCGTTTGCTGCGGAGGGGAAAGGCCATCATCTTCGTGCTGGAAGGGGCGCGCTGTCTGGTAGTGAGACTGGGGATGAGCGGTACACTTAAGGTTGAACCGGCGGAACTCACAACTGACAAACATGTGCACTTGCGGCTGGGGCTGGAAGGTGGAGATGAGCTGCGTTTTCGGGACCCTCGCAAGTTCGGCTGTCTTGCCCTCAGAACAGGAACGGAGGTGGAAGCCTTCCCAGAATTCTCTCATTATGGCCCCGAACCTCTTTCCGCGGCTTTCACTCCGTCCTACCTTGCTCAAAGGCTGAAAGGGAGAAGAGCGAAAGTGGGAGTGGTTCTGATGGACCAGAGCGTGGTTGCCGGTCTCGGCAAAATCTACGCGGACGAGATATGTTTTCGAGCGGGAGTAAGACCGGGCCGCGCCGCGGGCAGGCTCACGAAGAAGGAGATCGAGAAACTTGTCGCCGCAACGCGCGAGGTGCTGGAAGAGGCGATAGGAGACCGCGGCACGACCGCAGAAGACAGCGTTTATCAGGACGCTTATGGATTGTCGGGGGGCTTTCGGCCCGCGGTGTATCAAAGAACAGACCAGCCCTGCATCAGGTGCGGCCAACCCATCCGCCGCACCCGCCTTACCGACGGCCGCGGGATGCACTGGTGCCCGGAGTGTCAGAAGTGAGTCAAGAGCTTAGAGTTGAGAGTCTAGAGTGCAGAGTTGAGAGCTTAGCCTGAGCGAAGCAAGAAAATAAAGCTGCAGGCAAAGGCGGCAAGACATGATTCGCGTGGGCACATCGGGGTTCAAGTTTGATGATTGGAAGGGCGCGTTTTATCCCGCGCGCCTGGCGCAAAAGGGCTGGCTCGCCTATTATGCTCGGAACTTCAACTGTCTGGAGGTGAACTCCACCTACTATCGCCTGCTTCACCCCGCAACTTTTTTTCACATGGCGGAAAAGACAGCGGAAGGGTTCCTCTTTACAGTGAAAGCCTATCGCGGCCTAACCCATGAGATCGGCCCGCAAACCCCGGAACATTTCTCCGCTTTCTACGATTCATTGAAACCGCTGGTGGAGGCCGAGAAATTCGGCTGTGTGCTGGCCCAGTTTCCCACCTCTTTTCATGCGGAGCCGGAAAACCTTGACTATATTGCTGAATTCAAGGACAAGATGCATGGCCTGCCGCTGGTAGTGGAGTTCCGCAACCGCGGCTGGCTGTCGGAGGAGACTTTCTCCTGGCTGAAAGAACATGGTATCGGGTTTTGCGGGGTGGATGAGCCGCAGTTTTCAAGTTTGATGCCGCCGGTGGCGCGGGCTACTTCCGAAGTCGGCTATGTCCGCTTTCATGGCCGCAACTACAAGGACTGGTGGAGTGGTGACAAGAACCGGCGCTATGACTATCTCTATACAGAGGAAGAACTTCGCTCCTGGCTGCCGAACATTCAGCAGCTCGATGCGGCGACAGAGACGACCTTTGTCTTCATGAATAATTGCTATCAGGCCAAGGCCGCCATAAACGCTTTACAGATGAAGGGGTTGTTGGAGGAGGGTTGAAGGGCGGGTGTCGGGTGCCAGGTGTCAGGGGCCGGGTATCAGGGACACCAAAAGCAGATTCCTTCCCCTCTGCGCTCTCTGCGTCTTTGCGGTGAGATTCCTACTCTTATTTGAGCATTTGCTCCAGCAGGGCGGCTTCCGCCTGGCGGTTCCAGAAGCGGCCGCCCTCCAGTTTCTCGGCCACTGCGGGATGGCTCTTCTCCAGTTCCGATATCGCAGTCAAAGGGAAATCCAACTGGGGATAGATTACGACCTTGCCGGGGAACTTGCCCTCTGCGGCTCCAGTAAGCCCCTCTCGAACCGCGGAGATGCCGCCTATGGCGGCGACGACTCTATCTGTGGCGAGCCGGCCCGCCTCTGTCTCCGCCAGGACAAAACGCAGATCCTCTATCTTGGAGCCGGTGGAGCCTACCAGGCGGCAGTCGCGGGTGCACACCGGGCTGATGCGCAGTTTCGCCTTGGTGCCCCTGGCAACACCCGCGAAGATATTGAAAATGCCGCTCTCCCCGAGATACTGCCAGGCCTCCTCCGCCAACTCGGCGAATGGCGCGAGCAGGATGATATGTGTGAATCCGTCGTTATCGGTAATGTGGTTGACCAAGCGCCGCGTGACCGAGTCCGCATGTGTGATGATGAGCCGGGTGCCGCGCTCTTCCGCCAGACTGGAGAAACGGCTCTTGAGGACTTCGAGCCTGCTCTCATCAGTATCTGTGGCCAGTATCACCCTGGGGGTTTGTTCCCGCTCCAGGGTCCGCTGGAGGTGCATTTGTCCCATGGGGCCTCCGGCGCCGATGAACCAGGCCGCGCCGGTTTCCGTGAGCGCGCTCCAGCGACGGCCGCGGTAGGCATCCATCGCTACCGATGTTGCGGTGCCGATGCAGTGAATGAAATCGTAGTGGACGCGCCCCAGGTCCATCTGCACTTTCTGTTCCATCAAATCCGGGCAAACGATTCCCAGATGGCCGCCTTTCACCAGATGTGGGATGAGGCGCTCGATGAGGTTTCTGCGCGGCTTGCCCAGCAGTATGATGTCATCGAAAGCGACGTTGCGCCTTTTTTCCAGGATGGGAAGAAAGCGTGACAGGACAACCGTTTCTTCAACCGCGAAGCCCATGCGAAAGGCGTGATCGCGGACCATGGAGGCGACCGGGCCCACCATTTCGGTCATCATTACACGGCGGGGACCGCCGCGGTAATCGAATCCTTCTCCAAGCATGTAGTTGCCCAAATCGGCTGCGGCAAGCCCGATGATCCAGGTGAGGCCGTTCGGTCTTGGCGCGGGCCTGGCGCGGATGTGATAGGCGCGCTCCACACAGGCCCAGGGTTCGGTGAGTGCGGCCTCGGAATAACCGGTGGAATCCAGCACCGGGATGAGATAAGAGCCGGCTTCCGCGGAATGCATCTCTTCACCAAGGAGGCAGTATTGCGCGGCTCCGCCGCGAATGGCATAGCCGAAGGAGACCTGCTTCCCCTTGGAATAAACATCCGCCTGGATGACGAATCTCTGGCCCACCCGGAAGCGTTCTTGCAGGTCTTTGCCCACCTGGACAATGGTTACCGATACCTCGTGACCGATGACCACCGGATCCTGGGCGAGGTCTCTGCCCGCCAGGCGGGGGTGGTCGCCGCCGGCCTTGATAATCTTTACATCGGAAAAACAAAGCCCCAGGGAATCAATGCGGGCGAGGAGTTCATTGGGCCCGGGTTTCGGCAACGGCAGGGAGACCGCCTTGCCCTGGCGGCCGAAGTTCTCCATCCCCGCGCCATAGAGTTCCCAGGCGAGATGCTTCTTGGGCAGCGGTTCTTCTGCTTTCTGGTAGGCTTCGAGTTTGGCGCTCATACGGATTACTTCTCCGTGATTATAGGGCGAATGTGAATCTTACTCCATAGGCGTTGTGTTCGCCAAGTGCCTCCAAGGCAGTCCGACCAGCACAAAAGCAAGCGCGCTGTTTGCCACCACGATTGTCATATACCACGGTTCTTGCGTGGTCATAAAATACAAGAAGCGGTGGAACAACTGTGAGAATTCTTCTCCCCTTGCCGCGGTGAAACCATCGCTCAGCGCCCCAAGTGCAAACATTCCGGGTGGGGATAGGAACACCGCAACCGCCGCCACAGAGGCTCTCAACCAGTGGAAATCGCCTTCAGTGCGCTTCAGATGCCGGCCCCACGGAATGCTAAGAACACCAAAGATTAGCAGCACTGAAAACAGCACCGCTACGGCCGACCAAAGAGAGGCAGTTAAGTGTGGAATGAGATTTTGGCAAATGACCACATGGGTGAGCACGCTTATCGGTAGCCCGCGGCCCCAAGTCAGTGCTCCGACCAGAACGCATACCGGCAAAGGCAAGACAAGCACCAACACTGCTGCGAACCCTCCGCGAAGCCACCTGATTTTCAGAGTCGGGGCTGTGATGGCCATTTGCCTATTCAGGGATCTGAATTAAGAGAGCCTTACCTCTTCCGCTTGCGGCCTTTGGCTTTGCTGCGGCGGGAGG
>WVXJ01000200.1:7511-7720 GCA_011773575.1 Armatimonadota bacterium | reverse complement strand
GTCCAGGTCAGCGTCCGACTCGGGAGGATGTCGGTGAATTCATAGGTGCCGTCGTTATCGATATCCCACTTGTACTCCACGATGGAGTCTCCGCACTGCGAATCCGGGTCCACGCTGCCTGAAGCGTCCAGTGCGATGCCGTTGTCAAATGTTGTGGTGTAAGGCCCGCCTGCGTCGGCGATCGGCGCGGTGTTCTGCACTGTTACAGT
>WVXJ01000200.1:6648-7479 GCA_011773575.1 Armatimonadota bacterium | reverse complement strand
GTCGGTCGCGCCATTGCTGTCGGTCACCCGCAGCCTGATGTCAAACGGCTGGCCGATGACGATATTGCCGCTGCGCCATGCGTAAAGATCATCCCAGAAGACCACACAGACGGCGTCGCTGGTCGTCTTCTCATAGACTCCGTCCATGTTCATATCCCAATCGTAAGTAACGATGTGATCGAGCGGCGCATCAGGATCAACGCTGCCGGAACCGTCCAGATGGATAGGCTCAGCCACCTCCATCGTGTAGGGCCCATTGGCATCGGCCACCGGCGGCCGGTTCACATCCACAACCTCGATGTTTATTGTCTCCGAGTCGGTAAAGGTTCCGTCAGTCACCTCGAACTCAATCGTGTAGTTACCCGACTGAAGGAAGTCGGGCAGCCACACGAAGACACCTGTCGTCGAATTGAGTGAGGCACCGCTGGGCAGCGGCAGAGTTGCGCTATATGTGAGTGTATCGCCGACGTCGGGATCGTCCGCCTCCAGTGTGAAGGTCAGTTCTTGCCCTTCGTCAATGCTCTTGTCTCCGATGGGGTTGAGCACCGGCGGGTCGGATACCGGAGTAACTGTGACAGAGACAGCCCCTTCGTCCGATCCCCCGTGCCCGTCGCTCACCATGTAGGTGAAGGAATCCGGCCCGTGGTAGTTCGGGTCAGGAGTGTAGGTTACGTAAGTAGGAGTGGTGCGAACTACGGTGCCGTGAGCCGGTTGGCCCAGACCAGAGGCCATGAGGCTCAACGACTCTCCGTCCACATCATAATCATTGTCCAGCACATAGATGATAACCGCAGTGTCTTCCGCCGTAGTGGCGTCATCATCCACCGCCAC
>WVXJ01000200.1:3358-6498 GCA_011773575.1 Armatimonadota bacterium | reverse complement strand
AGCCAGTTGGCCGACATGATCGAAGTGGTGTCTTCCGCAATGGTCAGTGAGTCATCTCCCGCTGTCGGTGGATCGTTCACCGGCGTGATGTGTATTGTCATGGTTCCGATGTTGGAATCATCCTGGCCGTCATTCGCCTTGAAGGTGAAGGGGTCATCGCCCGTGGCGTTGAGGTTCGGCGTATAGGTCAACATCGGCCCCCACTGCGAGGCGGCTATTACCGCGCTGCCTTTGCTGGGAGGAGTGACGATGCTGAAGGTGAGTATATCTCCTTCCACGTCATTGGCAAACTGCTCCATCAGCGCGCTAACCGGAGTGTCTTCGTGAGTGCCCAGTCCGACATTGACCACCACCGGCGGGTCGTTAACCGGCGTCACGGTAATCTGTACGGTTGCTGTCTGTGTGGTATGGCCGTCTGTAATCGTATACGTGAAGGAATCTGAGCCAGAGTAGTCTTGCGCCGGAGCATAGGTTACAGTGTCATTGGCATTGTGAGTGGCGACTCCATGCGCGGGCTGTGTTATTCCCACCACGCTCAACATCTCGCCATCCACCTCGTCGTCGTTTGCCAGTACCGAGACTACGACCGGCGTATCCTCTGGAGTATCGGCGGTGTCATCGTTCGCCACCGGAGGATCATCTTCCGGGTCGATAGTGACAATGACCGTCGCCGTCGCGGTGGCGCCGGCGGCGTCACTCGCTGTATAGGTGAAAGAGTCCGTCCCGAAGTAGTTGGTCGCGGGTGTGTAAGTTATGCTGTTATTGGGGTTCACCGTCAAGGTTCCGTTAGCCGGAGGCGTTGCCACACTTACCGTCAGCGCACCGTCGTCAACATCGGTGTCGTTCATCAGGACACCGATTATTACACTTCGGTCTTCGCCCACCGTTGCGCTGTCGTCCACCGCCACCGGCGGGTCGTTGACCGGATTTACGGTTATACTGACTGTGGCCATGCCTGATCTGAGGCCGGAAGGATCTTCGACACAATACTGGAAGGAGTCGCTTCCCGCGTAGTTCGCATCCGGGGTGTAGGTTATCGTGCCATCCGCGTTGATAATCGCCTGACCGTGCGTCGGCGGCACGAAGTAGCCCAGTTGAGTGGAAATCGTCAAGTCATCGCCGTCAACATCTGTGTCATTCGCCAAAACTGCGATGACAACCGCGGTATCCTCATCTGTGACCACGCTGTCATCCACCGCCACCGGCGGGTCGTTCACCGGCGCGATAGTGACGCTGACCGTCGCTGTCGCAGTGACGCCATCAAGGTCACGCACCATATAAGTGAAGGCGTCCGTCCCGTTGTAGTTAGGCGCAGGTGTATAGGTGATGCTGGTATCGCCGACCAGCACGACGGAACCATGAGACGGCTGGCTCGCCTGGATAACACTGAGGGGACCCTCCACATCGGAGTCATTCGCCAGCACGTCGATGAGCACAGAAGTGTCCTCAGACGTCGTCGCGCTGTCATCCACCGCCACCGGCGGATCGTTCACCGGCGTCACGATGATAATCAGGTCTGCCCGGTCTGTGCCTCCGTGTCCGTCGCTCACATCGTAGAAGCCCCAGTCGTCCGTGCCGGTCCAGTTTGCCTTCGGGTAGTAGGTGAGAGTGCCGTCACCGTTATTGCCCATGGAGCCGGCCGCTCCGCCATGCACCCAAAGCCGATAGAGGCTGAGCGTGTCTCCAGCGTCCACATCCGTGTCATTGTCCAGTATCCGAATAAGTATCGGCGTGTCCTCTGGAGTCGTAACTATGTCATCTCCCGCCACCGGCGGGTCGTTGATCGGAGCGATATTGACCGTCACTGTCGCCACATTGGAATCATCTTCTCCGTCATTGACCTTGAAGGTGAAGGTGTCAGTGCCGTTTGCATCTGGGTTGGGTGTATATGTGAATGCTCCAGTGAGCGGATCGGTGATGATCGCCGTGCCCAGAGTTCCATTGGAAACGATGCTGTACACCATCGGGTCGTCCTCCGGGTCATTCGCCGACAGGGAACCGCTTGTTGCAACATCCTCATTCGTCGAAATTGAATCATCGGAGGCGACCGGCGGCTGGTTGACCGGGCTCAGGAGCAAGTGCACAACCCGGTTGTTGTTGGTATCGGCCACCCAGCAAGAACCGTCGGTCGAATTGACGGATACGGAGGCGGGTCGGCTGAAGTCTGCTCCTCGCCACAGTTCGCTGCCATCGGCGGCGAGGTGCATCACTTCATTGTTCCAGGTGTTCGCCACCCAGGATGAGCCATCTGTCGAATTGACCGAAACCGATTTTGGCAGATAGAGACCAGTACCGCCTTTCCACAGTTCTGTTCCGTCCGCGGCATAGTGAGCCACTTTGTAGGCGGTGTGGTCAATCACCCAGCAGGAGCCATCAACTGGATTGACGGAGACCGAAAGCGGTCCGGAGAGGGTGCCTCCGCTCCACAGTTCACTGCCATCCTCTGCCAGATGGGCGATTTGAGGGGTTGAGGTACCAGCCACCCAGCAAGATCCGTCATTGGGATTGACGGAGACAGACTGGGGACTCGTGAAGGCGCTTCGCGACAGTTCCGCGCCGTCAACCCTCAAGTGCACAACCTGGTTGTTGCGGGTGTCGGCCACCCAGACCGAGTTGTCGGCGGCGTTGACTGAAACCGCTTCGGGGTGGTCGAAGGAAGTGCCGCTCCACATAGTCGTACCATTGGAGGCGAGATGTGTCACCCGGCTCAGGCCCTCATCAGCCACCCAGCAAGATCCGTCATTGGGATTGACGGAGACAGATCGCGGGGTGTGGAAGCTGGTTCCCCGCCACATTTCGCTTCCGTTCTGCGCCAGGTGCACAATCTGGCCGCTCCCGTAATTCGCCACCCAGACCGAGCCGTCCGTGGGATTTACGGATACCGAGATGGGCGCGTCGAACCCGGTTGCATAGATGCTCGCTGTAACCTCCATGGGACTGTCATCAACGGCAATCACAGTGACATTGACCGTGGCGGTTGCAGTGTGCGTGCCGTCGCTTATTGTGTAGGTGAAGAAATCTGTGCCGCTAAAGTCAGCGCTCGGAGTGTAGGTTACACTTGCGCCATTGATGGCAGATGTGCCGTGTGCGGGTTGAGTAACGGCAGTTATGGTTAGAGGATCACCATCTGGATCTGAGTC
>WVXJ01000200.1:2882-3313 GCA_011773575.1 Armatimonadota bacterium | reverse complement strand
GTTGCGCTTGCGCCACGATTGTCCAGGATCGTATAAGTAAATGTATCTGCGCCACTATAGCCCGTATTAGGGGTATAGGTAACCGTATCGTCAGCCTCGAGCACGTTCTGCCCGTGTGCCGGCTGGGTGATGGAAAGCAGAGTAATAGTAACACCGTCAGGATCGTAATCGTTTGCTAATATGGGGATATTGACAGAGGAATTCTCCATGACTACCGCGCTGTCGGCGGCTGCAACTGGCGGGTCGTTCGCCAGAATGTTGACTGTCACCGTGCCGATATTGGAGTAATTCAAACCATCAAATACTTGAAATTCGAAACTGTCAGCGCCGCTGTAAAGAGCATTTGGCGTATAAGTAAAGTCTCCGGTCTCGTCATCGGTGATGCTCACATGTCCGTTTGAACCGTCGGAGACAATACTGAAGGTAAGCGG
>WVXJ01000200.1:2262-2744 GCA_011773575.1 Armatimonadota bacterium | reverse complement strand
CTGAAAGTGTCGCCGCGCCACGACTCGCTGCCATCAGCGGCCAGATGTATGACTTCATTGGTCGAAGGCTGAGCTACCCAGACAGAACCGTCCGCGGAATATACGGAAACACAACTCGGTTCCGTGAAGCCGGTGCCGTCCCAAAGCGCCCCTCCGCTCGAACCGGACGGATAGTGGATGACATGGCCGCCGTTGGCGGCATCATAGGCCGCAACCCAGACAGTACCATCCGCGGAGTTGGTCGAAGCAGACTTTATCGGTATACCGACATATCTATTTGCTTTGTTTACAGCTTGATTCGTATAACCGAACAACCAACTGCCATTTATTCTCCAGCAGTCACCATTACCTGAATTCACCACTACGAAATCGGTTGGATTACCTCCGAGATCAAGAGTATGTAGTGGCGAGCCGTCGGAGGCGATGTGTTTGAGATAATACTTGGCCGCACTAAGGCTGAAGTCATTGTGCCATACCGAGCC
>WVXJ01000200.1:969-2170 GCA_011773575.1 Armatimonadota bacterium | reverse complement strand
TGCTGTCTAATTGGACTATCTGGCCGTTGTTCGTGTCCGCGACCCAGACATCGCCGGTGCTTTGGTTCACCGCAATAGACTCGGCGGCATCGAAGCCATGAATGTCGCTCACCACGCCTCCGGAGCTGTTGAAACGCGTTACATAATCGAGCGGATACTTATACGCGACCCAGGCCTCACCGCTGGACGAGTTCACTGCAACTTTCATTGGGTTATAGGGCAGTGTAGTCACCGACAACTGCGCCCCGCTGGAATCGAGACGAACCACGTTTCGACTGTAAGTATCAGCCACCCAAACATGACCGTTACTTTCGTTCACACATATCCCCAGAGAACTACTGCCGATGATGGAACTAGTGGTTTTGACCCATGACGAACCATTCCAGGAGAGCCGATTCAATGTTTCGGGGTGAGAGGCGTTGGTGCTTGAAGTCACCCAGCAGAGGTTTCGCGTCTGGTCGTATGCAATCGCGTTTGGGGCATAAAAATCGCCTATATTCGCTAGAATGGTGCCGGCCGCACTGACATTTAGCACGCGGCCATTGGCCCGGTCTGCTATCCAGACGGAATCATCGCTCGTATTCACGGCAACCGAAGAGGGATAGCTGAGAGAGGTGATAGTACGCAGAATCGTCCCGGAGGATGAGATATTCAACACGCGGTCATTCTGCATATCGGCAACCCAGGCGGATCCGTTCGAGGGATTTACCGCGATAGCCGATGCCTGAGGACTCCCAAACGCGAGCCCCGACACGGTCGCCAGCACCGTTGTACCGTCTGAGGCCAGGTGGATTATTTCGCCCGCGCCGTAATCCGCCACCCAAACAGAGCCGTTGGAATTATCTACGGCTATCGCTCTGGGAACGGCGACTAATTGACGGTTGCTTTGCCAGAGGTTGACTATAGTCTCTCCGGCCATAGCAGTGGAGCTAAAGAACGTGAAAATGAAGACGAGAGAGAGCGCAAGAGAGCGTACCATGATAAACCCCTCCGATTAATTCGCAGACAGGCGGGGGTACTTCCTGGGGGAAGAGTGTTACTGCTGAGGAAACTGCGACACTTTGCGATTTCTCGGTGGTCTCACAGCCTACTGCTAAGTAACCGAAAGAGTAGTGTATTGGCGTCAATTCGTCAAGTGGATTTGGCGAGTTTTTCAGAGTTCCACAATTGCTGCAAAGGTTCGTTTTACAGATGAGAGTTG
>WVXJ01000200.1:0-818 GCA_011773575.1 Armatimonadota bacterium | reverse complement strand
TGTTCCCACAAACTCACTATTGATGCGGTTACCGCGCAGCCGGGTATCACCTGCGAAAAGGGGCGGCTGAAATTCACACCTGAAACAACGGAGTCCTCGATAGAGGCTGTGCGGGAAGCGGGCAAGAACTATCACTATACCGAGAAGGTCAATGTCACCGGACCCTACACTTGTTTGAACATCATTGACATGGAGACCGATGTCATCCGCGCCTCTACCGCCGCGGATGTCGTCCCCATGCTCAAACTGGTAGCGAGTTTCAATCAGTATGGCCCTGCCCCTGTCTATCCCCATGACCTGGATTCACGCCTCCAGGTAATCTGGCTGGAAAAGGCGTGTGTGGAGCATACCGCCTACATGGGTGGTTTCATGATAAGCCACAACCCGGAAATCATCCGGGTGCTGCGGGACCTCTATGCCGCGGTCAATCGGCGCTATTACATGACCTTGCAGTTCATAAACAGCCCTTTGCGCCTGGATGAGGTTGCACTGGATTTGACCTGGCAGTTCAAAGATGACCCGCTGTTAGATGTGAATCCCGATATCTGTCCCATCCCGGTGGGAGGGATGACTGCACCGCTCGACCCCGCGGGCTTGTTGGTGCAGGGCCTTGCCGAAAGTCTGGCCGGGTGGATGGTGGTGAACCGTCTAGGTTTTGGGCAAACGAATCCCATCTTGGCTGTGCGCGCCGACCACGGCGATATGCGTGACATGACCGTCGGCTACAGCCTGCCCGAAAATGTGATGATTCAGGTACTGGCGCGGGATGTGGCGGAACACTTCGGCGGCTATCGGCTGGACAGCATCTACCTGGACAC
>WVXJ01000021.1 GCA_011773575.1 Armatimonadota bacterium | reverse complement strand
CCCAATCAGTGCACCAACCTGGAGGAGATAGGTTTCACCATCCCCGGCGCGTTTGCGAACTATATTGCCATGGATGAGAAGTTCTGTTGGAAGATTGACGCCATCGCCGAGCGGCTGGGAAGTGAAGAGAAGGCCTATGAGGTGGGCGCCCTGACGGAGCCGACCTGTGTTTCCTATAATGCCATGTTCTCCCGCGCCGGTGGATTCAGGCCGGGTCATTATGTGGCGATCTATGGCGCCGGGCCCATTGGGCTCGCCGCCATCGGGCTGGCGGAAGCGTCCGGTGCCTCAATGATCGTCGCCTTCGAAGTATCGAAGCCGCGCTGTGAGCTGGCGAAGAAAGTGGGCGCGGATTATGCTTATGATCCGCGCGAAGTCACGCCCAGTGAAGTCCTCATGGACTTGAGCAAAGGCGAAGGCTTCAACTTCCATTTCGAGGCCGCCGGCGCGCCGGAGTTGACTGTCCCTGAGATGGAGAAGGCCTTGGCGGTGAATGCCAAGATCGTGCAGATCGGGCGCGCCGCGCAGAAAGTCCCCATGTATCTGGAGGTATTCCAGACCCGCCATTCCCAGGTTTTTGGGTCACAAGGACATTCGGGTTATGAAAACTTCCCCAATGTCATCCGCATGGTGGCCTCCGGCCGGCTGGATTTGAGCCCGATTATCACGGCGCGGTACAAACTCGACGAAACCGTAGAGGCCATCGCACGATCCGTGTCACGGACAGATGGGAAGATCCTGGTGAAGCCGAACTAGACTAATCGGCGGGGGGTGGAACCCCCGCCCTACAAAAGAAGGAAACAGGCTGATACGCGCTTGGCGGCGCGGACTACTTTACAAAGTAGTAAGCCTGCAGTTCCCGTAACAGGAGTATGGATATGACCGACAAGAAAGCCCCAAAGGGGCTGTTGCCTACTGATCAGCCGGATCTCTTTTTCGAAGATAACCCGGTGGGTCGTCTGAAGAAAGAAGTGTGGGATTCCACTGATGCGCAGATTGACGGCATTTTGAAGGAGTATGGTATCCCTTCACCTGTCGAATGGTCGAAGCCGGGATCGTATATTCAAACGACCATCCGCCACCAGGTGGAAGCGAACCGGAAGAAGAATGATATCGTCTTCATTCCGGTGGGTTGTTCGGAGCTGCACGGCCAGCACACCATCAGCGCCATGGACACCCTTTTCGTCAGCGCCATTGTGGAGGGTGTTCGCCGTTATACTGCAAGACAGGGAGCGCCGGTGAACCTCGCTCTGCCTCCGCTGATGTACGGCGGCCATCCCTATCATCATATGGGAATGCCCGGAACGGTGATTCTGCGGGAACATGTGGTGAGGGAGTTGATGTTGGATGTGATGCTGGGTCTCTGGAATGATGGTTTTCGCAAACAGATCATCATCAATAATCACGGCCAGTTGTGGATGCTGGAGTCGGCGATACAGGAGTTCCAGAAGAGGTATCAACTGCCGGGGATCTTCCGCGTGATAGACTGGCACCGGGCGGTGCGGGAGTTCTTCCGCACTCACGAACGGGGCGGAAAATGGGAGACGAATTTCGTGCATGCGGACGAATCTGAGACGTCGCTGGGGCTGCTTCTCTTCCCGGAGATGGTGGATATGGATCACGCCGTGGACACGGAAGGGAAGAGCTATCTGCCTGAAGGCCACTTCGATAAGTCCGTGGATCCTTTCGGCCGGCCCAGCCGCTGGTCGGAAGGAGAAGGGCACTTCGCCATAGAAATCGCCGCCACACCGGAAGGGGTGGTGGGCAAGGCGAAATCCGCTACCGCGGACAAAGCGAAACGGCCCATGGCCGCTATCCTCAAATACCTGACTCTGTTGAATGATCAGATATTGGAAGCCTTCCCGGCGGGCAAGGTGCCGCCGGTGGAGGAGGTTACTCTGCGCAGCGCCAAAGAGATGGAGCCCTACCTGAAGGAGCCGCTCAGCCCCGGCTGGAAGTCGGTCTATGGCCTGCCCCGTATCGGCCAGGGGACAGAAGTGTAGGACTTATGTGCAAAGAAACTTCCTGAGGGGGAAGCCGCCGGTTTCCCCCTCAGACTCCCCTCCCGGTTTTCTCGGTTTTCCTTTTTTCGCCACCTTGGCGAAAAAGAGAAGCCAATAAAAGCGGGCGAGGGGGGCCTACTTCGCCGTAGTAGCCCTCGGCTACGAAGGCTGAATCTGGGGGACGAACCGCTGGCTCGTCCCCCAGGCAGTTATTTGAGTTTCGAGGGGAATCTAATGAAAGTCTCGATTGTGGTTTCGACACAACCGGCGCAGTTTGAGGCGGCCACCTTCAAGGGTGATTTGGCGGCGAACCTGGAGCGCATCTCCGGGCTCGGATATGATGGTGTGGAGCTGGCTATCCGCGACCCGCGGCTGGTCAACACTGATGACTTGACGGCTATGTTGGAGCGTCGCGGGCTAGAGGCACCGGCTATCGGCACAGGCCAGGCCTGGGGCGAGGAAAGTCTGTCTTTCACTGATGCAAACCCTGATATTCGCCGCACGGCGATTGAGCGGATCAAGTCACACCTGCCGCTTGCGAACCGTCTGGGAGCGATAGTCATCCTCGGCCTGATACGGGGCACACTGAGGCCGGGGGTTGAGCATGATCAAGCGATGGCGCTCCTGGTGGAGGCCCTAAGGGAATGCAGCGCGGCGGCCTCGGAAGCAGGAGTGCGCCTGGCGCTGGAGCCGATTAATCGTTATGAGACAACGTTGATTAACACCGTTGCTGAAGGGTTGGAGTTGATTGAGCGTGTGGGCGCTGACAACTTCGGCCTACTGCTGGACACCTTTCATATGAATATCGAAGAGCCTTCCATTGAAGAGAGTATGAGGAAGGCGAAAGAGCGCATTTTCCACTTCCATGTGGCGGATTCCAACCGCCGGTATCCAGGGGCGGGGCATACTGATTTCCCCGCCATTCTGGGGCTGCTGAAAGAATCGGGATACAGCGGATATGTCAGCGGCGAATTCCTCCCCCTCCCCGATGCCGCCACCGCCGCCAAAAAGGCGATCTCTTACTTGCGAGCCATCTGATTTGCAAGCAAGTGAAATTAGTGCTTATTGGCTGCGGAAAACACAGGATTCTCTTCTTGCCCGAAGAACCTCTTGAATAGAGAAATCTCGCGACTGAATCAAGCGGGGAGGTGGTGTCATGAACCCGACCATTGAATCAGTGAAGCAGGTTTCGAAGGAGCGCATGCGGCAGCTCGTTATGGCGATGGAGTTCATGCCCTTGGAGGGGCTGCAGTGGCGCGCGAATGAGTGTGTGAAGTCTCCTCTGGAGATATATCTGGAGTGTGTGGGAGGCTTGTTGATGGCGGCGCAGATCCTGCGAGGAGAGACCGCCGATTGGGAACGCCTCTTGAGTGTGGGGCTGCCGGAGGTGGAACGCTTTCCGACCCTGGAAGGGGCGAAGGCGATGATGAAGAGATACCAGGAGGAGTTTTTTGCCGCGCTGGACAGTCTGGATGAATCCCGCCTGGGTGAGATAATCGATCTCCCCTGGGGAGCGAAGATGTCAATATCGGAGTTCATCCTTCTGCCCGCCAAATGCGCATGTTTTCACTGCGGCCAAATCAGTTTCTATGAGGCCTTGTTGGGGGGAGGAACCGTAAAGGCCTTATGAGTATCTGATGCAAAAGGAGGTTTCATGAATCCGATGACAGAAGCGGCGAAGGAGATCACGGAGGAACAGACGCGCCATCTGGACTCGGCGTTGGAGCATATCCCTGAGGAGCGGCGGGAATGGTGCGCGGGGGGATGTGCGAAGACGCCCATGGCCATCTACCGGGAATGCGCCCGCGCCTATCTGTGGGCGGCAGAGACGATTCGCGGCAATGAAGTGAATTGGGATTTGCTGGCCCCGAGGGTGGAGGATTGTCCCGATTTCGAGAGCGCCAAAGCCGCCCTGGAAAAGAACCAGAGCGAGTTTTTCGCGGCACTGGAAGAAATAGACGAATCTCGCCTGGCGGAAATGGTGAAGATGCCCTGGGGAGAGGAACTCTCCCTCGGCCAGTACATACTTCTGCCCTCTTACCACACCTGTTACCATGTGGGGCAACTCAACTACATCCAGACTCTGCTGGGTGATGCAGAGTTTCATTTCTGAAGAGTGGATGCCCTGGAATGGACAGGGTCGTTGAAGAGAGCCGGAACCAATGCCAGGTAATCTCCGCCAGCCGGAGAAGCGACATTCCGGCTTTTTTCGCGGATTGGCTGATGGAGCGTATCCGCGCGGGCTGGGCGGAGTACGTAAATCCCTTCGGTGGTCAAACTCATCG
>WVXJ01000212.1:9048-15495 GCA_011773575.1 Armatimonadota bacterium | reverse complement strand
CCCACCTTGATCCTCCCCCGCAAGGGGGGAGGTAACTTCCAGTCTATCCGTTGTAGGGTGGGGGCTCGTCCCCCGCCGGCAGTTTCTATTCGCTCACACGCGGTTCTGTAGGGCGGGATTTACCAATCCCGCCGCAGGTTTGCCTGTAGGCCATGGTTAGCCGCTGCCCCCCGCCCATTCTTGTCTTTGCGTCCTCTGCGTCTTTGCGGTGAGATTCCTGCCCGCTTTACATCTGTGTGCGCATCCAGTCCGCGCACTTCTTCAATTCAATATTCGGATCACCCTGCAGCGGAAATACCTCCAGGGCCATATATCCGTCGAACCCTATTTCCTTCAGGGCTTTGAAGCCGGACTTGAAATCCGTATGTCCAAGCCCCGGCTGGACGCGCTGGGAATCGGCCAAATGTACGTGCGCAATATGATCGCCCGCGGCGCGAATAGCCGTGGGAATGTCCGGCTCCTCGATATTCATATGGAAGAAATCCGCCATTACTTTTATGCGCGGGTTGCCGACTCGCTTACAGATTTCAACGGCCTGCTCCAGCCGGTTGAGCAAATGGGTCTCATAGCGGTTCAAGGGCTCCAGCAGGATGGTGCCGCCCACTTTTTCTGCATGGGCGCCGGCCTCATCCATTAACTCGCACAGCAAATCCTTTTCCAATGATATGACATCCCCCGATGTGCCGGCGTCCTTCAATTGCGGGGGTCCAAAGATGGGAACAAAGATCAATCCCGCGCCGCCGAGGTCCGCGCCCATGGAAAGCAGTTCCTTCGTATCCGCCAGCGCGGTATCCCGCTCATTCTTATCCGCACTCAAGGGACAGCCGCGATACCCCGCGCAAATGCTGGACAACTTCACCGGCCCGCTGAGCGCCTTCTTTATTTCATCCAGCCTCGGCTTGAGGTTATCCCCCCACAACTCCATCCCCTCATAACCCCACCGGGCGAGATTCTCCGCCTTCTCCGCCAGCGTCGCCCCTGGTGTCAAAACCTCCTGACAAGCAAATCTCATACTTTCAATTCTCCTTCGAAATCCTCTATCCCGTACTCTTCGGCACTTTTGCCCAGTCGTCAAGGAAGCGTTTCAAGCCTATCTCGGTGAGTGGGTGCTGGAACATCTGCTGGAGGACTTTGAAGGGGATGGTGGCGATATCGGCGCCCGCTTTCGCCGCCTCCACAACATGCAGGGGGTGGCGGATGCTTGCCGCCAGAACCTTCGTGGCATAGCCGTAATTTCGATAAATCTGTACGGCCTCTCTCACCACCTCCATCCCGTCATGTCCCGCATCATCCAGCCGCCCCAGGAAGATGGAGCAGAATGTCCCGCCCGCCTTCGCCGCCAATAGCGCCTGGTTGGCCGAGAAACAGAGAGTTACATTTGTCTTGATTCCCTCCGCGGCGAGCCGGGGGATGGCCTTTACTCCCTCCGGAATGAAT
This sequence comes from Armatimonadota bacterium, assembly GCA_011773575.1. Lineage (GTDB taxonomy): Bacteria > Armatimonadota > Hebobacteria > Hebobacterales > WVXJ01 > WVXJ01. The sequence continues at coordinate 14,058 of WVXJ01000212.1, read as the reverse complement.
GGCACCTTAATCACTATGTTGGGATGCCAGGAGGCCACCTTTTTCGCATCCTCCACCATCTCATCCGCCTTGACGCTCACGATTTCGGCGCTGATGGGGCCGTCCACTATGTCGCAAATCTCCAGCACGACCTCCCGAAAGTTACGCTTCTCCTTTGCCACCAGAGAGGGGTTCGTGGTCACACCGTCAACGATCCCCCAGGAAGCGGCTTCCCGAATATCATCCACATTGGCGGTATCAACGAAGATCTTCATGATGCCCTCCTGTGCCGGCTGGCAGAACATTAGCAATATTCTTCTTTCGGCGTCAATTTCCTTGGCTTACAGACACAGCGGAAGCCGTCTCTGTTCGGGTTTCGCGCAAGGTAGTGGAGCCTGCCGTGGCGAATGTAGACGAATATAGTCAGAGAGTATAGAATCAAGAGTTCACAGCCCGCCCCAAGCAACATCGAAGGATTCACTCTAAGCATTTCGCCCCGATCACCCGCCCCGCCCTGTCCTGAGGGCACTCGAGGGGTCTGCGGTTGAGTGATTAAGACTGACGGGTAATTGGGGAATGAATTAAGAGAGGGAAAATGCAGAAATCTCCCCCTTTGCCGGAATGGATCAAGCCCGTTTTTCGAAAGCGTCCCTATTTGGAATACCTTGCGCCGCGATTGAGGAGACTAGGGGTGGCGACGGTCTGTGAATCCGCCCGCTGTCCCAACCTGGGAGAGTGTTTCTCACAAGGAGAGGCGACCTTTCTGCTTATGGGAGAGGTTTGCACTCGCGATTGCCGCTTCTGCGCGGTACAGACCGGAAAGCCCGCGCCCCTGGATGAAGATGAGCCTCGCCGCGTGGCTTTGGCAACAAAGGAACTGGGCCTGAAACATGTGGTTCTTACCTGTGTGACACGTGATGATCTTGCCGACGGAGGCGCGGCTCACTTCGCCGCCGCCATAAGTGCAATGCGCAAACTTGCGCCGTGGGCGAGTGTCGAAGTATTGGCACCAGATTTTCGAGGAGACTGCGACGCGGTGAAAACAGTTGTACAGGCCGCGCCGGAGATCTTCGCCCATAATATGGAGACGGTTTCGAGGCTTTATCCACAAGTGAGACCTCAGGCGGACTGGGAGCGCAGCCTGGAAGTCCTCCGCTGTGCGAAGAAATGTCGGCCCTCTCTTCTCATTAAGAGCGGCCTCATGCTCGGGTTGGGCGAAACCCGCGAAGAAATCCTCGACGCCCTTGGGCAACTGCGCCGGGTCGGAACAGACTTTCTCACCCTGGGCCAGTACCTTCAGCCAACCCAAAATCATCTGCCGGTGGTAAAATATCTCCCGCCAGAGGCTTACCGGGAACTCGCCGCGGAAGCAAAGGAGATGGGGTTCCGCGAAGTGCTCGCCGGACCGCTGGTGAGAAGTTCCTATCACGCGGGGGAGATGGCAAGGCTGGAAGAACACAGGGAGCCGGTCTGACCCGCCCGTCGGCACCGCCGAACAACCCGGGATTTCTCTATGAGTGCAAAAAGGATAAATCGATTGGCTCGCCGGCTGCCCGTCCTCTCGCTTCTGGCGATCCTGGTCATAGGGTTGATTGCTATCCGCTCTCAGGGGAGTTTTCGAGAGCATCTGCGGCGCGCCGTTGTCTGGGAACTCTCCCGTTCACTGGGTCGAAGAGTGCGGGTCGAAGAGTGCCGACCCTCCCTCCTTCTGAGACACTGGCGAATCGGGCGCAGCGATGTGCCCACACTCCTGCGGCTGAATATCACCAGCCTCCGGGTCGAACAGGTTCCAGGGCCGCCGTCAGACCAGATTACTGGTCCGCCCTTTTTGACGATCCCTGATCTTTCCATTGACTTGCGGCTCGGCAGCCTCGTTACCGGCAAGGGTCTTCTCCCCAGCCTGCATGGCGTGAAGGCTGTTCGCCCGGGACTCAATATAGTCCGAGATGCTGAAGGCCGCTGGAATTTCTCCGACCTGCTCGCTCCAGAGGCCGCCCCTCCGGCGTATCTTGCCGCGCGCATAGAAGTGGTTGACGGTTCTCTGGTGCTACAGGATTTCTCGCCTCCGGAGGGCCTGGCGCGCCCACAATCCAATCATATCGAGAATCTCGACCTTTCCCTTTTTGCCAGCCGCTCACCTGAAAGCGATACGGCGGCCACCCGGCTTCAGCTCCGGCTCTCAGGCGTCAATCAGGAAGACAGATTCAGCCACATCTTCGTCTCCGGCCAATCGTTGAATTATCCCGCCGCCTCCGCGGAAGAATCCACGCAAGACAGGTTCAATGGTTCGCTTGTAATGTCCGGCGCGGATCTGGGCTATCTATGGCAGTACGGAGCACTTGCCTCGGATCTGGAGATCACCCGCGGGCGCGGGGACATAACCGGATACTTTCTCGTCAACCAAGACGCCACTGGGCCCGATTCTCTGGATTATGCCCTCACCATATCCAGAAGCCGGGCGGAACTGGAACTTCCCTGGGTGAGAGGTGAAGCACATGAAGTCAGCGGGCTGGTGCGAATAGGTAACGGCCTGGTGCAGTTCGCCGACCTTAAGGGCCGCCTCGGAGATACTCGGGTGAAGGGCAAAGGTTACCTCGTGGCAGACTCTGCTCCAAACTCCTCTTCGGTGCAGTGCCATCGATTCGATTTTTGCGCCGATGAGGCGCAGGGGAGAGATATCGCGAGAATCCTTCCCTCCGATATCGCTCCGAGCCTAAGCCGTACACCCGGAAAAGGCGCTCTCAGCATCAGCATTATCGGCAGCGGAAGCGAATCCGCCTTCTTTGGCATCGCCTCCATCCCCCGGCTCAACCTGGTGGGCGCGCAGGCCGCGCGCCAAGATCCGGATGCAGGAGTCGCTTCCTCAGTGACAGTATCGGAACTTCCAGAAGTCCAAGACGTGAAGGCCGATTTCATCTACTCCGAAAGAGCCTTTGCCGCGACGGGTCAGGCCGCTGCCATGGGCGGCGAAGTAGAAGGCGCCATCTTCCTGCCTCCTTCAGGCAAAGCCAGATTCGCTGCCTCCCTGGCAGATGCAAACCTGGCTTCTGCCCCCCATTCGGTGAAGAATACGCTCACGGGAGAAGTGTGGGGTAATCTCTGCGGAGAGTTCAGCCTCCATACCGAGCGAAGCCGGGCTGCACCAACGGTGGCAGGGGATATCGCACTCGTGAACGGAGAGGTTCGCTCCGGAATGAGTAAACAGCGCCCGGTGCGTTTCCCCTTTGAAAGCCTCAGCACCGATTTCTCCTATACGAAGGGTGAAATTCTCATCTCCCGCGCCAGGGCGGAGACCGGCTATGGACTCATTAACCTTGTCGGAGGCCTTTCAGCCGATGATAAAGTCGAGGCCCATCTGGAGGGTCGGGGCATTGATTTAGGGGAGGTGGGAAGCAGGCTTGGGCAGGATGTCTCCGGCACTGCTTTCTTCTCCGCGCGGCTTTCGGGAACCAAGACGAGGCCGCAGGCGGAGTTATGGTGTGACATCTTTGCCGGCGAAATCCGCGGCTACGAGTATGATTGGCTGAGGGGAGGTGCGGTCCTTCACGACAAAGAGGTGCCTCATTTCGACCTGGTATTCCAGCGAGGCAGTGGTGAAGGAAGATTCAGCGGGCGGGCAAGCCTGCCCACAAAGGCCAGCCCCGGCGAGATGTTCGCCCAGGGGAGGATAGAGAAGGCGCGACTCGAAGAATGGCTGCCGAAGAATCTTCGAAAACAGGCGAAAGGAGTATTTGACTCCGATATCGAGATTCGCGGCTCCCCCAAATCCCCGGAGATGATGGCTGACATACACATCACCCGGCCTCAATTTGCCGGTATGCAGTTCGACCTTGCCGAAGGGAACCTGCGCTATGACAGTGGTGTGCTGAGCCTTCCCTTCTTCACCGCCCGAGTGGATGGCTCTCAATTCGCCGCCTCCGGTGTGATGAAACCTGAGGGACACTTGGACTTCGATTTTTCCGCGGAGCGATTGGGGCTGGCCGCTCTGCTTCGCTCTCATCCATCAGTTCCAGTGGATGGATGGTTGTCCCTTCAGGGTAGAGTGCAGGGAAAGCGGGATTCACCGCGCATAGAGACACAACTCAGTGTCGAGCAAGTCACTCTCGCCGGACGCCCGGCGGGTGATGTCGATGCCTCTATCTCATGGGATGATCCGCGCCTTGCCATAGAGAGCCTCGATTTTGCCGCGCGGGGAGGACGTATCAGACTCTCCGGCGATCTGACGCGGGCGGCTCCTTCCACGGCCCGTGCTGCGCGCTCTTGGCAGACCAATCTGAAGGCGGATGTCGAGGGAATGGAGATGGGCCTGCTGCTCGACTTGATCGAAAGAGGTCTGCGGTCGCGTATTGCCGATGGATACAGGCCGCCCGTTCTGGCGACGCTTGCAAGGATTCCTCGACCCGTGCGCGGCTTCCTGACCTCGTCAGTTTCCGTCTCAGGCCCTCCATCTGCATTGAACGGGGAGGTTAACTTCGTCCTATCCGACGCATCCTTGGCCGGTGAGCATCTGCCTTCTCTGGAGGGGGAAGTGGGTTTTGCCCCGCATCAACTGGCGCTCAAATCTGTTGTTGCCAAAGAGCAAGATGCCTATGCTGAGGCTCGTGGAGAGATTCATCTCACCGGTGACACCAATCTCGATATAGACGTCCACAACCTGAGGGCTGAGGTGCTCAGCCCCTGGGTGGAAGGAGTCTCGGGTCTGGGCGGGTCGGCCGACATCTACCTGCAAATAATGGGGCCCACCCGCCAGCCGACAATCCGCGGGGACCTGGAGGTGGCGGAACCTACCTTTGCAAATACGCATCTGGAGAGGGTCAAGATAGACCGCTTCGTCTTCTCCGGCGACAGGCTGGACATAGAGAACCTCCGGCTTGTCAAAGGCCCCCATCTCGCCAGCATCTCCGCCTCATTGCCGTACAGTTGGAGAAAAGCGCGACTGGAAGAAGAGGGCCCGCTGTGGGTTGAGCTCTCTCTCAAACGCCAAGACCTTGCTTTTGCCAGTGCTCTCTGGCCCCACCTGGGAGAGTTCGC
>WVXJ01000212.1:0-9039 GCA_011773575.1 Armatimonadota bacterium | reverse complement strand
GGGTTCGCCTACGCCTCCGGCCAATGGAGCAAAGAGGACCGCCAAGCGCAGATCACCCTGGAGAGCCGGGTCATTGACCATTCCCTGCAACTGAAGTCAGCGCAGGCCGGCCCTGGGCTTGTGCTTGATGTAGGCCGGGCGCTGGATGGCGGGTTCTCCAGACAGGGCAAGTTCACAGCCTCAGGCTCTTACGATCCATTTGCCGGTCCCAGGCGAAGATGGGGGCTGGGGAGGTATGATATAGCCCTCGCGGCGGAGAGATTGGAAGCAAATATGGGGAGAATCATAAGGGGCCAGATGGATGCCAATCTGGTGTTGCGGGGTGAGCCGAATGCAGCAAGAGAAGACATGATCTCCGGAGAGGCTCGAATCAGCCGGGCGAAAGTGACTCTTCCGCGGGAGAAAATGGAAGGAGAAATCTCCTGGAAACCGTGGTTTTCTCCTCATCTGGACATAGAAGTTCGCACCGAAGATATGGAGGTTTCCACCCGAATGGCAAGGGTGGAGTTCTCCGGACAAGGTATAATAGGGGGTCGGCTTGGATATGAGCCGCTCGCGGTTGATATGAAATTCAGGGCAAAACGGGGAGTCTTGGATTTTCCGACTGCACTGGCTGAGGTTCAGAAAATGGATGTTACGGTGACGAAAGAGCCGGGTGAGCCGCTTCGTGCTCTGGGCCATGTGGAGGCCACAGCAAGAGTGGGCCGCTACCGCGTAGACTTGACCGGAGGCGGGTTGCTCTTTCCGGATAGCGAACTGCGGATCGTCGCAACCGCAACCCCGCCTCTCTCGGAGGCACACGCCACCGCTCTGCTCTTGGGCGTGCCTCCCGCTGCACTGGGCGCCACCGGGGCGGCCGGCCCTCCAGCCGAACAGGCCCTCGGTGAGCATGTGGCGCAGAGCCTCTCCACCAGTGTAACTTCTATCGCCGCCACCGGTCTCTCCGCGCCTCTGCTGAGAGCCGCCGGGCTCAATGAACTCTCCTTCGACATATCACCTGTAGCCACCCGCCTTCAATTGGGAAAGCGGCTGGCGAAGAAGATATACATCTACTATCTCTCTTCTCTCAGCGGCGCGACTCGCAGTACGCTCCTGCGAACCATCTTCGACATTACCCCCGAGTTCTCGGTGGGGGTCTCCATCAACGAGCAGGAGCAACACACGTTTGAAATTCAGAATACAAGGGCTTTCTGACGCGTTCAGCTTCTTCACCATTCGCGTCAGAACGGCGGCCTCGCAGTGGGCTCGCCGCAAATTGAGGTGGAGGCAACTAATGAAGATCGCATGTTACAGCCTGATTCTGGGAAAGGGCTACACGGTTCCCGCGGCGGCGAAGATCCTTTCCCGCCTGGGCTATGATGGTGTGGGCTGGAGGGTGAGGGATGATTTCCACTTGCCCCTGAGTAATATGGAGGAAAAAGCCGCAGAAACCAAGGCCGTCTGCGACAATGCCGGCCTGAAGATCTCCGCTCTCTACACCTACCTCCCGTTGCGAGAAACGGAGCGCATCAGCGCCGTCCTGCAAGCCGCGGCAACCATGGGTTGCTCCGCCGTGCGCGTATTGGCACCTCAATATGACGGTTCTGTTCACTACGCCTCCCTGCTGGAACAGGCGCGTGAAGATTTGGGCCGTCTTGAGCCCCTCTCCCGTCAGACAAAAGTCAAGGCCATGGTGGCCTTGCATATGGGGAATATCGTACCCTCGGCAAGTGCCGCCCTCCGCCTCGTGGAAGGCTTCTCACCGGACTGTATCGGCGTCATCTTCGATCCGGGCAATATGGTCTGCCACGGCCGCGAAAATTGGAAGATGGGCATCCAGATCCTGGGATCCTATCTCGCTCATGTCCATGTGAGGAATGGGGGCTGGTTCTATTCCGAGGAGAGCGGCTGGCGATTCGGCTGGACCCCGCTGCAGAAAGGAATCGCCGACTGGGCGAAGATTGTCTCCACACTGATGGAATGTGGCTACGAGGGCTGGCTCTCGATAGAGGACTTCGCGGACATACCCATTGAACAGAAGTTGGAGGAAGATATCACTCTCGTGCGCCAATACATCGAGGCCGCCGCGCAACCCGCGCAGAAGTAGAAGAACTCTCAGATACTCTAGAGGTCAAATCCAGAGGTCAAAACTCAGCGTATCCGACGCCAGGAGACTATATCCATTTGCGCCGGCGCGTCAGAGGAGCCCGGCATCTCCACACCAGGCTCAGTATATGTGACCGTCAGGCTGCCGGTGGAGGTAATCAGGTCGGCGACCACACACCCCACTACCTCCGCATTACCCAGACCTTCCACGACTCCGGGCATGTCTGCATTGTGGGCATATATTGAACCCTCGATTCGCGTGTTGCCGTTCACCTTCACCTTCTTGGTGCTGATCAGCGCGAATTCGGAATCTCCATTGGCAAGGGTCGTATTCCCGTTCACACGAATTGTCCCGCTGGCTACTATTACTCCCACACCCTCCACCTGACCGGATATATCCACATCTCCGTCAACGAAGGTAATCCCGTCCAGTGTGGTCGTCCCGGAGAACACTTGAGAGGTACCATACACAACACTGGCATTTGCCTCATAATATTGGAGATCCACTGTGGGCAAGGACTGCTTCGGCGCATAGGCGGATTTGGAGCCGGTAATGTGACTACCGTCTTCATCAATCCAACCNNNNCCGTTCGAGTGAATCGTGCCCGTAACGTTCGCATTCCCCGAGATGAGCATATCCGAGTCAGAGAAAAGCGCATTGTTGAATACAGGGTTGTTAGGAGTGGGCCACAACAGAATCCGGCCCACCGCTTTCACCTCTGCATCCCATCCCTGAGAAACACCGGTGGAAACCACTTCCAAGGTATTGGGCACCACGCTTCCGCCGGCATCACGATAGACATCAACCTCCGCGGAGAAATATCCTTCCGACAAATCCGTGCGGCTAAAGGTAACCGGGAAAGAAGCGGGGGTTTCATTGTAAACTCGCCAGGCGGAGTACTCCAGGCCCGACTCCGCCAGACTCAGCGCGCGGGTCTCCTTGCGGGCGCGGCTGGCGCGTGACACCTCCTGTATACTCATGCTCACATAAGATGAGCCCAGTCCCAGCAGTACCACCAGGAAAAGCATCGCCGTCAAGAACGCGCTCCCCCGGCGATTACCGATTCCCAAGAACCTGCCGCTCTTCTTCCAAGCCTCTTTAAAGAACATCTCTCTTTCCCCGCCTTAGAGATTTCTCAGATACACTTCAGAATGCGCCGTCTGGGGGAGCTGCTCACCGTGTACTTCAGCCGTGGAAGTAATCCACATCTCCACTCCCCACAGGCGCACTTCGTCCGGCCAATAATGAAACATCGGGCGCGTCTGTCCCGTCATCGGATCCTCCGGATTCAGTTCCGGGTGGATATTCTCGGCAATCTTCTTCCTGGGCACGAAATTCTCCGTCCCGGGATCCGCCACCGCCATCCATAGAGTGTTTCCGGTTGCCTCCATGGAGCCGGTGTCATTCGACAGATAAAAAGCAAGCCGCTGTCCCGGAGCCAGGGACAGATTTTCTCCGTCCGACACCAGCACATTGTCGCGGTTGGAATCTTTCTGCGGGACAATTACTATCAGCCAATCGTCGCCAAAGGAATCAATCAGCATCCCGTCTTGCATGCGTCGGGTCAGTTCGTCTACAGCCATGGTGGCCTCATCATAAGGAGGTAGTTTCCAGGCCGACCGCAGATACACTCTCAGACACGAGAAGTAGATCATGGAGAGGCCGAACAGAAGCGCGCTCAAGATCGACATCGCCACCAGAAGTTCCACCAGGGTTGCTCCCCGGCTCATTCTTCGTTTGCGATTCACCCCGTGGCTTCCCATCTCAGCTCCTCATGGACGATTGGCGAGAAGTGTAGTAACCGTATATGAGCCGCGCACAGACTTTGCACCTCCCCAGGTGATTACTATCCTTGCCTGTTTCAGATTGTCCACCTGCAAGCCTGTATTCGGGTCAATCACTTTTGCCTCAGGATCCAGGTCCAAATAGATATGCCCGCTCGCCTGGGGCAGTTCATCCACATCGAAATAAACCGTATCGGAGTCCACGATATAGTAGTCAGGATAAGGAAACCGTTCGTAATCCACCACCGCGCCCGTGAATCCGGCATTCCTCAGCCGTTCTATCTCTTTCGAGGCGCGGTTCGCCGCCGCAGTAATATGCGCCGCTTTCCGATTGGAGATGAGACCCGCAGTGAACATCCCGCCTACACCCGTCAGGCCAACGCCCAACAGTAAGGCCACCATTAACAACTCCACCAGCGAGATTCCCTTTGAATTTTTCATCTCCATTCTCCAGATGCGCGCGAACGCCGGGGGTGGCGGGCCCCGGGCTTCTAAGGTATTTATTCCATAATCGGAGCATTTCTGGGAGAATAGGAAGACACAGCGACAAATGAGCGATCCCATGTTTGCCCTCTCAATCAGGGCCAAAGCAGCCTCGCCTACTATCGGATATCTCGGCCCCGGGCGAACAGGAGGCAGATGATGAACCCGGACGAAAAGACCTATACCCTCTCCCGGCTGGCGGAAAGGCTGGACGGCCAATTGGCAGCCCCGTCCGCCGCTAAAGCCGATAAAGCCAAACAAGCCGCAGAATTGACCATCCGCGGCGCCGCCGGCATCGAACACGCCGGCGCGGGGGATATCACCTTTATTGACGACCTTTCCAAATTGCCCGCAGCCGAGAAATCCCAGGCCGCCGCAGTCATCGTCCCCGCGGAAATCGAGAAATCGACAAAACCCATAATCAAAGTGAAAAACCCGCGCCTCGCCTTTGCCGAAGTGTTGGGGTTGTTCGCGCCTCCCATCAGCCTGCCCGCGGGTGTCCATCCCACCGCAATCGTCGGAGATGAAGTCAGCCTGGGGGAGAATGTCGCCATCGGCCCCTATGTCATCATCGGCAAAGGCACCAAGATAGGGGAGGGCGCGGTCATTTATCCGCAAACACATGTTGGAGAGAACGTCACCATCGGCGCGGGAACGCTAATTCATCCCCGCGTCACAATCGGCTGGGGAACCGAAATCGGGGCGCACTGTATCCTCCATTCCGGAGTCGTTCTCGGTGCGGATGGCTTTGGCTTTAACTGGGACGGCAAGCGTCATCGCAAGATCCCCCAAATCGGCCGCGTGGTTATCGAAGACGATGTCGAAATCGGGGCCAACACCACCATTGACCGCGCCACCACCCATATCACCCACATCGGCCGGGGAACAAAAATAGATGACCAGGTGCACATCGCCCACAATGTGACCATGGGGGAAAACTGCATCATCGCCGGCAAGGTGGGAATCTCCGGCAGTGTGCACATCGGCAAGCGCGTAACACTGGCGGGTCAAGTGGGGGTGGTTGACCATGTGACCATCGGGGATGATGCCATCGTCATGGCGCGCGCCGCCGTGTTCAATGATTTGCCGGCCGGCTCCGTCTCCTCAGGCACACCCGCCTATCCCCACCGCGAATACCTCCGCGTCGAAGCCGCCGTCCGCAAACTCCCCGAACTCCTCCGCCAAATCCGGGAACTTAAACAGCGGTAGGGAAACGCATCCGCAGATTACGCAGATTGCACAGATTCAAGCAAGAATCCGCAGGGACAGCCACAAAGTGGCTGCCCTTGTAGGGCGGGGTCTCCGTACCCCGCCGAAAGGTTAATTGTGGGGCGGGTGCGCCTGCGCCCGCCGGCCCATGCAACCGCAGATTCACGCAGATCAATGCAATACCCGTTGGACAGGAGCCTTGCCTCCTGCCCTTGAAGGCGGGTAGGGCGGGGGTTTCCTTTGGAGTGCGGGAGCTCGTTTACCCTGAGCCTGCCGAAGGGCCACCGCTTTCACCGGCGGGAGTCTTGTTTATCCTGAGCCGAGCCGAAGGACTCCCGCCTTTCTGTCCATCGGACGAAAGCCTTACCCTTGTAGGGCGGGTGCGCCTGCGCCCGCCAGTCCATTGAACCGCAGAGCCTGCTTCGCCGAGGCTACGCAGCCCAAGGCACGCAGAGAGCACAGAGGCCTGGCCTCACCCCAGGCCCTTGACTCTTGACTCTCGACCCTCGACTCTCAGACTCCCTTCCTCCACTCCTCCAACTTCCCGCGCACCTCGGCCGCATTCGGATCTTCTATCTGCTCAAATATCTCCAAGGCCGCCTCCGCCTTCGCAATCGCTTCATCTCTCTCCCCCAAGTCATCCAGCACCACGCTCATGTTCCAGAGCGCGGCTGCCTCACCTCGCCGGTCGCCAATCTCGCGCGTAATTGGCAACTGCTGTTTATAATGCTCAATTGCGCGGCGACTCTCGCCCAACCTACGGTACGCATTGCCCAGGTTACCCAGCGCGTTGCCCTCACCTCGCCGGTAACCAACCTCGCGCATAATCGCCAACTGTTGTTCAAGGCACTCTGTGGCGCGGCCGAGCTCTTTCAAATCCAGGTAGGCATTGCCCAGGTTGCCCAGATCCAGGCCTTCACCCAAGCGATCACCCACCTCGCGATGAATAGTCAGAGTCTGTGCAAAGCACTCGATGGCACGGTCGGGCTTGCCCAACTGTCTGTAGGCAATGCCCAGGTTGCCAAGGTGTCTGCTCTCGGCCGCTCGATCTCTCAAGCGTCGCGCCGCCTCCAGCGCAGTCTCCAGCCAGGCGACGCGCGCGCTCGGATGTCGGCGCAGCTCGAGCAAATCCGCGGCACCAGGATAGTAACTGCACAATCTCGCCGCAGCATCATCTTCCTTCCAGTGGGCCGCGGCCCAGGCCTGTCCTGCCACGATATTCCTTCTCTCCACATCGAAGAGCGCCAGCCCAGCCATCATCTCCTTGCCACCCTTCAGGTAGAGATCGCCCGCAACAGCCAGCACATCCTTATAATGCTCCGCATGGCGACGCCCGGCCTCTTCGCGCTCGCTTTCGCTCAACTTCGTTTCAGCGAAATCTCGCACCAGGTCATGCAGGTGACAGCGGCCGGTTGTTTCATCACACTCCACCAGGCTGTAGGATATGAGTGTGTTGAGCGCATCTTCCGCCTTCTCTGGCGGAATCTTCCACACCGCAGCCGCCGCCAGGCTATTGAACGTACCAGGAAAAACTGCCAGCATCCGCCATAAGTTCTGCATCTTCCGATTGAGCAATCGATAACTTGGATTCAGGAAGGGCTCAATCAATTCCACCGCGCCCCCGGCCTTCTCTAACCGCTTCACATAATCCGCCGGACTCATGGTGCGCTTCTCCGCTAGCGCGTAGCCTGCCAGCCTTAGGGCCAGCGGCAAATATCCGCAGACTTTGGCGATCTTGTCCGCAGAGTCTCCGATTCTGGGGGCAATTCTGAGCAGCAAGGCGCGGGCATCCTCTGGAGGCAGAATATCCAGGTTCTTAGGAAAGAGGCCGGGTAGAGTGAAATGTTGGCGGGAGGTAACCAGGAGAACAGATCCCTCAGGCGGGATGAGAGGCTCCACCTGTTCACGACTGGCGGCATTATCCATCAGCAAAAGCGCGCGCTTGCCATCTAGCACAGAACAATATAACGCGCTCAACTGGGCCTCATCATCGGGAAGTTTGGTATCTCGGTGAAGAAAGCCGCGTATGATATGGGCCATCGCCTGTGCGGGCGTGAGCGGCTCAGTTGTCCCTTTCAAATCCAGGAAGAACTGGGCATCAGGGTAAGAATCCCTCAATTGCTCGGCCAATTTCAAAGCCAGCGCGGTCTTGCCGATCCCACCCGCGCCCTGCAGGCCGGAAATGGTGACTCCACCCTTCTGCACCGCCTCCATCAGGTCCTTAAGTTCAGCCTCCCGCCCCGTAAAATCCCCCGGCGGCGGAGGCAGTTGGTGAAGCGCGGTGACGGAGAGGGGCAGCGTCGCGTAGGTGATCTTAGGCCCCTTGACCAGATGGCGTTTAACGGGTTTCTTGTCTCCCTGGACAAGATTACCTTCAACAATGGTCGTTTTGTCTCCGCCGACGACTTGATTGCCAACCGGCCCACGCGTGCTGATACCGCCGATCTGGACATCTCCCCCTGCCCTGATGCCATCTGGGCCTATGATGATAATGACGTCTCCCCCAGCGTAAATATTAGGAATATCTTTGAATGGCCGCTTCTACGGCGGTGGCGACCTCAGGATACGCAGGAGTTCGACGCACAGTTTCGCGATACCCAGCAGTCCGAGGATTAACTGCACTACCTTGGTCAGCGCCTCGACCCTGTTAGGGTTATCTACTACGATGCTTAGAAGTGGAGGCAGCCACCACCAACCCGTTACCGCGGCCGCCACAAGTAGTACGACCCATCCCCAACGAGCTAACCATCTTCTCACGGTTCAGCCTTTTACTGCTGATATTTGCCGAATAAGACGTTATATTCGTAGGACAGGAGCGCTCCGTCGCCATAGCTATGGAGCGTCGGCGACTTGCCTCCTGTCATGTCCCGTTGATTGTGGCATGGGGCAAGCCCATGCCCTACCAGTGTTGACCTGTGCAGCACCTATCCAGCACTGGTTTCTGCGTTCGTGGGCTTGCTTCCTGCTGTGGAGTGGAGAGGTGCCGGGAAATAACCGGCGGGGGCCCGTCCTATGAGGGACTAACCGCAAAGGCGCAAAGATGCAGAGAATACGGCGGGCGCGGGCGCACCCGCCCTACAATTAACCTTTCGGCGGGACTCGGAGACCCCGCCCTACAACTGCGGACCCGGCGGGGCGCGGTTCGACTCCGCTCACCATAAACGGAGACCCCGCCCTACCCTCCTCCGCCATCCGCCGTCGCACAAGGCTATGGCGGACAAGAGGCTACGAAGGGCAAGCACCGCCTTCGTCCACCACACTTCTTTGGCGGACTACGGCGGGCAAGCGTCTGCGTCCCTTGTCCTACGAAGCACGCGCTGTGCGAAGTAGGATTTGCGCTGAGAATCACTGGTCTTTCCCCTCAACTCTCAACTCTGAACGCTCAACTCTCGCATCTTCCGTCTCCGGCTGGAACCGGCGCTCATAGAGGCCGCGGTAGAGCGGGCTGGCTTCGGCGAGTTGATCGTGGCGGCCGCG
>WVXJ01000078.1 GCA_011773575.1 Armatimonadota bacterium | reverse complement strand
TTCTCGCCCTCGTCTCCTCCCTCTTTGCGCGCAGGCGGATTAAATAATTCATACGTATGGAACAATGTGTTACTGTAGCAGTCTGTTATAACCCTCTCTCAGGAAAAAAATGACCCAGAAATCCTCAGCGAACAGGTGCTGGAGGAGGATGGTCAGCCCACAATTGCCTCTCCGACATCCTCGGATGGATGGCATCCGCTGATCAGACCCCTCCACCTCCCAGCCTCCGTTCAGGCGAAGTAGGCGATGCTCTGCCTTAGTTCGGGCCTCCCGATGTGATGCGCCGCTATCGCCACCCCGTAGACGACGCAGAGAACCAGGCTCACGTGGATGCTGACGTTCTCCAATCCCTGCCACGTCAGCCGACCATAGGCCAGGTGATTCCTCACCCTGCCTATGAAGCCCTCCACCACCGCCCGAAGCCTCTTGTACACGACCCGCTTATACTCGGGGCCCTCCACGTCGATGCGGTCCTTCACCGTCAGCACGTCCGGCGGGTTCACCCTGCCCTTCAGGCGCCTCCACGCGATGAGGCCCTCCACCTTCCTGGCGTCGAGGGCGTCGAACACCCTGCGGGACTCGAAGCCGCTGTCCCCGGCCAGCAGCTCCAGCTCGATGTCGTCGCCCAGAACCCTGTCGAGGAGCGGCTCCACCAGCAGGGGCTCGTTCACGTTAGCAGGGGCCTCTACGTGGCCCAGGGGGTGCCCCTCGACATCGGTGAGAAACAGGCTATTGTAGCCGAGGATGAAGCCGTTCCTCCCTCGACCCAGCCTCGCATCCGGGTCTCCGAGGCCCCGCCTGCTGTCCTCCTGGCTCCTGCTGCTCCACGCCCTGAGGCCGGTGCCGTCGACGCATGCCGCCTGGACGAGGCCTACGGCCGTCATCGGCTGGGAGACCCTCAGCCTGAGGGCCTCTCTCCGCAGGTAGGCCTCGATTATGCGGAAGCCCTCCGCCCCGATGCGTCTCTTCATCTGAGAGAAGTGGGCCTCCGTCGGGGCTTTCTCCCCGTATCCGCAGGCCTCTCTGAGGCAGGGGTCTCTCTTCAGGCGCTTGACAAGGTCCTTGACGTAGGGTATCTGCTCCAGCTGGCGGAGCATGAGGGCGCGGAGGTCCCATTCGGGCTGGTATTCCACCGGCCTCCCCGGGCCTTCTCTGTGGAGGTCTTTCCAGAGGATGGG
>WVXJ01000127.1:1075-1304 GCA_011773575.1 Armatimonadota bacterium | reverse complement strand
GACCATGAAACCAGCGACGACGAAGCCACGTTGCTGTTGAAATCGTTCTTAGCCGGCCGCCAACGCACCCTGAAACGACGAGTGAAAAACCATGCGAAACTTCATTAAACACGCCCTAACGCGGAAGATCGCCATTCGCGGATCTCGATATCGAAAAGACACTGTAGTGGAGATCAGTCCTTCGGATCGGCTCATCTACGGCGTGTATTTTGCCACAACCGCACTGGTC
>WVXJ01000127.1:240-1009 GCA_011773575.1 Armatimonadota bacterium | reverse complement strand
GGTACCATCTTGGGAGCGTTCTTCGGCCAGCAGGGATGATTCAATGACGAGAGGCATGCCTTGGACCAAGGAACAGGAAGCTCAACTCAGAGAGCTTGTTGAAACCGGGCAGCCTATGGAGGTAATTGCGGCTAGGCTGGGGAAGTCAAAGGGTGCGGTCTCGATCAAGGCTGACAGGCTTGGCTTAAAAGTAGTGGTGTCGCAGCGGAGCAGAGCCACTACTACTTCTGAGATTGCCTTGCTGAAAGAACTGCCGAGCGTCGAAGAGGCTTTGATGATTTTGGCGGGTGCGTTGACTGCTGCTTCTAAGTCAGGTTTGGAGAAAGTGGAAGTCCAACGGTTGCAGGCGGTTGCGACGTTGACCCGGACCTACAAGGAATTGTTGGTAGATTATATCGATTATCGCGGCATTGAAGCGAAACTGGTCGAGCTGGAAGCAAAATATGCGAAACTTGCACGAAAAGCGAAGCGGAAAAAAGCCACGAACTATGCGGGTAAGTGACGTCTTACCGAAATGGTTCAGCGTCCAGGAAAGCGAGAGACTGGTCGATGAAGCGGAGATTGCCGAAGCGAAAAGTCTGAGCAAGAACCCGATTGAGTTTTTTCGTCAAATCGTGGGATTCGAACCTACATTCTACCAAAAAGAGCTGATAACGCTGTTCTGTGACCACCATTTTCTCGCTGCCCGTTGGTGTCGCCAAAGCGGCAAAAGCTGGATTGTCTCCGCGCTGCTCTTGTGGTATGCTGTCACGCATCCGGACAGTGGCAT
>WVXJ01000127.1:0-216 GCA_011773575.1 Armatimonadota bacterium | reverse complement strand
GCGACAGGCGAAATTCATCATTCGCCGCATCGCGTTTTTCGTGCGCAAGTTGCCGCCGGGCATGAATTTTAAGCCGCTGCGGACGATTATCCGGTTTACCAACGGGTCAGTCATTGAAGCGTTTCCCAACAACCCCGATACGATTCGGGGACCGACGCTGCACATTGTGTATGGGGATGAATGGAATTTTATGCCGAATGACGATGAGATGTATGA
>WVXJ01000195.1:1392-2316 GCA_011773575.1 Armatimonadota bacterium | reverse complement strand
CGACGGCTCCGCTTCCACCGACGACAACGGCATTGCCACGTACACCTGGACCTTCACGGACGAGGCGCCTCAAATCTTGAGCGGCGCGAATCCCATCTACACGTTTGCTACACCTGGAACGTACACCGTGACCCTGGAGGTTGCCGATCCCGCAGGTAACACTGCGATCGATACTGTCGTGATCACCGTGCTTGACGTCACGCCACCAGTCGCCGATGCAGGAACAGACCAAACNNGAACGGCGACTCATGAATACGCGGACGCCGGCACCTACACGGTCACGTTAACCGTTGAGGATGCGGCGGGCAATCAAGCGGCTGACACCGCAGTGATCACCGTGAACCCGACCGAAGCTTTTCCAATGTGGACTGTGGCCGTAATCGGCATCGTCGCAGCAGGCATCGTCATCACCGCAGTGATCTTCTGGCGAAGACGCACACGATCTTAGCGCCCGATTTTGACTCTTCGATTCCTTCCCGCAACGGAAGTAGAAAGACCCGCCAATGAGGCTCCACGATTGAGACTTGCTGAGTAGAAATTCACGGTCTTCAAGCGATTTCCGCATCTTCGGGTGGAGCCTTCTGGGCGGACATAAGGATATCGCCTAGGTCTCCTAGCCTAAAGGTCCTAATCGGTGAGGTTCGCCTTCTTGAGAACCATCATCAGCTCTCCGCCTTCAAACGGTCGCACAGCACCCTTCTTTTTTTCAAGCTGTTACGAGCGTGTCCACTCTGTCTTCAATAAAGAAAAGACGACGTCATCTCGGAGCTGTCCGTTGAAGTGGCTGTTTTGCCGCAGCACGCCTTCGTGGGTGAAGCCTAGCCGCTGAACCAGCTTGATCGACCGGCTGTTTTCGGAGTCGATGATCGCTTGAATCCGGTTCAACTGCATCTGTTCGAACCCGTATTCCAGCACGGCTTTGAG
>WVXJ01000195.1:752-1300 GCA_011773575.1 Armatimonadota bacterium | reverse complement strand
CAGCATCCATCCACGATCTGTTGGAGGTTGAAGTGGTGAAAGTAGAAGACTAGGTCGTCAAAGGTCATGCGTCGCAGGATCAGCCGATTGGTTTCCAGTTGGGGGAAGGCTCCGAGCTCTTTCACATCGATCGTACCTCTCCGATTTCTGTGGCTACCATTGCTCACGATGCACTCGTAACTCGTCGTATTGCGTGCGCGGGTCTTTCTCTTCAGCCGGATGACCGATCGAGATCAGGTTGAGCGGAACCACGGTTTCGGGAATATGCAACGCTTTCCTAATTGGTGCAACCCGGCTTTCTCTCGGATGCACGCCCAACCACACAGCCCCAAGACCCAACGCAGCTGCTGCGAGCAGCAGGTTTTCCGCAGCCGCGGAGCAGTCTTGAACCCAGGAGCGCGGTGATATGGCTTCGTCGCCGCAGACTGCGATGCAGAGGGGGGCGTCATGCAGCATCTTACCATACGGATGAACTCGTGCCAGTTTGTCGAGTTTCTGCCGCTCTGTCACCACGATGAAGTGCCATGGTTGGCGGTTTGAGGACGACG
>WVXJ01000195.1:361-639 GCA_011773575.1 Armatimonadota bacterium | reverse complement strand
AGAATGTGCTTCCAGGTAGCTGTTCCATGCATGCGCGCGAATTCTTGGCAGCTCATCAGAAAGTCCATGTGGAGCCACCCGTGGTCGACGGCGCTTTCGAGATAGCTGAGGGCGTCGTCGTCTTCTCCGATCGCGGCTTTGGCGTACGCCGCGCGGAAGTAGTGGGTGCCCAGCTCTTGCGGGAGTATTTTGCGGAACCACTGCGGGAGCTCTTCGGCGGGGGTCGCAAAGAATCGCTCGTAGCTTTCGACAGCTTCTTTGTAGCGTTTTGCTCGGAA
>WVXJ01000195.1:0-185 GCA_011773575.1 Armatimonadota bacterium | reverse complement strand
GCATCTAGCCGTTGGATCTGAAATTCTGGTGGCACGTGATCCCTCCAGTCGTCGGCTTTCAACTCGGTGCACACGTAGTGTCTGCGCGTCGTTGGGAGCGGCATTCGCCCTTGGAAGATGCGGGGCATCTTGTCCTTCCATGAGTCGGGATGGAAGCCGATGGCTATGTCGGTTTCATCCTTCCG
>WVXJ01000198.1 GCA_011773575.1 Armatimonadota bacterium | reverse complement strand
TCGATTCCGGAAGGCAGCAGTCTTGGGGGCGTTATGGCGATGTCCTTGGGACACCACCGGGGTCTGAGAGCGGGGCATGTACTCACAGGGGCGATTCGGGAACTTGGGAGAGCCGACTGTTTCCCTCCAGAGATGCCGGAGGGGATGGGCCACCGGCTGAACAAAGGCCCAGGCGTCGGAAGGGTTTTGCGCCGTGCCCACCGGCGAGCCGGCAACGGAACACGAACCAAACGGTGCAGGCCAGGGTATCGGGGGACGAGCGAGGAGCGAAGGACTTCGAGATGGGCAGTCGGCAGTCTTAGCGGAGCATAGTACCGNNGGCCCAAGGGACCCACCCGAGGGAAGGCGAAGCCGGGCATAACGTTCAGCTGGAGGGAAATATGGGAGGCACTTCGAGGTCACCAACCATATCAACGCGACTCCAGCAGATTGCGCAGCAGGCTGTTCGCTATCCAAGGATGGTATTTGAGACGCTGGCGCATTTGATGGATGTGGAGTTTCTGAGGGAGGCCTATCGTCTGACGCGCAAAGATAGCGCGGCAGGGGTAGACGGGGTGACGGCCAGGGAGTATGCCGAGAACCTTGAGGAGAACCTTCGGAGCCTACACGAGCGTCTGCGAAGCGGGCGGTATAAAGCACCTCCTGTGGAGCGGGCATGGCTTGAGAAGGTAGACGGAGGCAAGCGTCCGATCGGCAAACCGACCTTTGAGGACAAGATCGTCCAACGGGCGGTGGTGATGCTGTTGGGGGCGATCTATGAGCAGGAGTTCTATGGGTTCTCCTACGGCTTCCGAGAAGGGCGCAGTGCGCATCAGGCCCTCCAGGAGCTTCGTCGCACGTGTGAGCGTATGAATATCGGCTGGATAGTGGACGCGGATGTCAGTGGATGCTTCGACAATCTGGACCATGGGCTGCTGAGGGCGTTTATCAAGCAGCGGGTCAACGATGGGGGCATATTAAGGTTGATCGGCAAATGGCTCAATGCTGGGGTGCTGGAGGAAGGCATCCTGACATACCCGGGCAAAGGGACATCCCAAGGGGGAGTGATCTCACCGATGCTGGCCAACATATTCCTCCATCACGTGCTGGATGAGTGGTCAAAGAAGTCAAACCTCGGATGAAGGGGCGTTGTTTTCTGATCCGGTTTGCTGATGACTTTGTCATTGGGTGCGAGGTGGAAGGAGACGCTCGTCGGATTCTGGAGGTGCTTGCGAAGCGCTTCGGTCGTTTCGGGTTGGCCATTCATTCGGAGAAGACGGCGTTGATTCGGTTCAGGAAGCCGGAGTCAAACGGTGAGTCCGGCAGTGGGAACGGCACATTCGACTTTCTCGGATTTACTCACTACTGGACCAGATCGCGCCGAGGAGCCTGGGTGATTAAGCGGAGGACGGCGAGGAAAAGGTTACGTCGGGCTAAGAAGTCCCTATGGCAGTGGTGTCGCAGCAATCGGCACAGGCCGCTGAAGGAGCAGCATCGGGTTCTGTGCCACAAACTCCGAGGGCACTTTCAGTATTACGCCATTCGGGGCAATTCTGGGAGGCTTGAGACGATCTTCATGCATGGCAAGAAAGCTTGGCGATACTGGCTGAGTCGTCGCAGCAACAAGAGCTGTATCTCATGGGAGAAGTTCGAACGGGTGCTGCTGACATATCCGCTTCCAAGGCCCAGGATCCTCCACGGCATCTGACAAAGTCTCGAGGGCAGCAAAGTTATGCGCCAGAGTTGTGCCGATACTCTGGTTACCGAGGAACCGGATGAGTAAATTGCTCACGTCCGGATCTGTGGGGGGGCTGGCTGG
>WVXJ01000148.1:31745-33283 GCA_011773575.1 Armatimonadota bacterium | reverse complement strand
GGCGCGGATTTGCTGCATTTCGATATCATGGACGGCCATTTTGTCCCCAATCTCACCTTCGGCGCGTTCCTGTTGGAGCAGGTTCGCCCGCTCACCAAGATGCCGTTCGAGGCTCACCTGATGGTGAATGAGACCTCCTGGATGATCCCGGACATGATAAAGGCGGGAGCGGATATGGTCACTGTCCATGTGGAAGCCTGCGGCCATCTCCAGAGGACACTGGCGCAGATTCGCAGTTTGGGCGCAAAACCGGGAGTGGCGCTCAATCCCGCCACCCCGCTGGATACAGTCCGCTATGTGCTGGATGATATTGACAATGTCCTGGTGATGTCGGTCAACCCCGGCTTCGCGGGCCAGGATTTCGTTCCCGCCGCCAAGGAAAAGACGCGGGATTTGGCGGAGATGATCCGCTCCCAGGGCCGAAAGATAGAGATTATGATGGATGGGAGTATCCGCCCCCACAACCTGCCTGAACTGGTCGAGGCGGGAGCAACCACCTTCATCCTCGGCAGCGGGCTTTTCAGCAACTACCCCAGCCTGAAAGCGGGATTTCAGGCCTTTCGCCAGGCGATTCCCAAGGCATAATTCGCACCCAAGAGGTTCCAGTGCTCACTGCCGCACTCGCGCCTTCAGGCGGGTTCTTGCCACATTTCCGGTTACAGCCTCTCAAATATGCGAAGATTGATCAGCCAAGCAGAACAAAGCCGAGAGGCGGCGCAACAGATATAATAAAGGGAAAGTGGGAAGAAAGTAGATGAGTGTGGCGGTAGCCACATGTATAGATGCAGGGAGAAGGATATTGGCGGAATCCGAGGAGGCCCGCCTGCTCGCGCGCTGCCGCAGCGGTGACCGGCAGGCTCAGGAGGCCCTGGTTAGGCGATATCAGGACAGGACTTATCGCCTTGCCTATGATTTGCTGGGCAATCACGAAGATGCGCTGGACGCCTCTCAAGAGGCTCTTGTCGCAATGCTCCGATCACTGCCCTCATTCCGCGGCGAGGCCCGCTTCCATACCTGGTTCTACCGGCTCACTGTCAATATCTGCTTGATGCAGCGCCGTCGGCTGCTGACCCGTACGCGGATCCTCACCAATCTCGCCGCGAGAGAGTTGGATTCCCCATCACAGTTCGATCCAGAATCGGCGGCTCTCGGCAGTGAAATCCAATCCGCGGTACGCGAACATTTGCGGCAACTTCCCCCTGCACTTCGCGCGATCATTGTTTTGCGTGAGATTGAGGGATTCTCCTATGACGAGATAGCGGAGGTTCTGCGGATTCCGCTGGGAACCGTGCAGTCCCGGCTTAGCCGCGCTCGCAGCCTATTGAGAAAGGCGCTCCTTGCCGATGACCGCATCCCATCGGTTCGCCCGGGAGGTGAGAAGCCATGACCTGCGAAGAGACCCGCAATGTTTTGTCTTCTTATTTTGACGGAGAACTATCCGCGAGCCAGATAATTGAGGTAGAGGCCCATATTCGGATCTGCCCTTCCTGTCAGGAGGAGGCGAATACACTTCGCAGTACTTCGACCCTGCTGGGTTC
>WVXJ01000148.1:25401-31718 GCA_011773575.1 Armatimonadota bacterium | reverse complement strand
GGAGATTTATCCTGCGCCAGGTGAGCCGCGCCGCTGTTGTCATCGTTCTCTTTGCGCTTGCTGCAAATGTTCCCGGCCGCGGTCCCAGCGATCTGGTCGTATCCTGGCCTGCGCGGGTGGCGGGAGCGGCGGTGGAAGGAATGGCCTATCTCAGTGCGAGTTTCGATCGGGCGCAAGCATTTCTTAGCGAAATAGAATTCGTATCCACTTCACGCCCTGTCCCTTCCAGTGATGGGGAGAAGAGCGTATTGCCTGATTACGAACCAAGTGAGGCCGTCCAAGCCGCCCTTATCTGAGACACACGGAGGTGATAACCGTGGCTTCGTCTGAAACACCCGAGACTTACGTCTGTGACAAATGCAAAACAGAGATTGCCAACGGACAGCGCATCGAACACCGGGGCGGTGTGTATTGCGCGAACTGTGTGGGCGATGCCCTGAATGGTGCAGTATCCGCGGATTCGTCCCGCGGTCACAGTGTCGTCCTCGCTGTTCTCTTGTCCGCGATGCCCGGTTTGGGCCAGATGTATAACCGGCAGATGAAGAAGGGGTTGCTGGTAATGGCGGCATTTCTGTTCAGCGCGATTATGCTTGATGAAATGGTGCGGGTGTCGATTGCGATCGTTATAGTGCCGCTCTATTTCTGGAATCTCTTTGATGCTTATTGGACAGCGTGCCGAATCACTCTTGCCGGGGAAGCGGAGAAAGAATTACCGCCGGAGAAAGACTGGGAGTGGGCCGCGGCGGAAAACCACTGGGAAGCCACCTCAAAGCCGGGCTTTGGGATTCTCCTCATAGTCCTGGGCATCATCTTCTTGATTAACAACTTCGGTGTCACCTGGCTGACCTATGCTCTCCTCTGGCCCGCGGCCATCCTGGCGCTGGGCATCTGGCTGCTGGTCAGTTTCGCCATGTCGCGTTCTATTCCAGCTGCTTCGGAATCACTCTCTCAGGAGACTCGTAATGGAGAAGAAGACTCAGAAACCGCGTCACCCTAACGGCATGGGCGCCCTGATTATCGGGATCGTCCTCACTATCATAGGAGGCGGCCTGCTCGTGGAGCGCATCACCGGCTTGCCGGTGTGGGACCATCTCTGGAAGTTCTGGCCTGTGCTGCTAATAGTTATGGGCGTGAAAATCCTCGTGGACCACTATCTTGCTCGTGCTGCATCTCGCAGCGAGGAGTGAGCGATCATGAGAGCCCGAGACGTCTTATTGGCAATCTTTATCATCCTGGTTGGCATCAGCATTACGGCGGCCCGCCGCGATGTCTTCGCCAAATGGGGTCAGCGCTTACAGTCTTTGAATAGTATTTCCGAATGGGGAGACTTGGTCAGGGCTCCCGGCATCCGGGAAGCGCGGCAAGGATGGCGACAGATTGACACGCTTCGACGCGATGCGGAGGCAGATGAGATAAAGGAAATCGTGGTTGAATGTACCAGCGGGGATGTCAGAATAGTAGGCGGTTATACCAGTAGGATTGACATAGAGGCGAGGCGCTGGGGAAGAGGTAATTCCTACCTTGATGCCGCCAAGCACGCCCGTTTGGGGAATCTGAGTGTCGTCAAAGAGGGTGACAGACTCCTCATTTCAGATATCGGTCGAAAAAGGTTCTGGAAAGACGCGGGCGTTGACTTCAACATCTTTGCCCCCTCGCAACTCGTTGCGGATATCAAGACAACTGCGGGAAATGTGTATATAGAGGATATGTTCAAAGGTGCAAAGGCAACCACAGCCTCCGGTGACATAATCGTTTATGGGGGCGCATACGCGAGCGTCTCAAGTGCCAGCGGGAATGTGGAAATCGGCGGCGTCCGAGGCCCGACCGAAGCGCGAACCGGCAGTGGAGACTTATTGCTATATGACATCATTGGCGAAACTCGCACGAGTGCTGTAAGTGGCGATATCAATATCGGCGATCTTAGTGGCGCACTCAAGGGCTCAACAGTCAGCGGCGACATTAGCATCAAATACTACGTAGGTTCGAAGGCTGCCCTCAGGACCACGAGCGGAGACATTGAGGCCAATGTGCGCGAAAAATTCGATGGAGAGTTTTCCGCCAATAGTATCAGTGGCGACATCCGTCTGATTCTTCCTACTGACTCCGACTGCACTGTTGATCTCTCTTCGCCAGGGGGAGAGGTTAGTTCTAGCACACTCCTGCAAGATGTGTCGCAGAAACACGGCCAATTGCAGGGCCGGCTGGGCTCAGGAGAGGGCACCGTGACTCTGAGAAGTGTAAGCGGCGATATTCGGTTAAATCCGAGTAACTAGAAGTCATTCTAGAACCCACCCGAGCGAGACCCTTCGCTTGCTGCTCAGGGTGACAAATCGGGCAAGATAGCCAGAGTCTCCTGCCATTCCATCTGTCATTCTGAGCGGAGCGAAGAATCTCAGAAACGCCCGTAGGCAGTTCTGCGTCGACTCGGCAGACTCTCCGCGATTGAAGGTTCTTCTTCTCCTCGCGCCGAAGATATCTCCTCGCAATGGAGATTCTGCAATTCCAACCGGATATGGCAGACGGGCTGGCGCGCTGCTATAGCGACATTGTTTCTCATGTTCCTCACTGTCAGGCGGTGACTGCGGAGACTTTCTCCAGCATGGAGCAGTTAGCAACTCCTGCTTGCCGCGAGGAAGCCCTTCTTGCGGCCAGCGAAAAGGGCGAGGTTGCGGGCTTCGTGCATGTGGGCATCGCCCTGCCGCCTTCCAAGGAGTGGGATTTGCAGAATGAGCCCGGCGTAATTCGCTTCCTGTCATACAGGCCGGGCGAGAGAAGAATAGGGGAGGCGCTGCTGCAGGCGGCTGAGAAATGGGCGCGCGAGCGAAGCCGGACGGCGATTGCGGCCTGGTACTGGAACTATCGCTACCCCTTCTATCATCTGCCCCATGCCCTGCTTTCAGATAGACTGGGCCACATTCATTCATTGTTCGGGATGGCCGGCTATGCGGCGAAGGAGGGTGAGGTCTTCTTCGAATGGCAAGATTTCAATCCACCTGCACCGGTGAAGCCGCCCCTTGAGTTCCAGTTGCAGATAGAATGGCAAGAGCAGGTGGAACACGATCCACACGAATACGGCCGCGGCGGCGTTGTTGTCAAAGCCATACATAAAGGGAAGTGGCTGGGCCAATGCAATATCCTCCACATGAATGACAAGTCCTCCTGCTCCAAAGCCCCGGAATGGAGTTTTTGCGACAACCTTGCGGTGGAGCAACCCATACAGGGAAAGGGAGTGGGAAGGTTCCTGCTCGCCACAGCGCTCACTGAAATGCGTGACGCAGGCTGTCGCCATACCGCCATCAGCACCAATGCCACCAACCACCGCGCCTATCTCTTCTATACCAACTTCGGCTACCGATTCTTGGATCGGACCTTCTGGTTCCATAAGGAGTTGCAGCAAGCCTCACAGCCTTGATTGGCGCAGCTTCCGACTGCTTGTCTTTTGTTCCGCTTTGAGCATTGGAGAGAAGGAACCGGCTCTCCGGCGATGAAATGTATAACCGTGCAAATCCGGATTCATCTGAGGAGGAAGTCTTGTCTGCCACTGCAATAATGACAACGCAATTGGAGGGTGTGAAACTGCTCAACCGCGGCAAGGTGCGTGATATCTACGATTTGGAAGACAGCCTGCTGATCGTCGCCACNNGGGCATGTATTGACCGGCCTCTCTCTGTTCTGGTTTGAGAAGACGCGTGAGATTGTGGAGGATCACCTCATCAGTGCAGATGTGGAGCGGTATCCGGCGGCCTTACGCCCTTATACAGATATACTGGCAGGCCGGAGCATGTTGGTGAAGAAGACCGAGGTTCTACCCATAGAATGTGTGGTAAGGGGCTATCTCGCCGGCTCCGGCTGGAAGGAGTATCGGGATAAAGGAACCGTCTGCGATATTGCCCTGCCGGCCGGATTGCTGGAATCGGACAGTTTGCCGGAGCCCATCTTTACCCCTGCGACGAAAGCCGAATCCGGGCACGATGAGAACATCTCCGCTGATCAAGCAGCCGCAATGGTAGGTCGAGAAACCTTTGAATCTGTCCGCAAGACCGCAATAGAGATTTACCAGATGGCGGTCGATTGTGCCCTCAGCCGGGGGATAATACTCGCAGACACGAAGTTCGAGTTCGGTCTCCATGAAGGCAGACTGATTCTCATTGATGAAGTGCTCACCCCGGATTCCTCCCGTTTCTGGGATGCCGCGGACTACTCTCCCGGGCGGTCTCAGGCCTCCTTTGACAAACAGTTCGTTCGCGACTGGCTGGAAAGCATCAACTGGAATAAACAACCTCCCGCTCCGGAACTACCGGAGGAGGTAGTCGAGGGAACCCGCCGGAGATACCTGGAGGCCTATCGGAGGATTTGTGGGCGGCCGTTGTCATCCGGGTAAACTAACCAAATCTCTCCGCAAAGGCTTTGTCGGCCGGGGCTGCTCTCTCTCGCCTCTCAATGTGAGAGAATAGGCGCGGAGACAAGGAGACGAAAATGGATTTCTATGAAGCGATTCGCTGCCGCAGGAGCGTCCGTTCCTTCAAGCCCGACCCGGTGCCGGAGAAGTCCCTCAATCGAATCCTGGAGGCGGCTCGCTGCGCGCCTTCAAGCCTCAACCTCCAGCCCTGGAAGTTCGTGGTCGTGAAAGATCCTCAAACCCGGCACGCGATTGTCTCCCACTGCCCAGGTCACGACTACGCGCAGGAAGCGCCTGTATTGATTGTTGCTTGCGGCCTCCCGACCGAAGGAAAGATAGCCGGTAACACCTGCAGCACCGTTGCAGATGTGGCGACGGCTTTTGCCCACTTCTCGTTGGCGGCCATGGCGGAAGGGCTGGGGACTTGCTGGATTTCGGCTTTCGATGCGCCCCCCATCAAACAGATCCTGGGAGTGCCCGACCCGGTTCAGGTGGTGATAATAAGCCCTCTGGGCTGTCCCACTGATGAAACCGTGCGCCCCAAACATCGCAAACCGATGAGCGAGGTTGTCTCCTGGGAGAAGTTTGCATAGTCATTCAGATCTGCGCCGGAGAGCGGTGTCCTCCCGATAGCAGTTCAATGTATGCTCCACAAACGGCCTCACTGTTTCCGTGAAGAATGTGGAATCTCATTTCCGGTGAACGCCCCTTTGCCGAAGATGCATCATAGGCATTTTCCCTGGGAGAGATCATGCAGACTGCCGAGTACGCACAGCTGGCCGAAGGCTTCCTGAGCTGCTTGAACCGAGAAGAGTATCTCCACCTGAGCGGACAGAAGGATACCTTTGATACAGAGGCCATCTTCGAAGAGTTCGGTTCTCTATTTACGCGCGACGCGGTATTGGAGCGTCTGGAGAAGCGGGGTGACCTAATAGGGCGCTATCTGGCCGAGTTTGCCGTCCACGCGTATGTCGAAAGACGCATCAGGGAACTAACGGAACAGATTGCAAATGAGGAAAGCGCCGCGGAGATAGAGTGGCAAGGTCGGCCGCTCCCTTTTCGATCCGCATGCAGACAAATCATGATAGAACCTGACCATGAGAAGCGCCGGGCGCTGGAGAAAGCCATAGCGGGAGTGGTCGAGGCTCAAAATGCGACAAGGGCCGAGCGCATACAGGGCCAGCGCGAAGTCGCGCAACAACTGGGCTTTTCGGATTATCGCAACCTCTGCGAGGAACTCTCCGGCCTATCGCTCCAGACGCTTCACAAGGAGATGAACGCATTCCTCATCGCAACCGAAGAGGTTTACCGGGCGCGTATCAAGGACGCGCTTGAACGGGAGGGAGTGAGTCTCAGTGAGGCGACGGATGCGGATTTGCGCTGGGTCATACTCGCCCCCAGACACGAAGCGCTCTTCCCCGCTGACAGGCTGGTACCGGCGGCGGAGGCGACACTACGGGCACTCGGCACGCCGCTGGAACAACAGGAGAATGTGCATCTGGATTTGGAGCCGCGCCCCAAGAAGTATCCGCGTGCGTTCTGTTGTCCCATCGCCGTGCCGGGGGAAATATGGGTGGTTGTCTCACCGCGGGGAGGCTGTGCCGATTTCCTCTCTTTCTTTCATGAGGTGGGTCATGCGCAGCATTTCTCACACATGGATCCAGGCCTGCCCGCGCCCTATCGGTTGATGGGTGATAACTCAATAAGCGAGGGATTCGGCTTTATCCTCCAATCCGTGGTGCTGGAGAGAACTTGGCTGTGTGAAGTGATGGGCTTTGAAGATGTGCCACAGGACCTGCTGGAGACCGGTCAACTGCTGGACTTCTGGTATGTGCGGCGATATTCGGGGAAGATCGCCTATGAATTGGAACTGCACAGCGGTGACGGCGAAGTGACCGAGATGAAGCCGCGCTATGCG
>WVXJ01000148.1:24679-25295 GCA_011773575.1 Armatimonadota bacterium | reverse complement strand
TCACTCTGGCGCAAAGGACAGCAGCAAACGGTTGAAGAACTGGCCGGCGAACTGGGCCTGCACTACGGCCGGGAGGCGCTGAGCAAGAGGCTTTTGAAGAAGCCCTAAAGCCCACTTTGGAAATCGAAACTGAAACTTCCTGAGGGGGAAGCCACCGGTTTCCCCCTCAGACTCCCCTCCCGGTTTTCTCGGTACTGACGTATACGCTGCGAATAATCCACCTTTGTTTCCTGGATTTCATATCTGCTTCCTGAGCTTGCTCATTGACTTCTTACTCAGGCTGAGGAATCCTTAACCAGGTAGTAATATTCTTCAGGAGCTCTGAAACGCGGGTGAGGGGGTCTGGGGGACGAACCGCTGGCTCGTCCCCCAGAAACTCTTCATCTGTGTTCTCGAAATGGGCTCCGGGGTTGGATCAACACGGCTTCTTTGCTGGAGGATGAAACACATTGCGGAGTTTGGCGGCGGCTCGATATATCATTTGAAAGCCGCGATTCTCCGCCACATACGAATAGCCTTTCAGATAATCACCACGCACGCGGCCTTCTCCTCGCAGGCGGTCGAGAATGGGCGCTCCGTCGAAGAGCCAGAGTTCCCCCAGCGGAAAGCTGAGTTC
>WVXJ01000148.1:24251-24628 GCA_011773575.1 Armatimonadota bacterium | reverse complement strand
GCGCGTTTATTGTCTTCTACGGTGGCGCCCTTATTGAAGGTGTCCAATTGGCGTTGATTACCCGCCTCTATGCCCAGGCCAACTGTGGTTAGGCCTGCGCGTTTGAGCAGAGAGAACAACTCCTCTTCCACATCTGTTACCCGGCAGGAAATAAGGAACTTCACCCCCAGATTCTCTTTCATGATGGCTTCGGCAATCTCGGCGGCGCGCTGTTTGCCCTTTTCGCCGGCCCCTATGAAGTTGTCATCCACGAAGATAAACTGCTTTACCTCATGGTCTTTCACCAGACTCTTGATTTCCTCCACCACATTCTCCGCGGAGCGGCATCTCCAGATGGGCCCTTTGCCCAGCCGATAGAACTTGTGAATGGAACAGAA
>WVXJ01000148.1:22942-24224 GCA_011773575.1 Armatimonadota bacterium | reverse complement strand
GAACCTGGGGAAGTGTATCCCGGGCGGGGAAGGGGAGGGCATCCAAGTCCGCGATGAGCGGAGGCGACTCATTGCAGGCCACCTCTCCATTGCGGCGAAATGCGATCCCGGGGCAGTCCTCCCAGGCCTCATCGGAGAGCAGCCGCTTGACGAGCGACAAGAAAGCAACTTCTCCTTCACCACGCACGACTATGTCAATCTCCGGGAAGTCAACAAGCAGCCTGTCATAACAGAAGGTCGGAAATTGTCCGCCCAATATTATGGGCGCACGGGAGCCGGCCCCGCGCAACTCCTTGGTAATTCCCACTGCCCCTTCAGCCTGAGCCTGCAGTGCCGAGATTCCAACCACTTTCGCCGGAATATCACGCACATATTCCAGTGTGCGTTTGACATCCCACTCGAGCATGGGAGTGTCCAGCAGATGGACGGAAATGCCTTCATCTCGCAGAACCGAGGCGAGATATCCTATACCCACATGATCTTTGCGTGAGGAAGGCGGCAGTTCATAAGCGCTTGGCGCGTTAATCAATAGAACATCACAGGATTTGGTTTGCATCACTGATTCCCTTCTACAGATCGGCTCGTATGCGGATATCCACAGCTTCGCGCCACCTATTTTCCCGGGCGCGGAAAGCGAAACACCTCTTCCATGAGATACCACAGGAAGTCCAGGGTTTCTACCCCAGACCAGCCGTTTGCCCGTTGCATATGGGCAGCCTCTCATCCATTTGACAAATCATACTTTAGTGGTATAATGTTGCGGAACAAGCAAAGAGCGCAGGTCCGGCTCTTTTAACTTAGTCCGGTGAGGCTAAGAAAGTGCCAATTGTGAAACGTGCCATCAGAATAGCCGTCTCGCAAATTGCGGGAGGGCTATTTTTCTTGGCCGGGAGAACATCTTTACCAGCGTTCTCGCTTTCCGGGAGCAAGAGATGAGGGCGGCCGCCGCGAAAGAGAACAGAACATTGATGGATGAGAACGATATCCGCCGCGCGCTGTCTCGTGTCGCTCACGAGATCATTGAGCGCAATCGGGGCGCGGCAGGCTTGGCCTTGATAGGAATTCGCCGGCGGGGAGTGCCGCTCGCCCATCGGCTCGCCGAGGAAATCACCCAGATTGAGGGACAACCGGTCGAAGTGGGTGAACTTGATACCACCAACCAGAGAGATGATCGCCCTCGCAAGAAGCCGGGCGGCCTGGGCAGCACCCGGATTGATTTCCCCATTGACGGCAAGAGGGTAGTGCTGGTGGATGAAGTCCTCTATACCGGCCGCACGGTGCG
>WVXJ01000148.1:22524-22936 GCA_011773575.1 Armatimonadota bacterium | reverse complement strand
GACCGGGGACACCGTGAACTGCCGATCCGCGCCGACTATGTGGGGAAGAACCTTCCCACTAACCGTTCCCAGCGAATAATGGTCCGTCTCCGTGAACTCGACGAAGAAGAGGCGGTCTATCTTGAAGAACAGCCTGAGGAGAGGAGTGAATAATGGCTCTCCGAAAACGTGGCAGCCGAAAAGGCGAAGGTGAGCGTTTACCCCGAGCGCAGTCGAGAGGGAGTCGAACCATGGCCGGGAGAGATGTGGTCTCCATTTTCGACCTCAGCAATGCCGAGATTGAGGATCTCTTCGCCCTGGCGGATGAGATGTCACAACACAGCCGGGGCCGCAGTGACCTCTGCTCAGATAAGATACTTGCCAGCCTTTTCTATGAGCCCAGCACCCGCACCCGCTTCTCTTTTGAGGCCGC
>WVXJ01000148.1:20366-22510 GCA_011773575.1 Armatimonadota bacterium | reverse complement strand
TCTGTCGCCAAAGGAGAGACCCTGGCGGATACGGTGCGGATTCTTGAATCTTATGCAGATATCTTGATCGTGCGCCATCCTCTGGAGGGTTCGGCGCGGGTCGCGGCCGATTATTGCTCGGTGCCGGTGGTAAATGCCGGAGACGGCGCCCATGAGCATCCTACTCAGACACTGCTCGACCTTTACACAATCCGCCGGGAGAAAGAGCGTATAGAGGGCGTAAATGTCGCCCTGGTCGGTGACTTAAAACACGGTCGGACCGCCCATTCGCTCGCCTACGGTTTGGCGCGTTTCGGAGGAAAGATCACCTGTGTCGCTCCGAAGGGACTGGAGATGCCGCCGGAGATGCTGGAACGTTTGGAACGAGATTTCGATGTCCGCTCGGAATCCTATAACAGCCTGGCGGATTTCGTGTCCGAGCCCGACCGGCTGGCGGCACAAGTGGATGAGCCTGTGCTCAGCGTGGAGGTGCTGAGATTCATTGATGTCATATACGTAACCCGGGTGCAAAAGGAGCGCTTTAACTCCCAGCAGGAGTTCGAAGCTGCCAAAGGCTCTTATGCCATTACCACAGTACTGCTGCGTCATGCGCGGCCTGACACACTGGTAATGCACCCTCTGCCGAGAGTGGATGAACTCGCCTATGAGGTTGACGCGGATCCCCGCGCCGCCTATTTCCGCCAAGCCGCCTACGGCCTTCCGGTGAGAATGGCTCTGCTGGCGGCCGTGCTGGGCAAGCATCGGACCAAGGCCCGCTCTGTTGAAGGACTCATCAAGCGACCTGCGGATGTTGATTTGACCTCCGCGGGAGTGCGCTGTCAGAACTCACACTGTGTAACCACGGCAGAGACTTATCTGCGCGCCCGATTCGTGCCCGTAGCGGATCGTCCCAACAGAGCCTGCTGTTACTACTGCGGGCAGGAGATGACGGTTCATGTCCCCCGAGACTGAAAAGACAGGCATACTCCTGCGTGGAGGACGAATAATCGACCCGGCCTTGGGCTTGGACGAGCAGGGAGATGTGCTCGTAAAGGCGGGGAGAATCGCGGCTGTGGGCGCCAACCTGGAGCCCTACGGGGCTGAAGTATTTTCCGCCCGCGGGCTCATTATCTGTCCGGGGCTGGTGGATATGCATGTGCACCTTCGCAGCCCCGGTGATGAACACAAGGAGGATATCGCCAGCGGCTCAGCCGCGGCCGCGGCGGGTGGTTTTACGGCCCTGGCGTGTGAGCCCAATACGCGTCCGCCGCTGGATTCCGGCATGATGGTGAAACAGTTGGTTCAGAAAGTGGGATTGGAAGCAATTGTTCCGGTTTGCGTGAAAGGCTGTCTGACCATCGCAGGCCGGGGAGAAGAAGTTGTAGATGTGGGTGAGATGAAGGCCTGCGGCGCAACCGCTCTGAGCAATGATGGAGAGCCGATAGAAGATGCCGGGGTGATGAAACGCGGCCTCGCCGAGTGTCGCCGCCATACCCTCATCCCCACAATTCACGCTGAAGCCGGTGGAGGTATCCCTCTGCAGGGTGATTCACACTGCCGGGAACCTGCGCTGGTGGCACGTGAAATCTTTCTGGCCGCA
The DNA here is from genome assembly GCA_011773575.1 of Armatimonadota bacterium. Lineage (GTDB taxonomy): Bacteria > Armatimonadota > Hebobacteria > Hebobacterales > WVXJ01 > WVXJ01. The sequence goes on along the minus strand of WVXJ01000148.1, from coordinate 20,931 downwards.
AAGGAACGCGCTCCTATCCATTTCTCTCACATCTCCACCAGGGAAGCGGCCGAGGCCATCTACGATGCTAAAAAGAAGGGTTTGGCGGTTACCGCGGAAGCCACTCCTCACCACATCGCCCTGTGCGGAGAAGATGCCCCGGTGGGAGACGCCAATTTCAAAATGAACCCCCCGCTGCGAAGCCCGGCCGACCGGGAGGCACTGCAAAAGGCCGTGGTGGAAGGTGTGATTGACTGCATTGCCACCGATCATGCTCCTCATGCTCCTGAGGAGAAGTCAGTTGGCTTCACTGCCGCTCCATTCGGGGTGATCGGCCTGGAGACGGCTTTAGGAGTGGTGCTTACCGCTCTCTATCATTCAGGTTTGATGAGTCTGGGCGGGGTCATTACGGCTATGAGCGCCAGACCCCGCGCCATCTTGGGCCTTCCCGAAGTCCGGCTGGCGGAGGGGTTTCCCGCGGACCTAACAGTCTTCGATGCTGATGCGCAGTGGTCGGTGGAACCGGAGCGGTTTCGCTCGAAAAGCCGCAATTCGCCTTTCGCGGGCAAGACCTTGAAAGGGCGGG
>WVXJ01000148.1:20049-20323 GCA_011773575.1 Armatimonadota bacterium | reverse complement strand
AGGAAGTAGAGGATAATCAGATGGCTCGAAAAGAAGCGATATTAGTCCTGGATGACGGGACCTATTTTGAAGGTGTCTCCATAGGCGTGGAGGGCAGCACGGTGGGGGAGGTGGTTTTTTCCACCGCCATGACGGGCTATCAGGAGATGCTCACCGACCCCGCCTTTCGGGGACAGATACTCTCCCCGACCTACCCGCTGATCGGGAACTACGGCGTTACCGATGGAGATATGGAATCGCCTCGTGTGCAGGTGGCAGGTTTCGTAATCAGAGA
>WVXJ01000148.1:8173-19951 GCA_011773575.1 Armatimonadota bacterium | reverse complement strand
ACCTAATTACACCACCATCAATTTCATAGATGAGGTTAGCACATCTAGTCCTTATCAATGGAGTCAGGGCGGCCGCCAGGCCGCTCCGCAGACGGAATTGGTCTTCAGCGAGGGCCCTCGTATCGCAGTGATTGATTATGGCACCAAACGCAACATCCTTCGCAGTCTCAGCGACCTCGGCTGTGAGGTGGTCGTGCTTCCTTATTCCTTCAGCGCGGAAGAAGTGCTCGGCTTTCGTCCAGATGGAATAGTGCTTTCTCCCGGTCCGGGAAACCCGGAACTGCTGGAGAAAGGGGTTGAGACTGTGCGCGGGCTTATAGACAAAGTCCCCGTCATGGGCGTGTGTTTAGGCCAGCATCTGCTGGCACTTGCCGTAGGCGCGAAGACTTATAAACTGAAGTTCGGCCATCGCGGAGGCAATCATCCCGTGAAAGATTTGGAGACCGGCAAAGTCTATATCACCTCCCAGAATCACGGTTTTGCGGCAGACCCGGACAGCCTGAAAGGCACCGGCTTGGAGGTTTCCCAGATAAATCTCAATGATTCCACCGTGGAGGCCGTGCACCATCGCTCCTTCCCGGCAATGTCGCTCCAGTATCACCCGGAGGCCTGCCCGGGGCCGCTGGATAACCACAATTCCTTCAAGAAATTCGTGGAAGTGGTGAAATCAACCGGCGGAAAGCAGAGTTGAGCAATGAGCGGTGGGCGTTGCGCCGCGTTTTGGACTGATATTCATAGTTAGGAGTTCGAATGCCGAAACGTTCAGATTTGAAACGAGTAATGGTGATTGGCTCCGGGCCTATCGTAATAGGTCAGGCGGCGGAGTTCGACTACGCCGGCACTCAAGCCTGCAAGGCGCTTCGTGAAGAGGGCATCGAGGTAGTGCTGGTAAACTCCAATCCCGCCACCATCATGACCGATACGAATATGGCGGACAGGGTCTATGTGGAGCCGCTCAATCTGGAATTCGCAGAGAGGATAATTGCACAGGAGAAGCCCCAGGGTTTACTCCCGACATTAGGAGGGCAGACCGGCCTGAATCTGGCCACCCAACTCGCCCGTGCGGGCATCCTCGATCGTTATGGAGTGGAATTGTTGGGCACGCCTTTGGAAGCGATTACCCGGGCGGAGGACCGCGAGGCATTCCGAACCACAATGCGGGAGATCGGTGAGCCCATCCCCGGCAGTGAGATCGTCACTTCCGTGGCGGAGGCAAAGAAAGTGGCTCAGCAACTGGGCTTTCCCGTTATCATCCGTCCCGCCTACACCCTCGGCGGCACCGGCGGCGGTATCGCCTATGATGAGACCCAACTCGAAGAAATCGCCGACCGCGGATTACATATGTCCATGATCAACCAGATCCTGTTGGAGCAGTGTGTCGTCGGTTGGAAGGAAATAGAGTATGAGGTGATGCGGGACGGGGCGGACAACTGTATCACCATATGCAACATGGAGAATATTGACGCCATGGGGGTGCATACCGGAGACTCCATCGTCATCGCTCCCAGCCAGACCCTCTCCGACAAAGAATACCAGATGCTCCGCACCGCCTCATTGAAGATCATCAGGGCGCTGGGCATCGAAGGCGGCTGTAATGTCCAGTTCGCCCTCGATCCCAATTCCATGGAGTATTATGTAATTGAGGTGAATCCTCGCGTCAGCCGTTCCTCCGCGCTCGCCTCCAAGGCCACCGGCTATCCTATCGCCCGCGTGGCGTCGAAGATTGCCGTGGGGTTGCATTTGGACGAGATTCCCAACGCGGTTACCGAAAAGACCCTCGCCTGTTTCGAGCCCGCTCTTGACTATGTCGTGGTAAAGATTCCCCGCTGGCCCTTCGACAAGTTCCCCGGCGGTGACCGCCGCGTCGGCACCCAGATGAAGGCCACCGGAGAGGTGATGGCGATTGACCGCAATTTCGAAGGCGCGCTGATGAAGGCGATCCGCTCCCTGGAGATCGGAATCTATGGATTGCGGGCCAAAGACATGGACCGCTGGAGCGATATGGAAATCGAGGAATGTCTGCGTGAGCCCACAGATGAGCGGCTCTTCGCCATATGTGAGGCGCTTCGCCGCGGTATGATGGTGGAGGAGATCTTTCAACTCAGCAGCGTAGATCCGTGGTTCCTGCGCAAGATCAAGGGTTTGATTGAGCTTGAGAAAGAGATCGAGCGCGCCGGTGCTGACGGCCTCACCGAAGCGCTCTTGCGCCGCGCCAAGAAGGTGGGCTTCTCCGACCGCTATATCGGGGCTCTGTCGGGAATGCCGGAGGCGAAGGTGCGCCAGTACCACCGCGCCTTGGGAATCATTCCAACCTACAAGATGGTGGATACCTGTGCCGCAGAGTTCGAGGCCGCAACGCCCTATTACTACTCCTGTTATGAGGAGGAGAACGAATCTCGCATTGGTGAGAAGAAGCGAGTCGTCGTGCTTGGCGGCGGCCCCATCCGTATCGGTCAGGGAATCGAGTTCGATTACTGCTCCGTACATTCCGTATGGGCCCTGCGGGAAGAGGGTTATGAATCCATCATCATCAACAACAACCCGGAGACGGTCTCCACCGATTTCGATACCTCCGACAAACTCTTCTTTGAACCACTCACCGAAGAGGATGTCTTGAACCTTATCCAAGATCAAGAGCCGGAGGGAGTGGTCGTGCAGTTCGGAGGGCAGACCGCCATCAACCTCGCCGAGCCGCTCCACCGCAACGGAATTCCCATCCTCGGAACCTCCTTTGAAGATATTGACCGGGCGGAAGACCGGGACAGATTCGACCAGGTGGTGGCGGAATTGGGAATCCCCCGCCCCCCCGGAAAAGCGGTAACCTCGCTTGAACAGGCTGAAGAGACCGCCGAAAAAACCGGCTATCCGGTGCTGGTGAGACCCTCCTATGTTCTGGGAGGGCGGGCCATGGAAATCTGTTATTCCCTGCAGGATCTGCGCTCGTACATGCACTATGCCGCGGATGTGTCGCCCGGCCATCCCGTGTTGGTGGACAAATATGTCGTGGGCAAAGAGGCCGAGGTTGACTGTATCTCCGACGGCCAGGATATTCTCATCCCCGGCATCATGGAGCATATCGAACGCGCCGGAGTCCACTCCGGTGATTCCATGGCCGTATACCCTCCGGTCACACTGTCACAGAACGTATGTGACACGATGGTGGAATACGCCTGCCAAATCTGTCGGGCGTTGAATATCCGCGGCCTGCTCAATATCCAATTCGTGGTTGATGAGAATGACTCCGTATTCGTCCTTGAGGTGAACCCCCGCGCCAGCCGCACGGTTCCCTATCTGTCGAAAGTAACCGGAATACCCATGGTGAATGTCGCCACCAAGATCATGCTGGGCCGAGGTCTCAAGGAGTTGGGCTATACGCCCGGGCTGCACCCCGTTCGCCCCTATTATGCGGTGAAGGCCCCCGTATTCTCCTTTGCCAAACTTACCGAGGTGGAAGTCTCTCTGGGGCCGGAGATGAAATCAACCGGCGAAATCATGGGCGTTGACCCGGAGTATCCGCTTGCTCTATATAAGGCGATGGTCGCCTCCGGAATGGAAGTGCCGAAGAAAGGCGGACTCCTTGCCACCATTGCGGACCGGGACAAGCCGGAGGCGCATGAATTGGTGAGAGAATTCGCCCGCATGGGCTATCGCGTGTACGCCACGGGAGGCACCTCCAAATACCTCTCTTCTCAAGGGTTGGAGAACATACTGACAAAGAAGATCCGTGAGGGCGAGCCGAATGTGCTCGATTGCATCCGTGAGGGGAATGTAAACTTCTTGGTCAATACACTCTCCAAACACCGCCCCGCGGAGGAGAGAGAAGGAGCGCGCATCCGCCGCGCCTCAGTGGAACACAGTCTGCCCTGTCTTACTTCTCTGGATACAGCCAGGGCATTGCTGCAAGCCCTTTCCGCTCGAAAGGAAGGAGACTCCATTTCCTGCCGCGCCATCAGTGATTATGTCCAGGAAGAAGCCGCCGGCCCACCCAAACCCGCCTCCGCCAAACCGCGAGCCCGCCACCGGAAAAAGAAGACCGGGGAAACCTTTCCCGCCAAAAGCGCGGAGAGCGGACCCACTCCTTAACAGTACAGATATGAGCCTCCCGCGTTTCTCAAGATTCGTAGGGCAGGAGGTTTGCCTCCTGCCATCGTATTAAGTGTTATAGGTTATCGGGAGGAGACTGCCGGAATGTCTGACAATATAGCGACCCGCAAGGCATATGGAGAGGCCCTGGTGGAGTTGGGCCGCGCGAATCCTGATGTGGTTGTGCTGGAAGCCGACCTTTCCAAATCCACCATGAGCGCGCTCTTCGCTAAGGAGTTCCCGGATCGCTTCTTCAATTTCGGTGTGGCGGAGGCGGATATGATCGGCGCCGCCGCGGGTTTCGCGGTTTCCGGCAAGATTCCCTTCGCTTCTTCTTTCGCCGTTTTCTGTACAGGCCGCGCCTGGGAACAGGTGCGCCTTGTGGTCGGCTATGCCCAAACCAATGTAAAAATCGGCGGCAGCCACGCCGGCATAACAGTGGGGGAGGACGGCGCTTCACATCAGATGAATGAAGATCTCGCCCTAATGCGGGCGATCCCCGGAATGACTATCCTGGTGCCGGCCGATGCCGTGGAAATGAAACTGGCCGTGCCCGCCGCCGCCGCCCTTAAGGGACCGGTCTACATACGGCTGGGGAGAATGCCGGTTCCGGTGTTGTTCGATGGGGATTACCGCTTCGAAATAGGCCGCGCCGCCAAGTTGAGAGAGGGCAAAGATGTCGCCCTCATCGGCTGTGGGATCATGGTGGACGCCTGTCTGCAAGCGGCTGATATTCTGAAAGAGAAGGCGGACTGGTCGGCTACGGTAATCAACATGTCCACCATCAAGCCCCTCGACCGCGCCGCGGTAGTAGATGCCGCCCGCACCTGCGGCAGAGTGGTAACCGCGGAGGAACATTCCATCATCGGCGGCCTGGGGAGCGCGGTGGCCGAAGTCTTGGGCGAAGAATGTCCCACCTCTATGGCCCGCATCGGCCTCAAAGACTGCTTCGGCGAAAGCGGTAAACCGGCGGAATTGCTGGAGAAATACGAGATGAACCCGCAGGATATCGCCGAGGCCGCGCTTGGGCTTAGTTAAGTGTGATCCTGAGCGAAGCCGAAGGGCCGCGCTGAGCCTGGGAGGGTAAGTCTCACCGCAGAGCCCGCGGAGAACGCGGAGAAAGAACTTACGGTTGGACAGAAGCGGGAGCTTCTGCTGAGAGCCTAGAGGTCCGCCACTGCTTCTACAATCCAGTTCACCAGCCCGCTCAAATCTTCCGCAGGCAGATAGCCGGACGCACTGCGGTCGAAGAGGACGGCGGAGGCGGCGGGTATTTCCTCGTCGCCGGCGGAATAGACGACCAGGAGGGGAATGCGCGGGAAAGCATTGAAGATGTATGCCGCGTCGCCAAAATCGGCAGGTCGGCCGTCCAGTTTCTCACAAGCATTCTTAAAGGCAGCAAGGTTGTTGCCGAAATACTCCGTTAAGGGCGGCAAATATCCCGGCCTGTCGCGACTTAAGGTCATATTCCCCACCGCAAAGACATTCCAAGGCACCCACTCATCAGACAAAGGCCTGCCGTCGGCACAGGCGAGGTAGTTGAGGATTACGATCTGGCCTGCGGCGTCGGGGACCGCACGGCCCTCGCGAAGAACGGTTAATTCCGGCCAGGATACCTGCCAGTCGTGCCCCAGGGCGGGGAATACCCATCTGCCCGAGGCGCCGGTTTTTTCTTCAAACTCGACCCCCGCCAGGCGGGCGATTTCAGCCGGAGGCAGGTTCCGCATGCGCAAAGTCTCCCGCGCCTTGGTCAAAGCGGGGAAGTAGGGATCTTTTTTGTTGAAACTATTTGCTTCTGACAAAGTCTTACTTTATATAGCAGCGACCACAAGTTCCACAGTATCTTAGCAGATTAATTCGATTCGTTTCATTCGGGACAGAATGAAATTATGCACGCAGCAGGCTCAAATTCGAATAGATGGGGGAATAAGATGAGGACGGCTGCAACGATTGTATTGATGCTGGGGGTGGTTTCCCTCGTGAGTATTTCGCAGACCCCGGCAGTTTGTGATGCGCCTTTCAAATTAGTTGTCACAGAGACATATCTGGGGGAGATTCCCGAAAATGCGCAAGATGTTATTGAACGAAGCCCTGACGGCCGGCGCCTTGCTTACAAGGCCAAGCGAGGCGACAAGTTCGTCGTGATTATAGACGCGGCAGAAAGCGAAGAATATGACAAGGTCCGCTACTGGCCGACCTTCAGCCCCGACAGCAAGCGCGTGGCTTTCGTCTGCCAGCGGGCAGATAAATGGATCGCGGTGGTGGACGGAGAGAAGGGCAAAGAATATGACGAAATTGTGTATTATCCCGATATGACCGCCTTTTTCAGCACCGATAGCAAACATTTCGCCTACCGGGCGAGGCGCAACGACAAGTGGGTGTTGGTGATAGACGGCGTCGAAAGCCCGGAGTATGAACAGATTGATAGTAACCGATATGGTAGTAATCCCTTCTATTGTGACGGCAAGAGAACGGTTTACCGAGTACGGCTCGGCGATGAATGGTTCGTGATAATAGACGGAAAGAAGAGCGAGGCATATGAAGACACAACTTGGGTATCGCTTAGTCCAGACCATATGCGCACCGCTTACGGCGCAAAACAAGAGGGCAAGTGGTTTGTGGTGGTGGATGGCGAGAAGGACAAGAAGCAGTATGACAGAGTTCGTGAGATAGGATTTAGCCCTGACGGCCGGCGGCTGGCTTATGTTGCGAAATCGGACGGCAAGATGTTCGTGGTATTGGATGGAGTGGAAGGTGAGCGATATGACAAAATAGACTGCTGGCTTATCTTTAGTCCGGATAGCAAGAGACTTGCCCATCGGGCGCAACGCGCCTATAGGTGGGTAGCCGTTGTAGATGGAATCGAAAGTAAAGAGTATGACCGGGTAAGCATCGGATGGCCAAGCAGTCCGCCCAGCCCTTTTAGTCCCGACAGCAAACGAGTGGCTTTTACTGCTGAACGCGGCGCCAAAGAGATTGCTGTAGTGGATGGCAAAGAAAGCAGGGAATATGACCGGATTTACCTGGATGACCACTATAGTCCGTTCAGTCCTGACAGCCGGCAGATAGTATATATTGCCGAACGTGATAGAAAATGGGTCATTGTTCTTAATGGCAAGGAAAGCAAGGAATACAAGGCTGTCGACTTTGAGCGTAACCCTTTTAGTCCTGACGGTAGCAGCACCAGGTTCTTGGTGCGAAGGGTGGAAAGCGACAGTGCATACGGTTGGGACGCGGCGGTTGTGAATGGGGTGAGAACTGAGGAGTTTGATCGAGGTATTAGACTCCGCAGCCCTGATGGCAAACACGTCGCCTACCGCTCTAGCCGTTCTCACAGAGATTCCGTTGTCTTGGACGGCAAGAAAGGGAAGGAATACTTCTGGATCAGACAAGGAACGTTAGCCTTTAGCCCCGACAGCGAAAGGCTGGCCTACTGGGCGCTGGCCAACAAGGGGTGGGCTGTGGTAGTGGACGGCGTGGAAACCCAGGAGCACTATGAACTGCTCGATTTTCCGAAGCTCTTCTTGGGCAGGGTTTATTTCAGCGAAGCCAATAAATTGCACACCATGGCGCGGCGCGGCAATAAGATGCTGCGGCTGGATATAGAAATCATCGAGCAATAGCAATTTCCTTTTGAATAGCAGTGACCCGATTACAACCCAAAACGGCCCGCCATGGCGGGCCGTTTGCGTCTTGACCGTTCTCTTATTGCTTTCTCTGCGGTGAAAGCATTTGCTCTCAACTCTCAACCGACGTCCCGCTCCGGAATGCCGAACACTTCCCGCTTGCGCTTGATGTAATAGAGATAATTCTCGTAGGTTACATCGGCCGGAACTAGGTGGTCCACGTGGGGGATATATCCCCCGTCTTCCACCAACGGCTTGATGCGCATTAATTCCTCGTCAATCGCTTTGCCGCCCCGGATGAGGGCCATCTTGGCGACTCCGCCCATCAGCAGCATCTCTTTGCCATATTGTTTGCGCAGAGCAAAGGCATCGGTGCGGCCCGCCACATCAAGGGGGAACATACAATTCACACCCGCCCCCAGCCAGAGGCCGGCGATGTCGTGGATATTGCCGTCACAATCAACATAGATAAAATCGAGACCGTACTTGTGGCAGATTTCTGTGACCCGTTTATAACGCGGCACCAGGAACTCGCGGAACATCTTGGGCGAGATTATCGGCCCGTGATTGAAGGCGATATCTTCCCAGAAATAGGCGTAATCTACCTTGATATCTTTGAGGACGCGCTCGACCAAGACACAGCTCATCTCACAGACAGTCTCGCACATGTCGTGGATCAATGCGGGGTCTTCGATACAGGCGATGGCGACTTCTTCAAATCCCATCCAGTCGCGGACCTTGCCGAACATGCTGCCCAGGTTCAGGCGCACCGGCAAATCGGAGGAGCTGGCCTTCTCGGCATATCTTGTCCACTCCTCGCTGGCGGGCAGGCGGCCGGGGGTGGCGGGGTCGAGCCGTTTCTTATATTCCTTCCAATCTTTCCGGTTCTTTACGGGGAACTCGAGGAAATGTGGGATGCATGAGGTGCCGTCTTTATTGCGTTCATACAGGACGCCCTCGAAGTCTCGAATTACTTCTCGGGTTTCCGAGTCCTCGATTATCCCCTCCTCGAAATTGGGCAGCACTCCGTGCCAGACGGGCACCATTTCACGGGTCTCGAAGCCGAAGAACTTGTTTGCCTTCTCCTTATCGGTCACCCATTTCGGCATCCCCTGCTGGTGCCACAGCCCGTAAACCTCGTCCCAGTAGCCGAACTCGATGTCGGGAACATGGTCAACCGGCTCATAATGCATGAACCGCACGAGCCGTTCTCTCTGTGTCACTTACCTTCTCCTGCTTGCTGCGAGTTTTCAAGGATCGCTTCTACGAAGCCGCGAGGGTCGAAATCCTCCAGGTCTTCGGGCTGCTCTCCTGTGCCGATGCATTTGATGGGCAGGTCCGTTTCATCCGCGATAGTGATGACGATTCCTCCCTTGGCGGCGGTGTCGAGTTTGGTGAGGACTATGCCGGTTAGTCCGACCACTTGCTGGAACTCTTTGGTTTGAGCAAGAGCATTTTGGCCTGTCGTGGCATCCACCACTAGCAGCGTCTCCTCCGGCGGTCGGCCCAGTTTCTCTTTGCTGACGCGGCCGATCTTATTGAGTTCCTCCATCAGGTTGCGTTTAGTATGGAGTCTGCCCGCGGTATCCGCAATGACCAGGTCCGCGCCTCTTGCCGAGGCCGCCTGCAGCGCGTCGAAGACAACGGCGGCGGGATCTCCGCCGGGCCGGCCCTTGATGACCTGCACCTCCAACCTCCGGCCCCATTCCTCCAGTTGTTCTCCGGCCGCGGCGCGGAAAGTATCAGCCGCCGCCAGGATGGGCCGCAGGCCTTTGCTCATAGCGCGGCAGGCGAGTTTGGCAATGGTGGTTGTCTTGCCGGTCCCATTGACCCCTACCATCAGATAAAGGCCTGGAAGTTCCTGGGGCCAGGTGAGGGCGGCATGTTCCTTACTCAAGACCTGCACCAGCCGCTCCTTCAGCAGGTCGCGCGCGGCCTCCAACTCTGCAATGTCTTGCCGGCGTATCTCGGTGCGGAGATATTCAGCGAGTTCGGTGGCGGTCCTCAGACTCACATCCGATGAAACCAAGGCCTCCTCGAGTTCCGCGTAGAAATCCTCGTCCAGGGAGCGGCGCAGCCCAAAGAGTTCGGTGACCCGGCGAAAAACGCGTTTTAGCATTCTTACATACTCCTGGCTCATGGTAGGTAGCGTGCAGGTGTGTGTCAAGAATCCGGCATTTGGCCTGGGCTGGCAATGGCTGGGAAGTTTTTTGGGTTGCTTGATACAGATTTCCTCTAATGTGGTATTTCTAATTAGTGCACAGGGGTGACCAGCGCTCACGACTGGCGCTTCTGAAGAGGCCACGGAGCCTCTCCCGGTCGGGGGAGGTTTTTTTCGTTTCCGGGCGAGCAAGAGGCGTGGAAGACAAGCCAGCAAGCACAGCAAATTTGACAGCCGCCATCTGGCAAAGGGGAGGAGCAAGTGCTGGCACATCATCGGAAGGTCGTGACCGTTGTATTGATACTCGGCGATGCTGTCCTGATCGGCGCTGGGTTTATTGCCGCTCACTGGATGCGTGCTCACTTGCTGATCTTTGAATACCGCGCCCTCCAGCCCTTGACCAACTGTCTGCCCTTCCTTCCTCTTGTCATCTTCTCCTGGATTGTCGGCTATGCCGCGGCAGGGCTTTACAACATTGATCGCCCCAGGCCCTTGAGGGAACTGCTTAGCATTACTGCGTTCGGTTCAGGCCTGGGACTGGTGCTCTTCTTGGCCCTTGCTTTCATGCTGCGGGAATTCCGCGCCTCCAGGCTGATGCTTATTCACTGCTGGGTGATCGCAGCCTTTGCGGCCGCTATCCTTAGAGCGGTTTTGCAGGCCGCGCTTCTTTTCAGCGCCAGGCGGGGGAGGGGATTGACGGATGTTCTTATCGTCGGGCCTTCAACCACAGTGGAATCGCTGTGCGGCTGGATACAAGCGCGGCCCGGCTGGGGTTTGCGAGCGGTGCCGTTTTCTGCAAAAAACGGCACACCACAGACGGAGTCATTCGAAGAGGCAATCTCTCGCCATCGGCCCGGCGAAGTGGTATTCATGGGCAAACCTTCGGAGAAGATGCTCGCCTCCTGTCGTCGCCGCGGGCTTAAGTTGCGCTTCCTGCCCGATCTGCCTCCAGTAAGCCTTTTACGGGTGAATCTGGAGAGTTTTGCCGGTCTGCCGGCGCTCTGCCTGCGGGAATTGCCCTCCGCAGCCGGACATTGCTTTCTCAAGCGTGCAATTGATGTTGTTCTCTCTGCAGCGTTCTTAATTATGCTGTCTCCGCTGTTCTTGATCATCGCTCTGCTCATCAAATTGGACAGCGCGGGGCCGGTTTTCTTCAGACAGATCAGAATTGGCAGAGACGGCCGGCCTTTCCGGCTGTTGAAGTTCCGCAGTATGACGGTGGATGCGGCGAAGGCTCCACCAGTGAAAGTGACGGGTCGCGCGGATCCCCGCGTTACTCGCGCAGGAGCATGGTTGAGAAGACTCAGTCTGGACGAACTGCCTCAGTTATTCAATGTCTTGAAAGGAGAGATGAGCCTGGTGGGGCCTCGGCCCGAGACTCCGCTCTATGTTGATCAGTACAGCAGTTGGAACCGTCTCAGGCTCCTCGTTAAGCCGGGCCTTGCGGGTCTTGCCCAGGCGAATGGAGTGAGGGGCAATACGACCATTGACGAAAAGACTCACTATGACCTGGCCTACATCGAGAGCCAGTCTCCTGCGGTTGACCTTGCCCTGCTGGTGAAGACCGTGCTTACCCTTCCACTGCATCGGGAGGCCTACTGATGATTACCTCCCAGATGCTACTCAGGGTAAGTTTCGCCGGCAATGGAGGTGACAGATCGTGCTGAGGCAATTCATGAGATGCTCAGGGAGAGTTGAGAACGCAAAAGGCAGAGCAGAGAGGGCAGAGGCTGTATGCCCGGGCAGACTCTCGGTTCCGAGATTCACCGCCTGCAGTCTCCTGACCTTGTTTGCCCTCTTGCTGGTTGTTGGACCTACTGCTGGAGTAGAGGAACGGCTTCTTAACCCCGGTGACCAGTTGCACATTATCGTATGGGGGGAGGAGGGCCTCAGCCGGGACGCGACAGT
>WVXJ01000148.1:2690-8109 GCA_011773575.1 Armatimonadota bacterium | reverse complement strand
TTTGCCGATCTTTCCGTATATGTGTTGGGCCAGGTGAAGCGGCCCGGATCCTATGATGTGCCGCCGGGGAGCGGCGTAATGGAATTGATTGCCCTGGCGGGAGGCGTCTTGCCTACCGCTGACAAAGAGGCGAGTCTGCTTCGGGCGGATCGACAGCTTATCATCGTGAAACTTGATGAACTGGTGGAGGCGGCGCGCACCGGCAATGCGCCGGCATTGAAACCTGGAGATGTCCTGATCATTCCTTTCCGCCGCCAGGCGGAGCAAATCGCCATAATGGGCCAGGTGGGCAAGCCGGGGATGTATCCCTTTACCCCGGGAATGCGGCTTCTGGACGCTCTGGGACTGGCGGGGAGCAAGGAATTCTCCAGCGATCACCCTGTCCGACCGGACACCTCCCGTGTGGTTCTCATGCGCGACGGACAATCCAGAACACTGAACGTGACGCGAATGTTGAAGACGGGAGACCTCTTGGAAAACGAGGCCCTCCACCCTGGAGACATCATTACTGTGCCGGAAACAGTGAGAAGAAAGATCTATACCTTTGGTGCCTTTGTTTCACCCGGCGTCTTCTATCTGGATGCCGAGCAGGGCTTGCTGGAGGTGATCCTTTCCAGCGGCGGACCCATTAGAGGAGCCAAACTGGATAAGGCTTCTCTGATCAGGATGGTCGATGGCGAGCCCAAGACCATTCCCGTTGACTTGAACCGGCTCATCAGCCATGGCGACCCTTCACAGAATATCGGATTGGAGAACGGTGATATTCTCTTCCTTCCGGGGGCAAAGAAAGGCGGTCTCAAACTTGACGCCATCATGCCCCTGGTTCCTTACCTGCTCTTCTAACGATCAGGAGGAAAGCTGGAGATTTGGTCAAACGGGGCGTGTGCCCCAAGGCGCTGTTGGCTTCTTTGAAGAGGAATACGGAAGACGCGGGCGGCGGCGTGTCAGCCTTTGGCAGGCTGGGCCGAAAGCCGCTTCCGTCCGTTCAAGAGCCGGATCACATGCCCCAAGGCATTGGCCGGCCGATATTGCTTTGTCATGAAACAGGAGAGATAAGGTGAGCGATTTCAGTGATGAGAGCAAGCACCATTCTTCCGACGGCCTGGAGCCTTCTGAGCGCAGCTTGGCGCTCGCTCCGCGCGTTCCGAGCACATCCCCGCCCCTCCACTCGGTAGCCGTGGCGGAGGGGGCACCGTATCAGAACCACGCTTACTCGGCTATGGAAGGCTCTGAGAACCTGGCCGAGTATGTGATGATTCTGCGGAGGCGCTGGAAGGTGATCGCGGCCTTTGCCTTGGGCACCTTCCTGCTGGCGGCAATTCTAACCGCTTTGATGAAACCGGTGTATCGGGCTACGAGCAAACTCATCTTCGAGAACCGTCCCGGAGCCATGCAGATGTTCGGCCAAGCCGCTGCGAGTGCCGCGCTCGTGTCCCGTCTCGGCACCCAGGTGGAACTCATCTCCGGGCGGGAAACGTCGAATAAGGTCGCCAATCTTCTCAAGACTGAACATGATTTGGATTTGCCTCCGGAAGCCATTCAGGCGAGTCTGCGGGCCAGCGCAATCGAAGATACTGAGCTCGTGAAGATTGACGTCTATCAAGGCGATCCCGAGGTTGCTCAACTGCTGGCCAATACGATCGCCATGGCCTTCGTTGAATGGAGCGAAGAGCGATTGAAGAAGGGCGGTCGGGAGACCGCGGAATACCTCTCTCGCCAGTTGAGGGTGGCGAAACAGGAACTCCTCACGGCGGAGAATGCCTTGCGGGAGTTCAAGGAAGAAAAACGCGTTGTCTCTCTCAATCAAGAAACTAGCAATCGGCTGGCTCGCATCGCCAAACTGGAAGAAGATGCGGCAATTACCCTTGCTGACTTGATGGCGACCGAAAAGCGGCTGGAGCGCGCGCACACAAATCTTTCCGCACAGAATGCCCGGCTGGCCGCCGGCGGGACCATAAGAGACAATGCTCTGATCGGGTCTTTGAGAGCGAAACTCGTTGATCTGGAAGAGCGTCTGGCAACAGCTCAAGAGCGCTACACGAATCGTTATCCAGGAGTCATAGACAATCTGGAAAACCAGATAGCGGATACGCGTGAAGTTCTTAACCGAGAGATCAGAGCGGTGATTACGGGTACGGCGGGTGAACTCGCCGGTCAGCAGGCCGCGGTGCAAGAACTCACCCGGCTTGAAGGGGAGGCGATGGCCCTGCGTGCCCGCCGCCGGGCGCTGGCGGGGATGAGTGACCGGGAGAACGCCGCTCTCGCCACAGTACCTGCGGATGAGCTGGAACTGGCGCGGCTCAGTCGGGCGACGGAGATCGCCGCGAAGATCTACACGAGTCTATTGGAGCGCAACCAAGAGGCCAAGATAAACCAGGTAATGGAGGTGGGCAATGTGCAGGTCGCCGAAGCCGCGGTCTTGCCCATCTCTCCCATCAAGCCGCGTAAAGGCCTTAACCTCGCCTTTGGCTTGCTGTGCGGGATTTTGCTTGGATTGGCAGTGGCTTTTCTGTTGGAGTTCATGGACGATTCGGTGAAAGACGCCACCGAGGCGACGCGCTCGGCGCAGGCCCCGCTGTTGGGGATTATCCCTCTTACCGAAATGGAAAGCCAACTTATCGCCATCTCTCATCCAAAGTCCCCGATTACCGAGGCCTATCGTACTTTGCGCTCTAATGTGGTCTTCACGGGTGTGGGAGTGAAGGTCCCCGCAGTGCTTGTTACCAGCCCCGGGGTCGGTGAGGGCAAATCTTCGACGGCGGCGAATCTTGCCGTCACTATGGCGCAGACCGGCAAGCGAGTGATACTGGTTGACTCGGATTTGCGTCGCCCGGTCCAACACAAGTTCTTCAAAACGAATGGAGGGCCGGGGCTAACAGATGTGGTGTTGGGCAACTGCGGTCTGGAAGATGCGCTCTATCCCACAAGCGTGGACGGCCTCAGGGTGATGCCCTGCGGGCCTCTGCCGCCCAACCCGGCGGAGCTGATTGATTCCCAGCACATGGTGGGGATTATCGAGGAACTGAAGAAGCGGGCTGATGTCATTTTCTTCGACAGCCCGCCATTGGTTCCGGTAACTGATGCCCTGCTGCTTTCTACATATTGTGACAAAGTGCTGCTGATATGTGAGTCCGGTGAGACTTCTCGTCAGGCCGTGGCCAGAGCTCGACAGTTGCTCGAACAAGCGCGGGTGCCCATTGCCGGCGTTGTCCTGAACAAATTCGACCCCATCCGCCATGGCCGTTACTACGATTCCTCCTACTATTACTATTACCATTACCATAACGAGATCGGGCAAAGCAAGCGAAAGCGCAGGCACCATCAAGCGCCCGCGCTTCCTGCGGCTTTGATGACCGAAACACACCAGAGAGGTTCTCCACCCGACACCAGAACATGATAAGCCAAACGGAATCTATCGCCAGGGAGCAAGATCGAGAGACGCTGCAGAAGTCCAGGCTGCCCGTTCCACCACTTCGGCTGCTGCGGTTGCTGTTAGGCCGGGAGTATCTCGCACGGTGGCTTCCCCAGCGGCTGCGGCTACGCGCCTGGCGTTGGCTCGGGGTGAAGGTGAGCGAAGATGCATTCCTCGCTGCGAGCGCGAAACTTGCCTGCTTCTTGGATCGTATTCATATCGGAGAAGGTTCCCTGATTGGGTGTGGTGCTGAACTCTATGCCTGGGAGGAAATCCAGATCGGCCGACGCGTCCTCATCAGCCAAGGAGCGAAGCTGCTGACCGGCAGCCATGACTACAATAACCCCTCTCTTCAAGGACTGGCGCATCCCATCCGCGTCGGAGACTTCGCCTGGATAGGGGCCTATGCGCTCATTCTCCCGGGAATTGAGATAGGCGAGGGAGCAGTGGTTGGAGCGGGCGCGGTGGTGAGCCGCAATGTTCCTCCTTATGCGATCGTGGCGGGCAATCCCGCTCATATCATTGGACACAGGAAGCAATCGGAATTCAACTACATCCCAGCACAGTTCCCTTGAAGCAAGAATCGAAGCAAAATGGAATCCATTGCCCAGCCATTACCGGAGACCGGCAAGAGAGTTCGCTGGCATCGCTTGCGCGGGTTGAGCGATTGTGTCAGTGAGCTCTGGCGCTGCCGCGAATTGTTCCGGGTGCTCGCAGGCCGGGATCTGAAGGTGCGTTACAAACAATCGCTCCTCGGCGCCGCCTGGGCGATTCTTCAACCCGCCTCCATGACCTTTGTCTTCACCATCGTCTTCGGTTACTTCCTAAAAACATCCGATGAGAACATACCACTTCCCCTTTTCTTTTATGTGACAACCGCTCCCTGGGCCTTTCTCGCTGCCTCACTGGGGGCCTCTGTAGGCAGTCTGGTGAACAATCTCTCCCTGGTGACGAAAGTGCGCTTCCCCAGAGAGATACTCGTCATTGCCGGCATCGGAGCCTTGGGGGTGGACTTTCTCATCGCTCTCTGCCTCTTTCCGCTTCTGTTATTAGTATGGCCCATTTCAATGAGCCTATCTGTGCTGTGGCTGCCGCTGTTATTAACCCTGCAGATACTCCTCATCACCGGTATCGGGCTCATCATCGCGGCGTCAAATGTCTTTTATCGAGACCTTCGTTTCTTAGTGCCTCTAGGGCTTCAGTTATGGTTCTTCGCTTCACCGGTAATGTATTCGGTTTCTATGGTACCGGAGCGATTTCGGAGGTTCTATATGCTCAATCCCATGGCTCCCATCCTGAACGGCTATCGGGAGACCCTCTTGTATGGTAATTCACCACAGTTGGGTTGGTTAGTGCTGGCCGCACTTACCAGCATATTCATATTCATCTTGGGCTACTGGGCCTTCAAGCGCCTGGAGCCGGCCTTCGCAGACGTAATCTAGAGGGGAGTATTCGCATGGAGGAGATGGCCGCCTCTCTTGAAAAAGTGAGCAAACGCTATCGGCTGGGCGCGCGCAGCCTGCGAGAGTTGATACCCAATCCTTTCGACTGGCTTCCTCTGCGTCGGCGAGACGGGAATGGTAGAAGGCCCAAACATATCTGGGCTCTGGATGATGTTTCTTTCTCCATTCGCCGAGGAGAATCACTAGGGATTATCGGCCCCAATGGCGCGGGCAAGAGCACTATCCTGAAACTCCTTGCCGGCGTGACCTTTCCCACGAAGGGAGAGGTGCAGGTATCTGGCAGGGTGTGCCCCCTTATCGAGGTTGGCGCGGGCTTTCATCCCGACCTGACGGGGCGGGAGAACATATTCCTCAATGGGACCATCTTGGGCTTATCGCGAAACGAGATCCAGCGTAAGTTCGACGCCATCGTGGAGTTCTCCGGCCTGAGTGAGTTCATAGATACACCGGTAAAACGCTACTCCTCCGGCATGTACCTGCGGCTGGGATTTGCCATTTCCACTCAGGTTGAGCCTGACCTTCTGCTGGTGGATGAAGTGCTGGC
>WVXJ01000148.1:519-2645 GCA_011773575.1 Armatimonadota bacterium | reverse complement strand
AATCGGTGTCTGGTGCTGGAAGAAGGCAGCGTCGTCCACGAGGGAGAGCCATATGCAGCCGTAGATCACTACCTGCGCCAGTGTGTGAAGCCGGCGGCAGGAGAGCGCCTGGGTACTGGGGAGATGGAAATCGTGGGGGTTGCTTTTTTGGACAGCAAAGGTGAACCGCTCAAGGAGGCCGTAAGTGGAGAATCCCTCATCGTTGCCCTCGACTACGAGGCCCACAAGCCCATTACCAGCCCCATCTTCAGTGTGGGCTTCTATGGGCCTGAAGGGGAACTCGTGGGGGGCTGTCGCTCCAACTGGGAAGGCCTCGATCTGGGCCGAATACGCGGCTCGGGCAGGGTGGAAGTAATCTTCCCGTCTCTGGCGCTGCTGCCGGGCTGCTTCTCGGTGAGTGTGAGCGTTTGGGATGACTCCGTGACTGTTCCTTATGACTGGCACCAGCAAGGCTACCACTTGAGTGTCTGCGGAAATCGGGTAGGGCTGGGAAACACGTACCTTGCCCCGCGCTGGCGCCGCGCAAAATTGGTTATGACGGAAGTGGCCGGAGGGGGTGCCGGTGTGGCCACTTAAAGGGCGTCTGCCCACAGATGTCAACCTGGCCGTGACAGAGCGCTGTCAAGCGCGCTGCACCATGTGCAATATCTGGCGCCGCCGCGAAAGTGCAGACTTGAGAGCGGAGACGGCGCGCAGGCTGTTCAGTGACCGTCTTTACAGTAGAGTGCGCAGGCTGGGCTTGGGCGGCGGAGAGCCCATCCTGCACCCGGATTTACCGGGTCTGCTGGAGGCCGTGCTGGGCGTCCTCACCGGCCTGGAAGCCGTGGGCCTGAGCACCAATGGGCTGCTGCCGGAGCGTACCCGTTCCACATGTCGCCGCCTAGCACAGTTGTGCTCCAGGGCGGGAGCGGCATTTCAAGTGGCGGTTTCTCTTGATGGTTTGGGAGAGGTGCACGACCGGGTGCGGGGAGTGCCGAGGGCATTCGAACGGGCGTCAAGGAGCATCGCGGCCTTGCAGGCTGCAGCCAAACAACTGGGTTTCCAGGTATCCGTTACGGCCACTATCACTCGCCGCAACCTTGGAGATCTGGAGCCACTGCGAGAATGGTGCCGGGCGCGCGCATTGCCGCTGCGGTTTCGAGTAGCTAGTGTTATCGAGAGGCTGGATAATGCCGGCTGCGAAGAAGCTATCTTGCTGTGCGATGCTGAGAGGGAGTGTGTCGCTGCATTCCTTGGAGACCTGGCCGGTGACTCACAGCTAGACAGAGATGAGACTAGATACTATGGCGGCATTGCAGCGATGTTGAGAGACGGATCACGTCGTCGTTCAGGCTGCCTTTTTCCCGATAGAGGCGTAATGGTGGATGCCCGTGGTGACTTATACCACTGCAGTGTCGGCGGAGGCCGGCTCGGGAATGGCGTTAAGGAGTCCAGCTATCGTCTTTTCTTCAGTCGCGGCGGACGGCACGGCAGGAATCGGCTGAAAAGCGCGGTTTGTCTGTGGTGTTGGCACGACTATCCTCTTCGGCGCAGAGACTGAGCAGATATCGAGAAATGGATGAAAGGTCATAGAAGCACAAACAGACGCGGCCAAGTTTTGACCTTCGGCTGGTATGGCAGCGAGCATCCAGGCGATATCGCCATTCTTGGTGATTTGATATGGAGGCTGGGCCCATTGCTTGGCAACCCGCGGTTTGTGCTCGCCTCATCTGATGTTCAGCACACGCGCTGCTTGCTCACCGCTGCAGAAGGCTGGCCGGAACTGCCCGCAGTTGTAGAAGCCAGGCTGCGCAGCGCGCTCAGAGTCATTGCCCACTCTGATCTGGTCATCATCGGCGGCGGTCCGCTCATGGAGGACTCCACAGCCATGGCGGGCTGGCTGCGCAAGGTGCGGTTGGCGAAGTTCGTAAGAAAGCCGGTGGTGGTATATGGCTGCGGGGTAGGGCCTTTCCACAGCGCAGAGGCCGCCCGCGACATAGTCCGCATTTGTGAACAGGCTTCTCTCGTGATCTTGCGCGACGACCCCTCCGCCGCACTGCTGACACAAGCGGGCTATTCTGGAAAAGCCCACATCGCCGCCGATCCATCAATCGCTTATCTGGAGAAACGCCTGGGAGAGCCGGCGA
>WVXJ01000148.1:0-387 GCA_011773575.1 Armatimonadota bacterium | reverse complement strand
TTTACGCTCCGAGACAAGGTCACTGATCCGGCCGCCCTTGCCCGTGAAATCGGCGGACTGGATGCGTTTCTAGGGACGCGCTTCCACTCAGTTGTCTTCGCCACCAGCCGGATCGTACCCACACTGGCCATCGATTACGATATGAAAGGCGGCAAATGCGCTGCGCACATGGCCCGGCTTGGCCAAAGTGCCCATTGTCTAAGCCTGAGTGACTTGAGCGCGGAGCGTCTCATCAGCGCCTGGGATAGATTATGGACTGAGAGAGCGCGAGTGCGCTCTCAGCTCGCCGATTGCCGAGCAGACCTGGTCTCTCTGGCTAATAGCAATGCTCAACTCACAGCCGACCTGTGGACCTCCTTGCGAGAAAAGTCGAGGGCCGGAGAGACA
>WVXJ01000137.1 GCA_011773575.1 Armatimonadota bacterium | reverse complement strand
CCCTCGATTTTGTCGCGGTTCGATTCGGACACGCTGAACGAAGATCGCCTGGCGTCGAAACCTGTGGGCTTGACCACGCGGTCGGGGGGCAGGGCCGGCACCCGTTTGCCAACAGACGAGCGGTTCACCTGACAGCAGCGATGAACGCCACGTCATCATCAATGAAGGACCGTACTGATGCGCTCTCCCTCGCAGCGACCCGAAGCAATCCCTCGGCCTTGAGCCACCACTCAGCACCAGTCCTGGTGAACCTCGGCTTGTGCTGATAGACGAGGAGCACGTCCCCGTGGCTCACGTACTCGTAGACGACGCTCAGCTCCTTCACTCCCACATACTCTGGACGCGGGTATCGTGCGGTGGTTATGCCGGTATCCGGGTCCAACAGGACCAACCTGGGATCACTGAGCGCCGCCAGCCTCGCCAGCACTTTGCGGAAGTAGGCAGCCCGATAGGGGCCGAAGCCTTCGCCCCAGAAGCCCTCTTCCACCACATCCACTCCGAAACCGAAGTTGCAGTGCGCCGGAAGAGTGCTGACTCTCCGGAGATCGCGAACGCCGATTCGCCGTTCTCCATCGAAGAATGCCTTGATCGCCGGATGGCAGTAGAGCGGTTCGTGGCGCGTCGAGCCCTGGGTGTCAGGCTTGTCTGGGCGAAGCATCGCAACCTGCAGTACGTTCCTGACCTTATGACCGGCAGCCAATTGGGCGATCACGCTCCACTTGCTTACATCGCGTGAGTCGCCGTAGAACTGCTCCCTCATCGTCGCCACGTGCTCCTTGTATAAGCCAGCAGGCCATTGCGTCCGCACACAGCTCAGCGCCTGTTGCTTCCAGCTTTCGTCGGGGAGCGACTTCCCCCCTCCTCATGACACCGATGCTGTTATCCGCTCGTGGGGGCCGCGACGACCGAACCAGGGAGTGCCTCGGGTCATGCCCTCGAGGCCGCGGCGATTGGTCATCGGCTGACGACTCCGACACTTCGAGCCTCCGTCTGATGGGTATCCAGTGGACGACAGCGGCGTCATGCGCTGTGACACCGCCGATCCTCTGGCGCTACCCTTCTCCCGTCTCGCCGTCAGCCTTCCTAATGATGAAGAACTCACGAGCGCCATCACTCTCTACCCGATGAACGACCGACTTGCAGACGTACTCTTCGACCTCTGATAGCACTCGGCTCGATCCGAGGACTTGCTTTGCAGCCTTCTCATCGCAGTCAAAGCTCTGAAGGTGAGGCCCTCGACCCTCGGGATTGCGGGGGTCCCTTGCCATCAGTATCCTCATCCTCCGCACCTCGCGATCAGCATCACCGCGTACAGTCTTTTCGTCGGGTACCTGGCCGGGCGGGTACTGCATCGTGGCCTTTGTGTGGAAGAGGTCGAGAGCCACCATTGGCATACCGTGCTTGAACCTGAGGTAGGACTCGTACCATTTCCTGCCCGATTGTGACTTCAGGTGATCCAGCACAGCGCGCACCACCCGTTGGAGGTTCGTGGCCGTCTGAGTGACCAGCCCATAGTCGCCATCCGGTGCGTCTGGGAAGAGTACACGCCACTCTTTCTTCCCCGGCCGCCTTGCGAGTCGCATCGCTCGAGAAGACCCCAAACGCTTCACTACGGAGCAGCGCAAGGCCAAGCGCCGGAATCGCGTCTTCATTGATGTCGCTCGGAACGCCTACGCGCAGACAGCCGTTGCGCTCTACTCGGTCCGCGCCCGCGAGCGACCCTATGTCGCGACTCCGCTCGACTGGAAGGAGGTGAACGATGCCGGCCTGAAGGCGACTGGCTACACGATCCGTAACATCTTTCGCCGGCTCGGTCAGCGGGAGGACCCTTGGCGCGATATGAATAAGTACGCGGGCTCGATACAGGCCGCGCGGGAGAAGGTAAACCGACTCATCTCTGATCAGTGAGCTCCTGGTTGCGTCACATGTGTCTGGCCCAGACAATAAGGCTGCCTGTGTTGATAGGAGGTTCCCGACGTTTTGGCGTATTCTTGCCATAGGGCAGGAGGCCACCGAAGGATCAAGGTATGACTCGCAATCAGTGATCTTCGGCCCTCCATAAGCCCGGGGCGGGGTATGGTGAGCAGAGAGGCTGGCGAGCAGATTCAGGGTACCGTGGTTCGCGTGCGCGGGAGCGTCGTAGATGTGCGATTCCCGCGGCGCCTGCCGCCGATCAACCGCAAGCTTGTGGCGGCCGAAGATGGGCAGGTCGTCATTGAAGTCGTCAATCACCTGGACTCTCAGACGGTACGCGGCATTGCCCTCGCCTCGACGCAGGGCCTAAGCCGGGGCGTAGCGATCGTAGACACTGCTGAATCCCTTACCGTTCCCATCGGCAAGCGCCTCCTGGGCCGAATGTTCAACGTATTCGGACAGACCATTGATGACGGCGATCGGATTGAAGGAGGCGACTGGCGGCAGATTCATCAACGCCCGGTGGCTCTGGCCCGGCAGGTCACCAGGACCGAGTTGTTCGAGACAGGCATCAAGGCCATTGATCTGCTTGCGCCCCTCGAACGAGGAGGCAAGGCTGGGCTTTTCGGCGGGGCCGGGGTCGGCAAGACCGTCCTCATCATGGAGATGATCCGCAGCGTGGTTCGCCGCCACGAGGGGGTCAGCATCTTCTGCGGCATCGGCGAGCGCATTCGCGAGGGAGAGGAGCTTTACCGCGACCTCCAGGAATCCGGCGTGCTTGATGATACCGTCCTGATCTTCGGACAGATGAACGAGCCGCCGGGAGCGCGGTTTCGAGTGGGGCACGCGGCTCTCACCATGGCCGAGTACTTCCGCGATGACGAGCGCCAGGATGTCCTGCTGCTGATAGACAACATCTTTCGCTTTGTGCAGGCAGGACAGGAAGTCTCCGGTCTCATGGGCCAACTCCCCTCTCGCGTCGGCTACCAACCCACCCTCGGCACCGAGCTTTCCGAGCTGGAGGAGCGCATTGCCAACACGGCGACCGGCGCTATTACCTCCATCCAGGCTGTCTATGTGCCGGCTGACGACTTCACCGACCCGGCGGCCGTGCACACTTTCGCCCACCTTTCCGCCTCCATCGTCCTCTCCCGGCGGAAGGCAAGCGAGGGACTGTACCCGGCCATTGACCCGCTGGAATCGAACTCCAATCTGCTCACACCTCAGGTCGTAGGTGAACGCCACTACCAACTGGCACGTGAGGTTCGCAGCACTCTGGCCAACTATGAAGATCTGAAAGACATCATCGCCATGCTGGGCATGGAGGAGCTCTCCGAAAGGGACAGGCAGGCCGTCAACCGCGCCCGCCGACTGGAGCGCTTCCTCACCCAGCCATTCTTCGTGACGGAGCAGTTCACCGGACGGAAGGGCAGAACCGTGAGACTGGAGAAGGCGCTGGAGGGGTGTAAGCGGATACTCAATGACGAGTTCGCGGACCGTCCTGAGCGAGCGCTCTACATGATTGGCAACATAGGCGAGGCCAGGAAACGAGGAGATACGGATGAGGCTGAGAGTCCTTCTTCCGACGAAGGTACTGATTGACGAGCCCGCTCGGAAGGTCGTCGCCGAGGCCGCGAACGGATCGTTCGGTCTTCTGCCGCGCCATGTGGACTTCGTTGCTCCGCTCGTAGCTGGCCTGCTATCCTTCGAGGCCGACGACGGTACCGAGAGGTTCCTCGCAGTGGATCAGGGGATACTGGTCAAAAATGGACCTGAAGTAGTGGTATCAACACGGAGAGCTGTCTGCGGCGGCGACTTGGGCGAGTTGCGAGAAACCATCGAGCGAGAGTTTCTCAGCCTTGAGGAGCGAGAGAAGCTTACGCGCTCAGCCCTTGCGCGCCTGGAGTCTGACATTGTCCGACGCTTCATGGAACTCGGGAGGCTGCGGCATGAGCAATCCGGGTAGAGGGAGCACTTCCCAAGACGATCTGGGCCGCAAGATCGCCGCCCAGGAGAAGCGGAAGATGCGTGCGCGCCGCGAGAGAGAAGAGAGCATCTGGTTCGGGCTGGGCATGATGGGAGTGGTTGGCTGGTCGGTAGCGATACCAGTGCTGGCCTGCGTGGCCCTGGGCATCTGGATCGACCGAACCTACCCGAGTCCTCACTCCTGGACGCTCATGCTCCTCATCATCGGGGTGGGGCTGGGCGTTCTCAACGCCTGGTATTGGGTGTCGCGGGAGCGCAAGATGATCGAGAAAACAGGGGAAGATGATAATGAGTAGCACGGCCAACCTTGTTCTGGCGGCGGTGGGTGGGTTCGCGCTCGGACTCATCTACTTCGCCGCCTTGTGGATCACCCTCCGACGCCTGGCGGTCTCGCGGCACCCCGCGGTGCTGAGCCTGGGGAGTCTTCTCGTTCGCGTCGTCCTCGCGCTGGCTGGCTTCTACCTGATTGGCGCGGGCGACTGGCGACGCTTCCTGCTGGCGCTCGGCGGCTTCATCGCCGCGCGCCTATTCCTCGTCCGGCGATGGGGCCAGCGGCGTCTCGCCCGATTGCCTGCGAGAGGTGGTACCGCGCCATGACCATCACACCTGACAGCATTACACTCTGGGAGATGGGGTCGCTGAAGCTCAACGCGACCATCGTCTTCACTTGGGTAGTGATGGTCTTGATGGTGCTGTTCTCGTGGCTGGTCACACGCCGGCTCACCTCGGGCACGGACATTTCTCGAGGCCAGAACTTGCTTGAGGTCCTCGTCAACGGCATCCGCAGCCAGATTCGCGAGATCAGTCAGCACGATCCCCGCCCCTATCTACCGTTCGTGGGCAGTCTCTTCCTTTTCATTGCCGTCTCGAACATCCTCACCATCGTGCCCGGATATCACCCGCCCACAGGCTCGCTCTCCACCACGGCCGCCCTTGCTCTCTGCGTCTTCGTGGCAGTCCCGGCCCACGGGATCGCGGAGCAGGGCGTCGCGCGATACTTCGTCCATTATGTTCGCCCGACCCCTCTCATGCTGCCTTTCCATCTCATAGGCGAGCTCACGCGGACCCTCGCCCTTGCCGTCCGTCTCTTCGGCAACATCATGAGCGGCTCAATGATCGTGGCCATCCTGGTGGCGCTGACGCCACTGTTCTTCCCCATCGTCATGCACGCTCTCGGCCTTCTGGTCGGCCTCGTCCAGGCCTACATCTTCGCGGTCCTCGCTATGGTCTATATCGCATCGGCCGCCCGCCGGCGACGCGAGCGCCTGGACCAAGAGCCGGAACAAGACCAATCAAGAGGAGAATCCTAAATGACAGGCACAGAGATCACCGCCATTGTCTCCATCGTCACTGCCGGGCTCACCATCGCCCTGGGCGTCATTGGTCCGTCCCTCGCGGAGGGTCGGGCCGTCATGTCGGCGCTCTCGTCAATCGCCCAGCAGCCCGACGAGTCGAACACGATCACGCGCACGCTCTTCGTCGGCCTGGCGATGATCGAGTCCTGCGCCATCTACTGCTTCGTCGTCTCCATGATCGTCATCTTCGCCAATCCATTCTGGAACCACTTTGTGTCCGGGAAGTAACCGTCCATGCAAGTTGATTGGTTCACAGTCGTTGCGCAGATCGTCAACTTCCTGGTGCTGGTGGGGCTCCTGAAGCACTTTCTGTATGGGCCGATAGTAAAGGCCATGGATCAGCGCGAGAAGAGAATCGCGGACCGCTTGCGCGAGGCCGAGGATCGGGAGAAAGAGGCGGAAGAGGAGGCGCAGTCCCACCGCCAGGCACGGGAGGAGTTGGAGCAGAAGCGCGGTGAGACACTCGAACAGGCGAAGCAGGAGACCGAGCAGAAGCGCCGCGAACTGATCGATTCAGCAAGGAAGGAGGTCGACGAGATGCAGTTCCGCTGGCGCGAGTCGCTGCGCCAGCAGCACGACTCGTTTCTCGGGGAGATGCGGGACCAGGCGGCCAGGCAGGTATGCGCTATCACGCGCCGCGTCCTGCGCGATCTGGCCGACGAACGCCTTGAGTCCCGCATCGTGGGGGTCTTCCTCGATCGCCTGCGCGAAATGGACGATGACGCCCGCGAGCAGATAGGCGATGTGGCGGGCAGTTCGTCCGATTCCCTCACGGTCGTCAGTTCGTTTCAGCTCCCGGACGAGGCGCGAGGCAAGGTGACGGAAGCACTCAAAGAGTGCTTCTCGGGCAGCCTGCACCCCAGCTTCACGACATCTGATAAGCTGATCTGCGGCATCGAGCTGCATGCCGGCGGACGGAAGATCGCCTGGAGTGTCAACGAGTATCTGGATGCCCTGAGCGACAGCCTTTCCCAGGCACTAGCCGAGGAGAGCGGCGGAAATGGCGAGTGACGACCGGCATCTCAGAACGGTAACCGAAGACCTGACGAAGGCCTTGGATCGCCTCCTTGACCGCCCTCTCCTCCAACTGGGGGTCCAGGAGACGGGTACTGTCACCTACGTAGCCAAGGGCATCGCTCGAGTCTCCGGCCTCCCCACAGTCCGCTCCGAGGAACTGATCTCCTTCCCAGGCGACCTGCCCGGCCTTGCTTTCAACCTGGACCCCAACGAGGTTGGCGTTGTCCTTCTCGGCGAGAGCGAGCACATCGAAGCTGGCAACGAGGTCCGGCGCACGCATCGCCTGCTCGACGTTCCGGTGGGCGACGCGCTCCTCGGCCGAGTAGTTGACGCCCTGGGACGCCCCGTTGACGGACGCGGCCCCATCCACACTACCCGCCGCCGCGAGGTGGAGCAGCCGGCGCCGGGCATCATGGAACGCCAGGCCGTAAGCGTCCCCCTGCAGACGGGCATCAAAGTAGTGGACGCCCTCATCCCCATCGGACGCGGGCAGCGCGAGCTCATCCTCGGTGATCGCCAGACAGGCAAGACGGCGATCGCGGTAGACACCATCATCAACCAGAAGAACTACGATGTGCTCTGCATCTACTGCGCCATCGGGCAGCGCGGCTCGGCGGTGGCCAAGGTGGTCGCCGATCTGCGCGATCATGACGCCCTCGACCACACCACGCTAATGGTCACCACCGGCGACGACGCACCCGGCCTCCAGTACATCTCCCCCTACGCCGCGACCAGCATGGCCGAGCACTTCATGCGGCAGGGACGGGATGTCCTTATTGTCTACGATGACCTCACCCGCCATGCGCGGGCCTACCGCGAGCTGTCCCTGCTGCTGCGACGGCCGCCAGGGAGAGAGGCCTATCCCGGCGACATTTTCTACATCCACTCCCATCTGCTCGAACGCGCCACCAATCTCAAGGAGAATCGAGGCGGCTCCCTCACCGCGCTCCCCATCATCCAGACCGAGGCGCAGAACATCTCCGCCTACATCCCCACCAACCTCATCTCCATCACCGATGGACAAGTCTATGTCTCGCCTGATCTCCAGCAGAAAGGCTTGCTGCCGGCCGTGGATGTAGGGCGTTCGGTCTCGCGGGTGGGGGGCAAGGCCCAGCTTCCCGCCTATCAGGAGGTGGCGGGCGATCTTCGCCTCTCCTATTCGCAGTTCGAGGAACTTGAGGCCTTCTCGCGCTTCGGAACACGCCTCGACGAGGACACGCGCCGCACCATCGAGCGCGGGCGAAGGATTCGGGAGAGCCTGAAGCAGCCGCAATATGCGCCCATCCCCCCGGCCGAGCAGATGGCCGTCCTTCTGGCGGTTACCCGCGGCCTCTTCGACGACATTGATGTGAAAGACATCGCGCGGGCCGAGCAGGTAGTGAGGAAGGCCGTCGCTGACAGGCTGTCGGATGCGGCGGACAAGATTCACCATGGCGACCATCTCGCAAGCGAAGACCAGCAGCAAATCCTGGATACAGCGCGACAGGCGCTGGAATCATTCGGGAGCGACTGAAGATGCAAACGCTTGAGGAGCTGCAAGCCAAGATCGACACGGCTGACGACTTGCGGTCTGTGGTCAAGACCATGAAAGCCCTGGCGGCACTCAGTATTCGTCATTTCCAGGAGGCCGTTGACTCGCTCCGAGATTACCATCACACAGTCGAGTTCGGACTCCGGATAGCGCTCCGCAACCGGCCCGAAGAGTTAAGCGTCGCGGCACCCATAGGCAGCAAGCGGGCGGGGGCCATCATTATTGGGTCAGATCAGGGCATGTGCGGACAGTTCAATGAGGACATTGCTCGTTACGCGGCCCGGAAGATAGGTGAGATGGGTATTGCGTCTAGCGATGGAGATATCCTCGCGATCGGTCTCCGTCTCCCGTTTCCCCTGGAGCAGGTCGGCATACAACCTGGTGAAGTCTTCTCAATCCCGACTTCGCTTTCGGGGATCACCCCCCTCGTCCAGGATATTCTGCTGAAGATGGACCGGTGGCGTGACGAGCGCGGGGTTGATCGCGTGATGATTCTCCACAATCAACCGACTTCTCGGCAAAGCTATCGGTCGAATACTCGCCAACTCCTCCCGGTGGACGCTGACTGGCTGCAAGCGCTTGAGGAACGGCGCTGGACCGGAAAGACCCTCCCGATGTTCACCGTGGGTTGGGACTCGCTCTTCTCCGCGCTGATCCGACAGCATCTTCTTGTTTCCGTGTACCAATCTGTGCTTGAGTCCCTAGCAGCCGAAAACGCCAGCCGCATGGCCTCGATGCAGGCCGCTGAGCGGAACATTGAGGAGCGCATTCAGGAACTGCGCAAGCAGTTCCATCAGCAGCGCCAGTCATCCATTACAGCAGAGTTGCTCGATATCGTTGGCGGCTTCGAGGCACTCAGCGCCGAGTCACAGCAGTAAGCACGCTGTCGCCACCCAACCTGGCCCGACTGGCAGGAATTATGACCAAGACCGATCCCCAACATCAGACCGCAAGCTTGCCGATGAAGCCGTGGGCGCAGGCCGCCGGCAAAGTCCTGGAAGATATTGGCGTTTCCCCCGAGACCGGGCTCACGGCCAATGAGGTGAGGCGAAGGCGACGCCGACACGGCGTCAATGCCCTGCCCGAGGCCAGGCGTATGAGCGTCTGGGCGGTTCTGCTGAATCAGTTCAGGAGCCTGGTGGTTCTGCTTCTGGTGGCGGCCGCGCTGGTGGCCTTCGCCTTTGGGGAATGGGTGGACGGCATTGCCATCGCCGCGGTAGTCGTGATCAACGCGGCCATCGGCTTTGCCACGGAGATACGCGCCGCCCGGTCCATGGAGGCGCTTCGACGGCTCGGGCGCCAGTCCGCCACCGTGCGCCGAAATGGCGCCGTCCGCGTCGTGCCTGCATGGGCCCTGGTTCCTGGGGACATCGCCATCCTGGAAGCCGGGGACGTGATCGCAGCAGACTTGCGCCTGGTTGAAGCTTCGAACCTTCAGCTTGACGAGTCCACCCTCACCGGAGAGTCTGTGCCGGTTACCAAGCAGGTCGAAGATATCGCCGAAGGTACTCCCCTGGCTGAGCGCTCGAACATGGCCTTCAAGGGCACAGCCATTACGCAAGGGACAGGCGAGGCTGTGGTCGTCGCAGTCGGGGTTAACACCGAATTGGGCCGCGTGGCCACCCTAGCGGAGGAGACGCACGAGCAGGCGACCCCGCTGGAGAGGCGGCTCGATCAACTGGGACAGAGGCTGGTCTGGGTGACGCTTGTTATCGCCGCGCTGGTGTTGACCGCGGGTCTCCTCCGCGGCAGAGATCTGCTGCTCATTATTGAGACGGCCATTGCACTTGCCGTGGCGACCATTCCCGAGGGGCTGCCCATCGTCGCTACCGCAGCCCTCGCCCGCGGCATGCTGCGGATGGCACGACGCAACGCGCTCATCAACCGTCTCTCCGCGGTTGAGACGCTGGGCGCGACAAACATCATCTGCACCGACAAGACCGGTACCCTCACCGAGAACCGAATGTCTGTCTCCTTGTTCGCTCTCCCAGATGGAGACGTGGAAGTGACCGGGGCCGCGCTGGCGCGCCAAGGCAAATTCCACAGGGACGGCCGGGCTGTGAATGTTGAGGACGAGCCACTGCTGCGAAGCGCCCTCGAGATCGGCGTGCTCTGCAATGGCGCATCTCTAGACCTGGATGCGGAGAAGGATGAAGACAGGGCCGTGGGCGATCCCATGGAGGTGGCGCTGCTTGTCGCAGGTGAGAAGGCGGGCCTGCGGAGACCCAATGTGGTGGAGGAAATGTCCGAAGCCAAGGAGCACGCGTTCGACCCTGACCTGAAGATGATGGCTACCGCCCATGAGAGTGAAGGAGGTTACCGGGTAGCTGTCAAGGGCGCGCCCGAAGCCGTGCTGGAGGTCTGCTCCAATGCCGCTGGCAGCCAGGGCGACAACGACTTCGACCGTGAGCGATGGCTCGGCCGCAACAAAGATCTTGCCGAGGACGGCCTGCGGGTGCTGGCGCTGGCCGAGAAGACCGTGCAGTCGCCCGAGGACGAACCCTATCGCGACCTGCTCTTCGTGGGTCTCGTGGGACTGCGCGACCCGGCGCGCGAGGAAGTGCGAAGGCCGATTGGTGCTGCGCAGTCTGCCGGTATCCGGATCGTCATGGTGACCGGCGATCAAGCGGCCACCGCCCGTAACGTCGCCCACAGCTTAGGTCTGCGGGACGAGGGCGACGCGGATGTGATCATGGGAGACGAGATCCGGCCCGTAGAGGAGCTATCCGAGGAGGAGCGCCGCCGTTTCACGGAGGCCCGCATCTTCGCCCGCGTAAGCCCCGAACAGAAACTTCATCTGGTTGACCTGTATCAGAGCAACCATGCCATTGTGGCGATGACTGGCGACGGCGTGAACGATGCTCCCGCGCTCAAGAAAGCGGACATCGGTATTGCCATGGGCCGGCGCGGCACCCAGGTAGCACGCGAGGCCTCGGACATGGTCCTGCTCGACGATGCCTTCGCCACCATTGTCCACGCCGTTGAACAGGGTCGAGTCATCTTCCGCAACCTCCGCAGATTCGTGTTCTACCTGCTGTCGTGCAATGTCGCAGAGGTGATGATTGTCGGCCTTGCTTCCATCGTCAACGCGCCTTTGCCCATTCTGCCCCTGCAAATCCTGTTCCTGAATCTGGTGACCGATGTGTTTCCTGCTCTCGCATTGGGCATGGGAAAAGGAGAGCCGGCCATCATGGATCATCCGCCGCGCGACCCGCGCGAACCGATCCTCACCTCACGCCACTGGAAAGGAGTCGGCGGCTACGGAGCCGGGATCGCGGCCGCAGTATTGGGGGCGCTGGCGCTCTCCCTGCTCTGGCTCCACATAGATACACCCAGAGCGGTAACCGTTTCTTTCCTGACTCTCGCCTTCGCCCAGCTCTGGCACGTCTTCAACATGCGCGACGCCGCGTCTGGCATACTTCGCAATGACGTCGTTTCCAACACCTATGTGTGGGGCGCTCTAAGCCTCTGCCTTGTGCTTCTTCTTGGAGCGCTGTACATCCCGTTCCTGGCTCACGTGCTGAAGGTCGTCCCGCCCGACGCGGCGGGATGGTCGGTGATTCTGGGGATGAGCGCGCTGCCACTGATCGGTGGGCAGGTCGGCAAGCTCGTCCTAGCTCGACGGTCCGCTCAATTGTCGCAGTGAATCGCTGATCTGAGTGCTGCCCATGCCGCACTTCGGTTTGTGGAGGTCGAGATTCGTCACTTGGCCCTATGCAGTCGCCTCGCCTTTGGTGCCTGGGCAGGTCGCTCTCGCCCGATCGTCGTCAGCGGGCTATCCCCGTGCCGCTGGGTAGGCGTTCCTCACGTACTGGGACATCATCCGCTGAGTGTTGAAGAAGGAACCGTTCATGGCGATAGCGTTACGCATTATCTGGGCGTAGGCCTTTGGGTGCTGGCAGAAGAGCGGAAGGATCACTTGCTCCAGCTTGTCGTATAGTGACGCGGCCTCCACAGCCGAATCCGACGAGGTTCCCACGCTGTCGCCGATAGACCAGCCTGTGACGCCTTCTACGTGTCCCTCGATCCACCAGCCATCCAGCACGCTCAAGCTGGGGATTCCATTGAGCGCAGCCTTCATGCCGCTGGTTCCAGAGGCCTCGTGCGGCGGCAGAGGAGTGTTGAGCCACAGGTCAACTCCAGAGCAGAGCAAGCGAGCGAGAGCAGCATCGTAGTCCTCGAGGTAGACCACGGGAGCGGTGTCTCCTAATTCGGCCGCGGCCTGGAATACGCGGCGGATCATGTTCTTCCCCTCTTGATCCCGAGGATGCGCCTTTCCCGCGTAGATTGCCTGCAGTGGTCCCATCCGGCGTGCGATGGACCTCAGCCTGTCCAGATCCGAGAACAACAGGTCAGCCCGCTTGTAACCTGTGGCTCGGCGCGCGAAGCCGATGGTCAGTGTATCCTTGTCCAGGGCCACCCCGGCTCTCTCTTTCACCACGGCCAGCAGTTCTTTCTTGGCCCCAGTGTGGGCCTGCTGGATTTCGTCAAGTGGAATGCCTACAGCATACCGGAGGTAGTAGTTGTCACGCCGCCACTCGGGAACATGCTTGTCGTACAGCGCCTGAAAGGCAGGCGACGTCCAGGTGACAGCGTGCACGCCGTTGGTGATTGCGTTCACGGGATAGCCTGGGAACATCCCGCTGGAGACCTCGTCATGGCGCATTGAGACGCCATTGACATAGCGGGAGAAGCGCAGCGCAGTGTGAGTCATGTTGAGTCTCCCGTCGAGGCAACAGCCGGCCGCCTCCAGCAGCGCCGCGCGGCGCTCGCCCAACACTTCTCGAACAAGGCTTATGGGGAACTGATCATGGCCGGCGGGCACCGGGGTGTGCGTGGTAAAGATGGACTGCTGTCTAGCCGCTTCTACGATCTCGTCGGTAGCGGCCTCGGGCCCCTTGCTGGCCATCTGCCCCTCGACCAGAGCGAGAGCGAGAAGCGCTGAGTGCCCTTCGTTCATGTGATAGCAGACGTCCTCGGTGATACCAAGTTCGCGCAGTAGGCAGACCCCGCCAAGTCCGAGAACGGCCTCCTGACGCAGCCGGTAGTGATCATCGCCACCATACAGGTAGTCCGTGAGAGTCTTGTCGTGTTCGGAGTTCTCCGCCAAAGCCGTGTCAAGCAGATATACCGGTACCGCGTGCCCCCCGATGCCCTGCACTGGATAGCGCCAGGCCTGCGCGCGCACCGTTCGACCGTCGATGGACACGGAGACGTGCGGGGATACGGGCTCCAGCACATCCTCAGGGCTCCAAGGGCTGGGCGCTTCTGACTGATTGCCATCTTCGTCCAGGTGTTGATGGAAGTAGCCCTTACGATGCACTAAGCTAACAGCAACCATGGGCACGCCGAGATCGGCAGCTGCTCGCACGGTATCGCCTGCCAAGATCCCCAGTCCGCCGCTGTAGGTGGGAATCTCCGGCTCCAGGCAGATTTCCATGGAGAAGTAGGCCACCAGGGGAACGGGTACAGAAGCCTCTATGTCCATTCCACGCGTCCTTCCTCTAGTCACCGATACCTCCCGACCTCTCTCATGTCACTCGCACGCGCCGGATCAAAGCTGTCCCGGCCGGAGGCTGCGGACAACTACGATGAGGCCGCAGGCGAAACCGAGACAAAGGGCAGTTGTGCCTAGCCAGATGTGAGTGGCATGCTCTCCCTGAACCATGAACATCGTGCCAGAGACGAGCAGGCTGGCCGAGAGCAGGCTGAGACCCACTCGGTTGAGCACGCGGCCAATTCGTCCCCAGCGTGTTTCCACTTGCACATCCTCGACGCGTACCTGCAACCCTCCCTGTTGCATCAGAGACAGCACCCGTTCCAGGTGAATCGGCATTCGATAGAGGCGGCTGGCGGCATCCTCGACGCCGCGTGCAAGGCGATCTGCGAGCGCGCCGGGCGCGAGCGAGCGAGCGCGTGCATCCCGGAGGATCGGCTGCGTAAGGTCTCGGAAGTCGAAGTCGGGATCGACATCTGTGGCGACGGATTCGCCGTATAGCAGCGCCTTGGCGGCCAGGGAAAGCTCGGCTGGCACGCGTACGCTGTTGAGCCAGAGAGCGCGCAGGGTCTGCATCAAGACCTCACCCAGTGGAAACTCCCGCCGCGGAAGTAGCATAAAGCGACTGACGATGCGCGCCAACTCATTGCGGAGAGACTGCATATTCGCATCTCCACCCACGACGCCAAGTTCGCATAACGCGGTGGTGAGGCCGTCGATGTCTTCCTCATAGACATGCCGGACGGCGTCCGCGACGAGCCGGCGCGTGCGCGGATCGAAGTACCCCATGATGCCGAAGTCGAGCAGCACGATCGCGCCATCCTCGCCCACGAGCATGTTCCCGTGATGGGGGTCGCCATGGAAGAAACCGCATACGAAGATCTGGTGCAAAACGGCGCGGCCGATCTGGGATGCGACCGCGATATTGTCGATGTCAGGCGGAAGCGCTAGACCGCGGTCAGCGCGGTGACCATACACGCGCTCCGTCGTGAGCACCTCCTTGGTTGTCAGATCCCAGACGACGTGGGGAATGCGAACATTGATCTCGGCCTCTTCAAGCCGCACTCGCAGCCGGTCGGCGTTGTACGCCTCAATCCTGTAGGACATCTCGTCCTGCATCTGCGTGGAGAACTGGCGTACGAAACTCGGGAGGTCGTGGCTGCGGAGTGACGGTACCCGGCGATGCAGGAGTACTGCGATGTCGCCCAGGACCTGAAGATCTATCTCGACCTGGCGACGGACACCCGGCCGGAGCACCTTGACTGTCACCTCTCGTCCATCAGGAAGGACTGCGGCGTGGACCTGGCCGAGCGAGGCCGCCGAGAGCGGCTTCGGATTGCTGGAGGCATAGCATTGCTCTACGGGCCGGCCGAGCTCCCGTTCAATGACGCCCCGGACTTCCGAAAACGGCACCTCGGGACCTTCATCCTGGAGTCGGCGGAGTTCCGCGACTACGGGCTGGGAAAGGATATCTCCCCGGGCACTCAACATCTGTCCAAGCTTGATGAATGTGGGGCCAAGCTCGGCCAGCGCAAGCCGCAACCGGCGCGGGTCGGGTGCCTCCTCAACCCTACGGGCAGGCCGACGCCTCCGCACGCCGGGGAGCTGGCCGGCAACACCGAGTTGGTCAAGGATGTGGCCAAAGCCGAAGTCGATGACGAGGACCGACAGAATCTCGCGGAGGCGACTCAGATGCCGAAGGCCGAGGCCGAGAGCCATCATTTCAGATGCTCCGCCCGAACCTCCGCCCAGGCCGGTCGAGCCGCTTCTCAAGGGCTGCGACTCGCTTCTCGAGCTGCTCAATCTGGGCTCGGCGCGCGACCTCCATCTTCTCCAGCGCGTGTTCAACAATGCCGGTGACGAACTCTTCCATCCGCTGCTTCTGATCCTTCCCCTTCTTGAGCATGTCAGAGACGAGCTTCTTGCCTTCCTCGCGGCTCATCTCTCCCTTCTTCAAGAGTTCGTCCGCGAGTCTCTGCGCAGACTCCCTGGTGAGCAGAGCAGCTCCCAGTCCCAGCTCAACAGTCCGGTTGAGCAGTTCATGCCATGAGGTGATTCCCGTCTCGGTCATGTGGTTAACTCCTTCCTCTTCTTGCCGGATGGCGACTGCAAGAAGAACCCTCGTGTCTTGACCAGATCATGTCCTGCCAACGCGTTCGCGGAGGGCGCGTCATCTTATCATTGCACTCAGCAGACCAAGCACTCCAATGATGATGAGGTATAGCGCCACGACGTAGTTGAGCAGTCGTGGCCTGATCAGGATCAGAATCCCCGCTATCAGGGCGATGATCGAAGCGAGAACAGTACCGTGTATGACGATGGCCCCGGACATTGGCATCTCCTTTGGCCTATGTTAGCGCCTCGGCGGTCTCCGGCGCGATAGGCCAGCAATATGAGAGTTCATTCCTTCTCGAGGTACTTGAAGGAAACCTTGATCTTGGCGCGATAGCGCACAACCTTGCCGTCATCCAGCTGCATATCGAGAGAAACGACCTCAGCGACCCGTAGCTCTTTCAGGGTCTTCGACGCAGTCGCAATCGCGTTGCGGGCCGCTTCTTCCCACGAGTTCTCGCTGGTTCCTATCAGCTCGATCACCTTGTAGACACTGTCGGACATGGGCTTTGCTCCTCCCGTGTGCTCTCGCCAGTTGTCGTCTATAGCCAAGAGGTTTCCTGTCATGCAGGCTAGCTCCTGTGGCTGCTCACAGGCAGTCGGGAAGCCGCAGGGATATTGCCGGTGCGTTCCGCGGCGGCACGCAGCCAGAGTTCAGAGCGGACTTCCGAATAGGCTCTGCGACTGTAACTGCGGTGTCGAGGGTCGACTCGACATCGCTCTGCCAGGCCTCCTCAAGGAAATGGTTCTTCTGAGCTCACATCAAGTCCTTCGGCGAGCCAAACCGCGTGTGCCATTTCTGGACATTGCTGTAGAGGGGTTCGTGTGAATCTCGGCCAAGCTACTCTTAAGCAAGGCAGTGGCGAGGGGTGACGATCAAAGCAACCAGTGGCCGCACTTAAGGCCGCGTGGATGCTCGCAGTATTGTACACATGTCTGCAACTTCCCGAACCCTGAACCGGCCCGGGATAGCCATCGAGGCGGGGGTGCAGGAACTCGATGCCTCGGCATTGCGTAGTTTGAGTAACCGCGTCAGCTGCGCTCTCTACTGCCCGCCGCAAGGCAGGGGGAGATGCTGCCACGAAGGGAACGGAGCAAAGTGAGAACGGCGACAAAGCAAAGGAGAGCACGGAAGAGCCAAGAGCAGCGTGCGGTGGATCCCAGAATGGGGAATCGCAAGAGGAGGTTAGGTGCCTGGTCCCGGTACGTGGTTCCTGGGAGGAAGCACTGTTGAGCTGGCAGGAGCAAGTGGATCGCTGTTTCCAGCGAAGGAGACGTGCTATTTCGAAGGCCACATGCGAATCCGACAAGTGAGTCGGCAAAGGAGGAAACGAAATGATCAGGAGCCTGAACGAGGTAGTAGGCTACAAGATCAGTGCGACGGACAGGGATATCGGCAAGGTTGCGGACTTCTATTTCGATGACGCTGCTTTGGTTGTACGGTATCTCGTCGTTGACACCGGCGGGTGGCTGTCAGGCCGACAGGTTCTGATATCCCCTGAGTCCATGGGCGAGCCAGAGTGGTCGGCTCAGAGGCTACCCTTGTCACTCTCCTCTGAGCAGATTGAGAAGAGCCCTACCGTTGGCACTGATCGCCCTGTCAGCCGTCAGCAAGAAGCGGCCCTCGCAGACTACTACCGCTGGGCCCCATACTGGCCGGTCGCCGGTATGGGTGCGCCTGTGGCTGTTCCCGTGCGAAGCGCGGAGACGGCGAAGGAGAAAAAGGAAGACCGCGGCGATCCGCACCTGCGGAGTGTCAACGAGGTCATCGGCTATCGCATCCGCGCTGCAAGCCGAGAGATCG
The DNA here is from genome assembly GCA_011773575.1 of Armatimonadota bacterium. Classification (GTDB taxonomy): domain Bacteria; phylum Armatimonadota; class Hebobacteria; order Hebobacterales; family WVXJ01; genus WVXJ01. The sequence goes on along the minus strand of WVXJ01000137.1, from coordinate 14,835 downwards.
GGAAGGTCGACGACGTCATCGCCGACACCGATGACTGGACCATTCGTTACCTTGTAGCTGACATCGGCTCCTGGCTTGCCGGCAGGAAGGTACTCGTCTCGCCAGGCTGGATCACGCATATCAACTGGCACGATCGCCAGATGCAGACAGATCTCGACCCAGCGGTGATTGAGGGAAGCCCCGAGTACGATCCCTCATCCCCTGTCAACCGCGAGTATGAGATGCGTCTCTATGATTACTACGGTCGGCCGAGGTACTGGCGGGAGTGATGTCCACCGGATCGGCGCGGTGAAGTATGATCCGCAGGAGGGCTGCAATGCGCCTCCCCTCGAGAGATGAACTCAGACTGCTCGCTGAGCTAGAAGGCAAGCCGTGTCTTTCGCTCTACCTCCCCACGACCCACGTTGGCGCAGGGACCTCGCAGAACATGACCCGGCTCAAGAACCTGGCCCGGGAGGCAGAGAGCCTGCTGGAGGAGCACGGGATTGCCGCAAAGGAACGAGGAGATTTCCTGAAACCTGTTCAAGGGCTGCTTGATGAGCCTACGCTCTGGCAGAACCAAGCTAACGGCATGGCCCTCTTCGCTGCGCCCGGATTCTTCAAATACTACCAGTTGCCTGTACCTGTCGAGGAGTCCGCGATCGTCCAGAGCCGCTTCCACCTCATTCCGCTTCTTTCTGTGATCGCAGACGACGGTCGCTATTTCGTGCTGGCGCTGGGGCTGGGCGGCACCAGGCTCTTTCAGGGAACACAGTACGAGATCGCCGAGATTCCTGTCGAGCAGATGCCCAAGGACCTGGCAGATGCTCTCCGTTTCGATGAACCGGAAAAGCAGCTCCAATCCCATACGGTGCCAAGCGGTGCAGGCGCGGGCGGGGACCGGCATACCGCGGTTTTCCACGGCCACGGCGTCGGTACCGACGACCGTAAGACCAACATCCTGCGCTACTTTCGGCAGATCGACAAAGCCCTCCAGGGCATCGTAAGAGATGAGGCGGTGCCGCTCGTGCTCGCTGGAATCGAGTACCTTCACCCCATCTACCGCGAGGCTAACAGTTATCGTAACCTCACCGACGAGGGGGTCAAGACGAATCCTGATGACCTGAGCGAGGACGAACTCAGGGGCCGAGCATGGGAAATCGTCGCGCCGCTCGTTCGCCAGGCGCAGACTCAGGCGATTGAAGATTTCGGGCAGCTCAAAGCAGGTGAGCGGGCCTCGACGAACCTCGCCGATGTCATCCGAGCTGCGACCGATGGCCGCGTCGCGACTCTGTTTGTCGAGAAGGGAGCGCAACGCTGGGGCACATTTGGCTCTGCTAAGCGTCAGATGCGAGTGCATGACAGTCCCCAACCCGGCGATGAAGAACTTCTGAACCTGGCAGCCGTTCGCGCATTCACGAGCGGCGCTCGCGTTTTCGTGATAGACGACAACGACATGCCAACCGATGGGCCGATAGCGGCGATCTTCCGCTGGTAGGCGGCGGCTAGCGTTCTTGCTCTGGCCTAAGGAGGATAGAATGAGACTGAATACGGGAGCCTTTGCGCTGACCTGCGCCCTCATCTGGGGGATGGGTCTTTTCGTCCTGACCTGGTGGGTGATCGCCTTCGAGGGGCCGACGGGAGAGCCGACCCTGATCGGACTGCTCTATCGGGGCTACAACATCAGCCCTGTGGGTAGTCTGATTTGCCTGGCCTGCTTCAGCCTGGCGTGCTCCCCGACTTATGGGCCGACCCGCCGGAAGCGATCCCATTTGCTCAGATGCTCGCCTACTTCGACGGCACCAAGGTGGCCAGAATACCGCGCAATGGCTATGAACAGCCGACAGCCGTCCCGAAGACTGCCCGAGACGTGGTAGAGGGGGCTGTCCGCGCTGCTGTGTCACAAGGCTACCTGTGGCTGCGCAATGGCCCTGCCAGTATCCTCAAGGACGACGTGCCCTCTGGCGTCCTTACTGAACAGGCGCTTCTCGGGCCGCAGCCAGCGGCCATCAGCCCAATCGATCTTCTGCCGGAGAGTCTGCCCGACGCATGGCAGGATGGAGCGACCACCGGGATCGCTGTCGCGTCGGCGCTCTCAGCGAAGGCCGGTGTCAATCTTCCCTGGGCTACAGTGTGCGCTGCCATCGACGGCGCCATCCGCACTCGCATGGTAGAGCGCACTGAAGATTCCGGCCCCTGGCCCTGTGATTGGTCCGCAGCGCAGACGATCCATCTGAGGGTTCCGACCGAGAAGCCTCCCGTCGGCCCGCCTGTCGAGGTACCAACGGGTGCATATGCAGCCCAAGCCGAACTAACAACCGGCGAGATCCAGAATCTCGCCGACGAAGTCGCGAGCATCGTTGCCGCCGCCGTGGAGCACGAGCTGAAGTTTGTCCTTCGGGTCGAGGTCGACGACCCGAATCTGCCGGATGATGTGGTGAACCGCATCAACGAGGCGTTGGCGAAGGTGGCGGAGGGGCTGAGGCTGGAGAAGCGAGGATGAGCGTCTTCCGCCATCTAGATCGCCGAGCGTGTGCGGCCGAGTGGGGGTCGTTGCGGGCAGTGGTGAACAGTGGCGGCGGTTAACAGAAGAGGGTGATGATGCGGTTCAAGTTCCTGCATGTAGCCGACCTGCATCTCGACAGCCCATTCGTCGGGCTGCGTTCGGCTGCGCCGGAACACGTGGCCAGTGCCCTGCAGCAGGCAATCTTCTCGGCCTATGATCGAGTCATCGAAACCGCGCTACGGGAGCAGGTGGACTTCGTCCTGATCGCAGGAGACATCTATGACGGCAAGGACCGCAGCCTTCGGGCGCAGCTTCGATTCCGGGATGGTCTGGCCCGCCTGGCGCGATCCGGCATCGAGTCGTTTGTCGTCTTCGGGAACCACGATCCGCTTGGTGGGTGGTCGGCTCGCATTCAGTGGCCTGCGGCGACACACTGTTTTGGGGCGCAGAACGTAGAGGCCGTGCCGGTCATTCGGAATGGCGTGCGCTTGGCGACGGTATACTGCATCAGTCACGGCCAGAAGGAGGTAAGAACCAACCTCGCCCAGCAGTTCAGAGCGAACCAGGAACCGGGGCTAGCGATCGGATTGCTCCACGCGAACGTCCAGGGGATTGGGGGCCACGAGGACTATGCACCCTGTTGCCTGGATGACTTGGAGGTCGCGGGCATGGACTACTGGGCATTGAGGCACGTTCACAACAAGCAAGTCCTGCGCACGGAGAGCCCGGCTGTCGTCTACCCTGGCAACACTCAGGGCAGGAGCCGGGCAGAAGCGGGAGAGCGGTACTGCTGCTTGGTATCGGCTGACGCCGACAGACTCTTACAAGAACTAGTGCCGGTAGATGCTGTCCGCTGGCTTAGCGAAGAGGTCGCAATCGGTGACCTCGTGGAGGATCAGGAGTTGCTGGACCAGCTCGATGGCAAGTGTCGTGAGATCATGGAGGACAGCGAGGGCAGACCAGTGGTCTGCTCCATTGACCTCGTCGGCTCGGGCGATCTCCATCACGATCTCAGCAGGCCCGGCTACGTGGATGGAGTGCTTGAGCACCTTCGTAACGAGCACAGCAGCAATGACCCGTTCGTGTGGGTTGACCGGCTGCGGGTTCGCACGGCTCGTGGATACGACCGGGAGGAAAGGAAACGAGCACAAGACTTCGCGGCTACGCTTCTTGAGGTGGCGGACGAGATCCGTGCCCATCCGGATGCCATAGCCGAGATCCGGGAGGAACTCGCTCCTCTTGAGACGCAGATGCGCAAGGCGCTCGGCAGTGAGTTCGTTGCCGAGGACGCTGAGCTCTTGATCTGGTTGGCCAGAGCAGAGGCAGTCTGCCTGGAGCTACTTGAGGGGGACCGAAGTTGAGGCTGCTGAGACTGGCGATAGACGGATCCGGCATGTTCCACGGCCGCCAGATCCCTGATCAAGGTGAATTCGATTCAGGGCTGGTCGTCCTGTCAGGTCCGAATGAGTCCGGGAAGACGACCCTACTCGCCTTTCTCCGCGGACTAATGTATGGGTTTCCGGATGCTAGGAAGAAGGAGAACCGCTATCCTCCGCTTGCCGGTGGTCGACACGGGAGTCGCGTGCTGCTATCAGATGGAACGGACAGGCGGATATGGGTCGAGCGGTTCTCGGGCAGCAAGGGCGGCCCGGTGCGAGTCTACGAAGACGCCGGAGCGGAGCTACCGGCAGCGGCACTCTCTGGTCTGTTGGCACACATCCCCGAAGAAGTCTGCCGCGGTGTGTTCGCATTTGGGCTTGCCGAGCTTGCAGGCCTGGACACACTGGACGCGGAGGGCATCACGGACAGGATATACGGCGCCGGTCTGGGCACAGCGGTGTCCCCGGCGAAGGTCGCTGAGGAACTGGAAAAGTCGCAGGCCAGGATTCTCAGACCTTGGGGCAAGGCGCGGCTGAATGAGGCAGCGCTCGCGTTGGCGGAGAAGCGCGGTCAACTGCGAACTGTCGGCGATCTGCAGGGGGAGTACGAGCGCCGGTGTAGCGAGCTGGAGGACGCCGAACAAGAGAGCTCGCGCCTTTCTTCGGCCGTCGAGACTGCGCTACAATCAGTCAAAACGACTTTGCCGGAGGCCCTGTATGTCTGGCTGCTCTGGGCACCTTGCCGCCGCAGACATATGGCGAGCCGACGCGCCTCGACAGCTATGTCGTAGGGCGTTACCACAAGCTTGATAATACCTTTCGCGAAGCCGACAGTGTTGTCGGCGCGCTGCACTTACCGCTCCGCGAAGCACGCTGTTCTTGCTTGCAGCGCCAATGCTCACCCTGCCAGATTCTGCAATCTTGTAATGAAACCAGCCGCGTTGTTCGAACAGCCTGCCATCCATCGTCATTCTACCGAACGCGATCCCATGCCAATGTCGTAAACTTCTTGGGCTGCCGGCGTTCGCTGCGACAAGCGAGCGTTTCGGTGAAGGGAATTTGACGCTGGGCTCCTATCTGACGTATCGGTAGGGTGAGGAATGAGGAAACTGTCTCCCATTGCGCTGGACAACACGGCTTACGCATTTCTTTCGTTCGAAGGACCGGACCAATATGCCACGGCCGGCAGACGAAGGAGGACTACACTTGCCCTGAATCACCAAACATCTCACTTAGGGCTTGAATGCGGATCTACAGATCCTGCTGAGTGAGTGAGGACTAGTGGCACACAACTTCGTGCTTTACAGTTCAGTGCACACTCCACTGCCGCTGCGCCTGCCGGCGATTCCGGTATCGCGGGGGGCGACGCAGGAGGATGCGGAGCGTTGCTTCTTTGACCTGTGTGCAGCCGAGGCGGCGTTCTGCGATATCGTCGCGCCGACTTTCACGAAAGCGATAGCCGCCCTCACCCAGCTCGCCGTGCGGGGGGTCCCTCTCTCGATCTCCGTTTCTGCTGGCTTCCTGGAGATGAGTAAGCGCTGGACACCCGAACTGACCACCGCCATCGGAGAGATGCTGCGGGCCCCCAATGTCGAGCCGGTGGCTGCGGACCCCAGAGACGGCTGCCTCTTCGCCTTCGACATCTCCAGATTCACGGAGACGATGGCGGTGGCCCGGGACGAACTGGGGGAGCTGACCGGCCGGCCTGTGCGCGCGGCGGAGGTAAGCGGCTTCGCCATCAACCACGAGGTTTACCATGCCCTCGGGCGGCTCGGCATAAAGACAGTCTTCGCGGAGGGAGCGGGCCGCGTCAACTATGGCCGCCATCCGGCACACCTCTCCCGCTACGGCGGCGGCCCCTTGATGGCGCGCCGGCTGCAGTGGCTCTCGGACGAATTGCGCCATCATCTTCGGGCGGGTCTGCAGGATGTCCACTCGATGTGTGAGACTCTGGCGCATATGCCCGGTGAGCTGGCCGTAATCTCTTTCCCTCTCGTTTCCCTTGCCCTCGGGGCAGGCGGTCCCGAGCGCGGCGCAGAGGTGCTGTCTCGACTGGCCGACGGCTGCTCCCATCGGGGCATCCGCCCATTGACCATAAGCGCCGCAACAGAAAAGTTCGCGACTCGAGCGGCGGAGCAGGCTCCGCCCACGCTCACAGCAGCAGACCGGCTTCCAATTGAGGAGGCGGGTGGAGGCGGATGGACCGAGCGAGTGCTCTTCAGCCGTATGCAGCAGGCCTACCATGTGGGTCAACTGGGAGGTAACTACTGGGGCGAGAGGATCGGCGACTGGCTACTGCAGCGAGTCAACCTCTCCCTTCCCCGTCTCGCGGGCGATCCGGACAGCCGCCCCCCGACCTACCGGCACATCGACTGGTGGACGTCCAATCCCGGTTACGGCGACACGGCCCACCAGGTGATTACCCTCTACGACAACTTTATCCGGTCGGCAGCCCTACATGCCGAGAAAGGGGTGGAAAGATGAAACTGGCAATGCTGACGTGGGAGTCCCTGCATTCGATTGCGGTGGGCGGCATGTCCGCCCACGTCACGGAGCTGGCTGCGGCGATTGAGCGCAAGGGACACGAGGTCCATGTTTTCACCCGCATGGGTGAAAACCAGCCGTACTACGAACAGATCGACGGCGTCCACTATCACAGGTGCCCGTTCGACCTCGATCCCGACTTCTCCAGCGAGATACACAACTTCTCGCGATCCCTGGTCCATCACGTCTTTCAGACGGAAGACTACATCGGCCCGTTCGACCTCGTGCACGGTCACGACTGGCTCACAGGCCCCGCCCTCAGCTGGATCAAGGAGGGCCGCGGGCGGCGAACAGCCTGGACCGTGCACGCGACCGAATACGGCCGCTGCGGGAATCAGTTCTGGGGCGGCAATTCGGAGCGCATTCGCGGCATCGAGCGAGGAACAGCGTGGGGGGCTGACCGGGTCCTCGCGGTTTCGGGGTCGGTGCAGGGCGAGATTCAGTGGATGTACGAGGTGCCTTCCGACAAGATTCGCGTGGTCCACAACGCGGTCAGCCCGCATAAATACGGGCGCTGGCTAAACCCGGGCGAGGTGAAGGGCCGCTATGGATTCGGGCCCTTGGACCCGGTGGTACTGTTCGCCGGCCGAATGGTTTACCAGAAGGGACCCGACATCCTGATGGAGGCAGTACCGAAGGTGCTCAACAGTTACGGTAACGCGAAGTTCATCTTCGTGGGAGACGGCGACATGCGTCAGTATGTCGAGGAGATCGCCAACGGCAATGGGGCGGCCGGCGTCTGCCGTTTCCTCGGATACGTCCCCGAGGACGAGGTGATCAATTTATACAACGCCTGCGACGTTGTCTGCATCCCCTCACGCAACGAGCCCTTCGGGATCGTCGTGCTGGAGGCGTGGGCTGCCGGAAAGCCGGTAGTGGTGACGCACAGCGGCGGTCCGGGCGAGTACGTCTGGCACGATGTAAATGGCTACATGGTCTACCAACACCCCGAGTCGATAGCCTGGGGCCTGGGAACGATCATGCACAACTGGGACCATGCTCGCTGGATGGGCCACAACGGCCGGATCGCTGTGGAGACCGTTTTCAACTGGGATACGATCGCGGACCGTACGATCTGGGCCTATTGGAACTGAGATGCCAGACATCGGTCACGCCCTCGGGTTCCACATGCATCAGCCACCGGGCAACCTCGAGCTGCTCTGGCACACCGACGAGTGGGAGGCCCGGCAGATCATGCTCTGCTACCAGCGGCCCATCATGTACGCGCAGGCCTACCGCGACCACGGATGCTTCCACGTCGACTTCTCCGGCATTTTGCTGGAGCAGTTTCTCGATCCAACGGTCAAGGGCCTCTATCGCGATGTGGTGGACATCGAAGAGATGCTCGCCGGCTATGCGGAGGCGGAGAACATAGAGCTACTCTCGACCGGCTACTTCCATCCAGTCTTCCCCCTCATCCCCACCCCGGACTGGGAGGAGCACATGCAGCGCTCCGTCGATATGATGGTGGAGATCTTCGGGCGGCGTCCGCGCGGCTTCTGGCCGCCGGAGATGGCCTTCTCGATGGACATGATCCCGGCGCTCGTGAAGGCCGGGTTCGAGTACGTAGTCGTCGACCACGTCCACGTGAGTCCTGAGGAGGAATCGCTGGGAGAGGAGGACGCGGCGGTCCACCCGTATCTGGCTCGACGAGGCGAGGTCGAGATCACCGTCGTGCCGCGCCACCGCGACATCTCCAATGCCCAAGAGAGCGGGTTGGACCCCGGCTGGCTGGTCGGACAGGTCCAACATTGGAGCACGCGGATCAAGCGCCCGGCGCTGCTGACAACGTGGTCAGACGGCGAGAACGGGGGGTGGTTCCGGCAGACCGCAGAGGAGGCGGGCTTCTGGGGCCACTTCTATGCGCCCTATATGGAAAGCATCCACCGAGGCGCCTACCTGCTTCGCCCCACTCTCATCAGCCGCTATCTGTCAGAGCATCCGGCGCACCACACCGCCGAGGTGCGCACCGGGGCCTGGAACGTGGGTATGACCGGCGGATTCGACTTCGCACAGTGGGCCGGTAGCCCGACTCAGAAGGCCGTTCTCAAGGAAGTGTGGCACGCGAGTCAGGACTACCGCTACCTGCGGCACCACCTCGACTCTCTTCCGGCCGAAAGCCGGCGAGCCGGCGAGCCGGAAGAACTCGTGCGCTCGGCGCACGAAGATATCCTGCGTGCCGAAACGTCATGCTATTTCTTCTGGGGCGACACCTGGACGCCGAAGGCTCGCGAGCTGGTGGAGTCGGCGAAGCAGAAGTTGCAGCGCGCGCGTCAGGTCCTTGGTGCTCCCGAGAAATGAGTAAGCGCGTGAAGATAGCCATCCTGTCCTGGGAGACTCTGCACGGACCAGCGTGGACGGATGCGGCGATCATAGCCAGCGAGACAGCGCGCGCCTTGGTCGTCGCCGGGCACGAAGTGCACGTCTTCACTGCCTGCGGACCTCGCCAGGCCGCAGAGGGCCATTTCGACGGAGTGCACTACCATCGCTGTGCTCACGACGCAGACCCCAACCCCAGCGAGGAGACACGCAACTTCACCAGCGCGGTGCTCGCTCGACTCCGCCGCGCCGAGGAAGGCGAACGATTCGCCGTCGTGCACGGGTTCGAGTGGCCGACGGCCGCCATATTGGGCGAGCTGCGTCGTACCGGCGAGCACACCACAGCATGGTCCTTCTCTCGACCGGACCACGGATGGGAACCTCCGGTCTGGATGCTCGATAGGCCGAATCTCGAGCCAACCTGGAGCTACCACCCGGACGATTTCGCGGACCGGATCTTCGCGCCGGAGGAAGATCTCAAGCGGTCCTTCCTCGCCCACTGGGGCCTGCCGTGGGGGCGCGTCGAGATCTTGTATCCGGGCATCGATCCGAACTGGCCGGGGCCGCCTATTGACCCGGCTCAGGTGAAGGCCGCCCTGGGCTGCAAAACCTTCGATCCGGTCGTGCTCGCCAGCGGGCATCTGACGCCGGAGGCGCGACCGGGCCTTCTGCTAGAAGCCATGCCGCTGGTACTGGAGAAACATCCGAACGCCAAGGTCATCTTCGCCGGCGATGGAGAAATGATCGAGTTCCTAACCGATAGGACGCGCGTGCTGAATATAGAACAGGCTGTCCGCCTGACGGGAGAAGTCTCCGACAGAGATCTTGCCCAGCTCTGCCAGGCCAGCGATGTGATCTGTCTGCCACAGCGCACCCGGTCGCTGGTCTCCCCTTGCCTCAATGCCTGGGCCGCTGCCAAGCCGGTCGTTATAGCGCGGGGAAACGCCGCGGCCGCCTTCGTCTGGCACGATGTGACCGGCTGCGTGACGGAGGACACATCTGCCGGTCTGGCATCGGGTGTGCTTTCGCTATTTGAGGATTTCGAACGATGCCGCTTGCTGGGCGCGAACGGCCGCAGAGCGGTGGAAGACGCCTTCGGCTGGCCTACCATTTCGGGACAACTGCTCCACTCCTACCGGCAGGCGACTGCCGAAACGGGCATTGCCACGATCATCTAGTAACATCGGAGGAAGACACGATGAAGTGCTGGTTCTGCGAGAGCGACACGAGCACCGGCTACACGAGCTACTATACCGTCCTGGGATCTCTCAAGTGCGCCGACTGTCGGCTCGAGTGGCGGTCGCATGTCCCCCAGGCGATTGGACACGGATGATATGCCGGAACACGCGGTCATCTACCTCGTCGTTCACCAGCCTCGACGCCCGCTGCTGCCAGCTGCACCACTGCCTGCGCGCGCCTCAGCACAAGAGCTGTCGGCCGCGATTTTCGACGAGACGCTGAATCGACGTTACTTCCGCAAAGTCGCCCGCTGGTGCTACCATCCCGCGGTTGACGATTTCCTCGGTCACCTCGACCGAGGGCTCAAGATCAACATCGCTTTCTCCTCTTCGTTCCTGCGCCAGGCCGAGGCATGGGATCCAGAGCTGCTCGACAAGCTCCGCCGCCTTGTGTCCCGACCCAATTTGGAGGTCATCGGCGTCGAGCCATATCACTCGTTCCTTTTCTGGCTAAACCTCGAGCATTTCCGGCGCCGCATGGCGTGGATGAGGGAGGCGCTCACGGATCTTTTTGGTAAGCCGGTGCAGGTAACGGACACTACCGAGATGATCCTCAGCCCGGAAATCTACGCGGCCGTCGAATCGTTGGGGTTCCGGGGAGTCTTCGCGGAAGGTCGCCAGCTGCTCGAATGGCGTGAGCCGACCCACACTTACGTGCAGACGGACCACCATCTCCGCATCCTCCCGCGCCATAACAGGTTGAGCGATGACGTCGGATACCGCTTCTCCAATAAGGATTGGGAAGGCTACCCGCTGAAGGCGAGCGACTATGCGCGCTGGATCCGCGACACTGGCGGAGAGTTTGCCGTTCTGGGGTGGGACTTCGAGACCTTCGGCGAACACCACCGCCTCGACAGCGGCATCTTCGAGTTCCTCCGGTGGCTGCCAGGCGAGCTCGACCATCATGGTGTCACGACCCTTACCGCCAGCGAAGCGCTGGATCGGTATGGCGGCCACGTGCATTCGATCGACATACCCGCCTCACCCACCACTTGGGCGGGCAGAGGCGATATGTCCTGCTTCCTGGGCAACTCTGTTCAGCAGGACCTCTTCCATCTCATGCGGCACGCCTACAACCTGGCCGTCCTCTCCGGAGACCCCGAACTACTCGACATCGCCCTGTGGCTATCCCAGTCGGACAACCTGCACCTGTTACAGTGGTATGAAGAATTCAGTGCCGAGGCAGAGGTGTCGGCTTACTTTACCGCCGACGAGTGGTGGCATCTTGGACACGTGCGCCTGCTGGCAGAGATGAGGCGGGTCTATCAGAGGTTCATAGACATGCTTTCTCAGCGTCTTGCTCGAGAAGGCGGCAGTCCGCTTCCGATCGTCGGAGCCGACACCGAGTCGCCCCCGGCCTCGGCGGCAACGGCGGGGTGAGATCCCGGCTTCGGAAAGAGTGCTGAAATGGTTCGGATTCACGTCGCATTCGTAGTACACAACCACCAGCCTCCCGGCAACCTGCAGTTCGTTTTCGAGAAAATCTACGACCGGGCCTATCGCCCCTTCCTGGAGGTACTTCGGCGGCATCATGAGGTCAAGGCCGTGCTGCACTACTCCGGGGGCATCCTCAAGTGGCTCGAAGAGCACCGACCTGCAATCTTCGGCACCATAGGGGAGCTCGTCTCCGAAGGGCGTGTGGAGCTGATGACCGGGGGCCTCTACGAGCCCATATTTCCTATCATTCCGGACAGAGACAAAGTCGGTCAGGTGCGTTCCCTAACCCGCTACCTCCGGGAGCACTTCGAGGCGGAACCCAGGGGTTTGTGGCTCCCGGAGCGAGTTTGGCAACCAGAGCTCATTCCGGCGCTTCGCCGCGCCGACGTCGACTACACCATTGTGGATGACAACAACTTCCAACTTGCCGGACTCGCCGAGAGGCAGAGCCTCGGCTACTTCACCGCCCATGGGCCGGAGAGAGAGACGATCAGCGTTTTCCCCATCAATGCGGTCGTGCGCCGCTCCATTCCTTTCCAGCCGCCGGAGCAGGTTCTCGACCATCTTCGCTGGCTGGCGGAGGTAGGCGGCACTCCTCTAGTCGTCTTCGCCGACGATGGGGAGAAGTTCGGCGAATGGCCCGGCACCCACAGCCTCGTCTATGAAGAGCGTTGGCTAGACCGCTTCTTTGACCTGCTGGCGCAGAATCGCGACTGGATGGAGACGACCACGCTCGCCGACTTCATGGACAAGGAGCCCCCGCTGGGCCGGGTGGATATCCCGCCCGGCTCCTACCCGGAGATGATGGAGTGGTCGGGCGGCTCCTGGCGTCATTTTCTCGATCGCTATCCGGAGAGCAACCTGATATACCGCAAGATGCTTCAAGTCAGTGACGAGGTGGCCGAGATGTCTGGGACGGGAGAGGAGCTGCAGCACGCGCGCGATCACCTCTACCGCGGGCAGGCCAACTGCCCCTACTGGCACGGTGTCTTCGGCGGCCTCTACCTGCTGCACCTGCGCCTGGACGCCTATCGGAACCTCATCTCTGCGGAGAACATCAGCGAGCCCATAGACGCTGTCCGCGTTCGCTCGCGCGACCACGACGGAGACGGTCAGGAAGAGGTACTGGTGAGCACTCCTCACATAAACTGCTATCTCCACCGGATCGGCGGCCAGGCGTTCGAACTCGACCACCGTCAGGTACGATGGAACTTCCTGGCGACTATGGGACGCCGGTCTGAGCGCTACCACGAAAGGCTTGCCGATTCGGAGCAGGGCCGGCAGTTGCTCCCGCTCCGCTACGACTGGTACTCTAGGCGAGCGCTGATTGATCACTTCTTCCGAGATGACACGACCCTCGACAGTTTCGCCATGTGCGAATACGGCGAGCAGGGGGACTTCGTCAACCAGCCCTACCAGATAGAGACGGCAAAGCGAGAAGGTGCCGCCGAGATCGTGTTGCGCCGCGAGGGCGGGGCCTGGGCGGAGGGCGAGTTCCAGCCCGTGACGGTCACAAAGCGGCTGCGCCTCGTCGAGGAGTCGCCGCGCATCGACATCGAGTACGAGGTGATGCACGCGGCCTCCGGACCTCTGCCGCTCTGGTTCGGGTGCGAGAGCAACTTCGTGTTCTCTGCGGGATCTGCCGAGGGCCGCTACTATCGTTTCAACGGAAGCGGTAACATGCCGCCGCTGGACAGCATGGAGGTCCGGGACGGCACGAATGCTGTTGCTCTCGTCGACGAATGGCTGGGGTGTCGCGCCACGCTGCGCTTCCCTGAGGCGACAGAGATCTGGACTTTCCCGCTTCTCACAGTCTCTCAGGGGCTGGAGGGTCCGACGCGCGCCTACCAGGGAAGCTCAGTGACGGCCCACTGGCGCCTGCGCCTCGGACCCCACGAACCCTGGCATACCAAGATGAGCATTGATTTCGAGGGCGCACTAGCGCAGGCCGGACCGTAAAACCCCCGCAAGAGGCATCTGCCCGGGAGAGGCACTCAGCCGTCCGGTTTGCCGCCCTCTGCCGACCCGGACTCGGGCAGCGAGATCGCGACACACCTGGCGAAAGCGTACACCGACTCACCGAGCGATTTCGCCGGCAGCTGTTGCGGCAAAATCTTAATCACCACCGTAGCATAGGTGATGACTGCATGGTGAACCACGACCAGAACGCTCTGATATCGAAATCTACTGACTCGTCCGATGGCCCGCAGTTTCGATGCCAGGATGCTTTCCTCCACCAGCCGTCGCCGAAGGCTATGGCTGGTGGAGAGAGGTGAGAGAGTTGAAAGGTAGATTCGGAAGAACTAACTGCCGAAGATAAACGCTAACTGCATCTCTCAGCGTTACCTCTCGGTCTAGTTTCTGCTTTCTAATTTCATCTTTTAGGGGGGGAACTTGTTCCTTTTCGAGAAACTTGCCGTATATCAGAAAGCCCTCAATTTTGCTGAACACATGTCTAACTTCACTTCTGACTTCCCACGCGGTTGCTGGTATCTTGCCGATCAGCTAAACCGCGCCAGCCTTTCCATATCATTGAATATCGCGGAAGGCAATGGCCGTTGGACACAGGCGGATAGGAAAAACTTCTTTGGGATTGCCAGAGGCTCCATACATGAGTGCGTCCCACTCATCGAATTGTGCCGCCGCAAGAGACTAATAAATGATCAAACTTGTATTGAATTAAGAGCCGAGCTAGAAGAAATCTCCAAAATGCTTTCCGGCCTGATTGATCGCGCCAAGAAATCCAAGCATTAGGACGATACTTAGGATCTAATTTGGGTTACATTTTTGCCAAACGACATTTTTGGCAGGACAGCAGGGGTGTGATTAGTAGGAATAGAAAGTAGACTAGACCAAGAAACTTCCTCTGGAATCGTCATGACGAAACGAGCTAAGACGAAGCAACCTGTCACAGAGCAACGTACTGCCCGAGACTGGTGGGGCAAGATCGTGGGCGGTGGGGTACTCTTGATCTTGATAGCCCTTTGTGGTCTCTATCTGCAGTGGTACTACGGAGCAAGGCGACTCGAGGTGAAGCTGGTCCTCGGCCGCGTTACTCTCGAAGGAGGTTCTCAATACCGGGACGGTCTGCACCTAATAGCCGTCAACCATGGCAACGTTCCTGTGCAAGTAGTCAGTGCCGGGATATACCTGCCAGACGGTGCACCATATCCAGAAGATTCACCTTACAACGCGTATCCGGAAAGAGGCGACGACTTCTCGCTCCCGATCAAACCCGGCAACAACAAGGCAGTCACCCTGCAAGGGCTAAAACTGAGGGCTTTTTGTGATTCACTGGTCAACGCTGAACACAATAGTACTGTCAGCCTAGTCGGATTCTATGAAGATGGAACTCTCAAGGTCCACAAGAGTGACTCGTTCCACTTCAACATTGAGGACGCGATGAAGCTTGCTCGCTCACAGAGTGATGCCG
>WVXJ01000051.1:2517-2705 GCA_011773575.1 Armatimonadota bacterium | reverse complement strand
GCGAAGAGGTCACAGTAGCCTTCGCGCGAATCAAAAAGGAAGTAAGTGGCGGCGTCTTCATCTCTGGGCACGGCCTCCGCCTCGAGGGTATAGTAATATTGACCGGATTGAATATGCGCCAGAAGCGCATCGACCTTGGCGGCGGGTCCGGCGCTTGGAGGAAGGATCTCCTCGACCAGGTCTTTCAC
>WVXJ01000051.1:1723-2396 GCA_011773575.1 Armatimonadota bacterium | reverse complement strand
GGTCGGGGGAGTCTGACAAAACGGCTTTGCCTCGTCTAAGGCGTTGTTGAGTCGAGGCAGGTCCTGGAGCGACTCTCCAGCCATTCCCGGTATAGAGGTCATAGACACGCTCTCTCCAAAATGCCGGAGAGTCGGCGCGGACATACATAACTTCCGCTTCGCTTAGAGTCGTCGGGCCGCGACCAACCAGGAATTCGCGTCTCGGCCCGGCGAAACCTCGACTCGGCATTGGAGAACGCCCTGATGTCCTCACATCAGGGGCAATCCGTTCAAGTCCCTCCAGGGCGTCCAGCAAGCCTTGCACACTCGTATGGGAAAATACAGCGGTGAAGATGCTGCCGAGGATCAGCCCAAGGATCAGCACAACGAGCAAGAATCCGCCGGAAATACGCATCTGCTGGCCGGGCAGGCGGCGAGTGTCAGCCTGTGACAAGCGAAGGCCGAACTCCTCCTTCAGGGTCAGGATGTGCTCATATCCGAGCAGGAAGACGCTGATGAGAAGGAAGATCAGGAAGGCGATGATGACCCTGAAATCCAACAGGCTCCCCAGCAAACCAAAGATGGTGAGAACCGGAACTATGGCGAATGTCAATGAGGGCCGGGTAATGAAGAAGAAGCAGGTTACGACCAGAACCAGCCCCATGCCTGCGGTGGCGGCGAGGGTGGGTTCCGG
>WVXJ01000051.1:632-1511 GCA_011773575.1 Armatimonadota bacterium | reverse complement strand
GCATCAGCCCCACAGCGGCGAAGGCTCCCCGCCAGAGATTCATAAGCGCGGCCGGTGTCGGTTTTCTCAGTTCCTTCGGCGGTCGTGTTCATAGAGGTCGAGGCCTCTGCAGCTTCGCTGTCCTCTTGCATTGGCTTATCCGTTTCCTCTCGTCTGGGCGCGAAGGTGGAAGCATCCAGCAAGACGCCGGCGAGCTTGATGTTGTCATTCNNATGAGAAGGAAGATCAGGAAGGCGATGATGACCCTGAAATCCAACAGGCTCCCCAGCAAACCGAAGATGGTGAGAACCGGAACGATGGCGAATGTCAATGAGGGCCGGGTAATGAAAAAGAAGCAGGTTACGACCAGAACCAGCCCCATGCCTGCGGTGGCGGCGAGGGTGGGTTCCGGCATCATCAGTATAGTGGGCGCGATCCAGAAGAAAAGGTAGATACCGAACAGTTTCCTCAGCAAGAGTATGAAGCCAAGCCCGGCGGCGAGGAAGAGCAGGGAGGCGAGGAGCGGCTCTTTCTTCTGGCGCGCCCAAAGGCTCAAAATGAAGCCCACGATGACCCCGCACAGTACGAGTATCCCGATGACCGTATCCTCCAGGGCGAACCATATCCCCCATACGCCGAGCAGGACAATCGTAAACGCGGCGAGGTAGAGCAGGATGTCACCCCGGACAAGGTCTGGGAACAACGGTTCCGGGGCCGAGGCGAACTGCGGAACTCCGACTCTTGCAGGATTGTCTCTTTTGCGCGGCATGTCTATTCCGTTCCGCCCATGATGCGGCGAACCGCCACAGCGAGGTCATCTTCTCGGCTCACTACGTGGGCATCAGCCCCACAGCGGCGAAGGCTCCCCGCCAGAGATTCATAAGCGCGGCCGGTGTCGGT
>WVXJ01000051.1:0-597 GCA_011773575.1 Armatimonadota bacterium | reverse complement strand
CTCGTCTGGGCGCGAAGGTGGAAGCATCCAGCAAGACGCCGGCGAGCTTGATGTTGTCATTCTGCAGGAATCCGGCCAGGTCTACGAGTCGGGTATCCGCGTCCGCGGTTATCAATACCAAAGCTGTTCCCGGAGATAACTCCGGTTTCATGGCATGTACCACGGAGTAGAGGGGCATCTCTCCATCGGCCTCGGCCTCGGCAAGTGCCTCCAAAATCAGGTGGAAATCATCCTCTCTGCGGCAAGTGATGATCTGGAGGCCGGAGGCGCTTTGCAGGCCCAGTGTTACGGAGGCCCTGTTATCCAGCGCCCGTCGAGCCAGTGATGCGGCTATCTTTATCCCGTATTCCAGAGTCGTCTGCTTGCCCGCTCCGACTTCGGTACCCCGGAACAGATCCACGGCGATGGCAACATCGGCCGTATAAGTCTGTTGAAACTCGATGACCGCAAGCCGCTGTTGGCGGGCGAACGCCTTCCAGTGGATGCGGCGGAGTTCATCTCCGGGCTGATATTCTCTGACCCCGTGATAATCGAGACCTTCACCGGTGCGCGCCGTTCGCTCCGCCGTACCCCCGCCGAAGGAAACGGCGCCTCCGA
>WVXJ01000167.1 GCA_011773575.1 Armatimonadota bacterium | reverse complement strand
TGGTGTGTGTGGAATCGGCCCGGTTCTACCCGGCTGTGCGCCGCGATTTGCTCGAAGCGATGGTTGTAGATCCGAACCAGACGGCTATCCCATCGGGCCCACACCTCTCGACCGAGATACTCAGGGGGAACCGAGTAATAGGCCCGGGCGACTTCCACATGGGCATCTCGATGAACCTTACGCCTTCCTTCGTGGAAGAACGGGAAGGACGCCTTGGGCAGGGGGCGGAGTGCCGGCCGTTCCACTTCTTCGAACACCTTGCGAACGTGTGTCTTGGTCGTCCCGTGGATACGTGTATCCGCCACACTTCGCTCCCAGTGACAAAGAAAGCGGTTTTGCTCAGAGAGACTTTGAAAAATCCGACCCTTCAAGGCGTTGTTTTTCACATATTTGATGCCGCTTTCGATTTTCCCCTTATGTCGCGGCATGTAGGGTTTTGTGGGGAGGATGACGAAGCCGTAATGGTTGGCAAAGGAGACGATTTTAGGATTGAGTTCGGGATCGAACCAATCGGGATTCTTTACCGCTGCTTTGAGATTGTCTACCACCAGTGTCTCCGGAACACCGCCGAACGATCGGAAGGCATTCTCGAGAGCGCGAATGAAGTTCTCTGTGGTTTGCTTCCAGATCGCTTCGCTATAACTCTTTCGAGAGTGGCTCAGCGTAACGCGAAGCACATGGGGACGTCGCTTTCGTCCATCTTCGATCACCCAGGCCCCGATGCCGAAGTCGACTTGTGCTTCATGGCCCGGCGCACATTCCATCCGCCGAAACGGGAGCGGGGTGGTTGCACCCAATCGACTGACATAGCGCTTCACCGATGAGTAGGAACCGGTGAATCCGTGATCGGCGCTGAGATCCTGCCAGATCCGTTGCGCGGAGAGCCCTTGTTCCAGTTTGGCTTTTATGATGTCGGCGAGTGGTGTACACTGACTCGGGCGTCCTGATATCCGGTTGGCAACGGGCAATAGCCGCCAGTTGTCCACGGATGAGCCGGGGGTCGAAATGGCCGGTTTTGGTGTCTTGG
>WVXJ01000084.1:13464-14682 GCA_011773575.1 Armatimonadota bacterium | reverse complement strand
ATTGCCGCGCCGCGCATTCTTGGCCGAACTGGAGGATGCGGCGGTTGATCTTCTCTGCGGAATCGATATTCAGCATGTGGCTGGCCCCCTCCACCACCTCGATGGCGGTCTGGGGAAGTTTGCTGCGCAGCAGACCCGCCACCGGCAAGAAGGGCACATCCAGGCTGCCAACCATGAAGAGTACGGGCATCTTGATTTCCGGCAGACGGCGGCTGCGGCGAAAAGGCAGATGATTGACCAGTTCGGGAGGGACGTCACAACCGCCCAGCCGCAGCCAGTCCGCCAGCCAAGCGGGATTGTTGGCTTTCAGGATATCCTCGAAGAAACGCCGATGTTCGGGATTCTCCAGGAACTCCTTGACCCCGGGCGCATCACATATGGGCGTCTCTCGGAAATACTCCACTACGCCCAGTTCCAACAGGCGCTGAGCCTTTGCCTCCGCGACCGCACACATCTCTTGTGTGGCCTGCAAGGGGCGGTCTCCTGCACCCGGTCCGGTGGCGAGCAGCACAATGCCCAGACATCTCTGCGGATAATCCAGCGCCACCTGAATGGCAATGGGACCGCCCATGGAGAACCCACCGATGACGGCCCGCTCGATATTCAGTCTATCGAGTATCTGAATTACATCACGGGGCCGGTTGAAGGAGCGCCCCGTCACCGGACACGGGGTTCCGCCGTGGCCGCGCATGTCAGGCACAATTACTTGGAAATCATCAGCCAGCCCCTCCAACTGCGGCCTCCACATGAGGGTGTTCATGAAGGAGCCGTGAAGGAGTACTAGCGGAGTCCCCGCGCCCGCGGTCTCGATATTTATTGCAATATCGTCAACGGGTATGGCCGGCATGTGTCAGCCTTTGTCTTCGATAATAACAGGGCAGTCGCCTTCTAGAAGCCATGTCAAGAGTCGAGACTGCAACTTACTGAGGGGGAAGCCGCCGCTTTCCCCCTCAGACTCCCCTCCCGGTTTTCTCGGTACTGACGTATACGCCAGGGGTATACCGCCTCCGTTTACCTGTCTTCATATCTGCTTCCTGCACGTCACCCCCTTGCCTCTTACTCAGGTCGCGGAATCCTTACCAAAGCAGCAATCTCCTTCAGCAACTTTGAAAGCGGGGGAGGGGGTCTGGGGGACGAAGCGCTGTCTCGTCCCCCAGAAACTCCTCAGTTGTATTTTCCAAATGAGCTCCAGCACTTCTCCTATCGCCGCAGGAAACC
>WVXJ01000084.1:12955-13389 GCA_011773575.1 Armatimonadota bacterium | reverse complement strand
TTGCCCAGGCCCCATAACAGGCCGCCGAAGATTATCAGCAGCCCGCCAAAGATCAGTAACAACTTGCCAAATGTTTCCAGCATTGCGAGGGGAATCCTGTGTGATGAATCAACGCTACCCACTTCCCCAGGGGCGCCATTTCTCCTCTGGATCCTGAGAAGGGCTGGTTGCACTCTCAAACAGCCTCGCGGTTTCGTCGGGATCGAGGCCGGGAAGGGTAAAGGGCCGGGCCTCGGCTTTCGGCATATCCGCGATGGATGATAGAGGCTTCTGTCGCTTGGCCTTCGCACCGATTCGCTCCAGTTCGCTGAAGATACAGCCACAGTATTTCTGACGGTAAAGGTCGAGTTCTCTGGCGCGCTGGCGGCTGAGTTGGTAGTAGGGGCGGAGATCATGAAACAGGAAATCCGGCCCGTGCAGTCTGCTCAGCGCGC
>WVXJ01000084.1:4598-12791 GCA_011773575.1 Armatimonadota bacterium | reverse complement strand
GCACAGGGCCCGCAGCAGGTGTGGAGGAGCAGTTTCATTTTCTATCCACGGTGGCAGGAGGCAAGCTCCTGCCCAACCGTATATAGGTGTGAAGGAGGAGTTTCATCTCTCTGTAATTATAACACCCCCCTGGAGAAAGGCCTGTCACAAGGCAGCGGCGGGATTTGCGAATCCCGCCCCCAGGACTAGGCGTTGAAGCGGTTCATGGCTTCTTCGGCGTCATAGTAGATCCAGGTGAGGACACATTCGACGGCGCGGCTGACGGCCTCTTCCACGGTGGGGCGATCGGCGCGGGGGAAACGGGAGAGGACATATTTATCCGCGACTAGATCGGAGGGCGGGGTGCCGATTCCGAGTCGGAGCCGGGGGAAATCCTTTTTGCCGAGACTGTTGATGATGGATTTGAGGCCTTTGTGACCTCCATCGGTTCCCTGTCGGCGGAGACGGATCTTTCCCAGTGGCAGGTTGAGGTCATCACAGATGATTAGCACATCCTTGAGCGGGAGGTTATGGAACTTGACGATTTCTCTGACGGCCTGGCCGCTGCAGTTCATGAAAGTCTGGGGCTTGAAAAGGAGCACCTCCTCTGAGCCGATCTTCCCTTGTCCGCGGCGGCTGCGAAAACCGCGCCGGCCCAGGCGGATGTCGCGTTCGGCGGCGATTCTATCAATCACCATGAACCCGATATTGTGCCTGGTCCCTCGATAAGAGAGGCCGGGATTTCCGAGCCCGATGAGTATCTTCATCTCGCCGGCTATTTTAGCAGAAACCTTTCTTCAGGGTATTGACATCAGAGAGTTTCATTAGACGCCGCAGAATCGCCGGATGAGGTAATGACACGTCTCTCCACGCTCCAGAATGGTTAATGATGTCATCACAAGGTGTATAATGAGCGAGATAGTGCTTGGCCGGGTTGGTCTAGTTCGCAGATGGTGAAAGGAGAACCGCGAATGGACAGAAAGCTGCTGCGTACAGGGATGTGGATATTGTTGGCGCTGGTGGTGCTGGTGGTGCTTTCGACTTTCATTCTGGGCATGCTGGCCGGGCGGGCGGAAAAGCGCCTGGATGAGGCCCTGAAGCAGATTGCGGCCACAGGCGATCCGGTGGAGATGACCCAACTTGCCAAACCGCCTATTCCGGATGAAGAGAACGCCGCCCTCGTCTATCGGCAGGCATTCGATGAGATAGAGTGGCCAGAGGATAGACCCAGATTCATAAAAGACATAGCCTCTGGGAAATCGAAGTTAGAGGAGGCGGCTGTTGTGTCCCAAGCCAGAGATGTTCTGCGCCGCAACAGGCGGGCCCTGGAGCTGATCCACCAGGCAGCGGAGATGCCGGAGTGTGATTTTCAGAGGGACTGGAGCAAGGGCATTGACGTGGTGTTCCCCGAATTCGCCAAATTGCGCAGGTGTTCGAGGCTCTTGTCATTTGAGAGCATGATGTCACTGCACGCGGGCCGTGTGGACGATGCGGTTGAGGCCTGCAGCGCCAATTTCCGCCTCTCAAATGCCATGGACGAACCTTATCCAACAGGGCAGTGGGCTCGCTATGGAATCATCACTATGGCATCGAAATCTCTGAACACAATCTTGCGGGATTCTCAGCCTTCAAGCGAAGCATGTCTTTCTGCCGCGGAAGAGATAGGGAAGATGGAACTCACTCCTTCTTCCGTTGAGGCGATGAAGGGTCAACGCGCTTTGGGTATCTGGTGTTTCAATGACGTCAGGTCGAGTCCAAATCCTCCGCGTGCATTAGCGGAATTCATCAGCAGAGTGCATGTACCAACCAGCGAATCGGAGGAGGCGCGTGTGCCTCAGATAGCGCCTGGATCCCACTCCTTCGCTAAGTGGAGTTTGATGATTGATGAACTTACTTACCTGGAACTGATGGAGCGCGGCATTAAGGAAGCGGCACTACCTTACCGAGAAGTCGCATCTATTGAGCCATCGCTTGAGAAAGAACGTGAATTACTGCGGCAATTCCCGCCCCGTATAATGACCATGATATTCGCGAGATCCGCTTCCGGTGCCGCCTTACGACGAGACTGGGGCATCGCAGATTTGGGGTTGGCTGAAGTCTCATTGCTGCTTAAGGCCTATAAAGCGGAACGGCGGAAATATCCGGATTCGCTGGCGGAGTTGGAGGAGTTTGCCGGCCGCGCCTTGCCGGAGGACCCATTCTCAGGCGAGGATCTTGTTTATCATCGGGAAGGTGAAGGCTTTCTTCTCTACAGTTGGGCGTTCAACTTGAAGGACGACGGAGGCGTGGCTTCGAAGCCCAGGTGGCCAGATGAAGGTGATATTGTAATTCAGTGTACTCGCTAGATAGTAGTTTGGCCGGGTTGGTCCAGTTCACGAAAAGTGAAAGGGGAACCGGGAATGGGCAGAAAGTTGCTGCGTGCAGGGAAGTGGACATTGTTTGTGATATCGGCGCTGGTGGCACTTTCGCCTTTCGTTCTGGTCGTGCTGGCGGGGCAGGCGGAGAAGCGTCTGGATGAGGTCCTGCAGCAGATTGCGGCGGCGGGCGATCCGGTGGAGNNGGCGATCCGGTGGAGGTAACCCAACTCGCCAAACCCCCCATTCCGGAGGAAGCGAACGCGGCCGTCATCTATCGAAAGGCTTTCGATGAGATGGATGAGATACAGTTGTCAGTAGAGGAACACAAATTGATGCGCGCCATAGCCTTCGAAGATTCGAGCCTGGATGATGAGGTGGTTGCGGCCAAAACCAGCGATATTCTGAGCCGCAACCAGAGGACGCTGGAACTGATTCACCAGGCAGCGGCCATGCCGGAGTGTGATTTCCAGCGGGATTGGAGCGAGGGCCCTGGCATGGTATTCCCAGAATTCGCCCATTTGCGCGAATCTTCAAGGCGTTTGGCATTTGAGAGCATGATGTTACTGCACGCGGGCCGTGTGGATGATGCGGTTGAGGCCTGCAGGGCCAATTTCCGACTCTCCAATGCCGTGGACGGACCAATTATGATACCGCAGCTAGTTCGCTATGCAATCATTCTTATAGCATCGGGGTCTCTCGACAAGGTCTTGCGGGATTCGCAGCCTTCAAGCGAAGTATGTCTCTCTATTGCTGAAGAGATCGGGGAGATTGAACTCACCCCTTC
Source organism: Armatimonadota bacterium (assembly GCA_011773575.1). Taxonomy (GTDB): domain Bacteria; phylum Armatimonadota; class Hebobacteria; order Hebobacterales; family WVXJ01; genus WVXJ01. The sequence goes on along the minus strand of WVXJ01000084.1, from coordinate 9,671 downwards.
TTTCGTTGGCGCCCTGAAGGGTGAACGCGCTTGTGGCCATTCCTGCTTCAACATGATAAGGTCCGCCCCCAATCCCTTCCGGGCACTCGCCGATTTCAGCGCTCCATTGGAAGAGTCAACCGGCAGAAAGATTTCGACCCGCCTGTTTGAGAAAGCGCCCGGAATGGACTTCTTTATAAAGCGGTGGTTGGCGTTTGATGAACTCACATATCTCCAATTGATGGGACGAGTTATCAAGGAGGCATCACTGCCCTACCGAGAAGTCGTGTCTATTGAACCATCGCTTGAGGGAGAACTTGAATCCCTGCATTGGTTCCCGCCGCGTGTGATGACCAAGGTACTCATGCCAGTCTATTCGCGGGGTCAGCTGTCGCGGGACAAAGTAATTGCACACCTGCGGCTTGCCGAAGTCTCACTGCTGCTCAAGGCCTATAAAGCGGACCTGAGCGCATATCCGGATTCGCTGGCAGAGTTGGAGGAGTTCGTGGGCCGCGGCTTGCCGGAAGATCCATTTTCAGGCGAGGGCCTTGTATATCATCGAGATGGAAACGGCTTTCTGTTATATAGTTGGGGGTTAAACTTTAAGGATGATGGCGGTGAGTCCCCGTTTCCGAAGCAACGACATGAAGGGGACATTGTGATTCAGTGTGTCCGCTAGATAGTGGTTTGACCGGCTTGGCCCAGTTCACAGACAGTAAAGGGAGAACGGGAATGGGCAGAAAACTGTTACGTGCGGGAAAGTGGACATTATTTGTGCTAGCCGCGCTGTTGGCGCTTTCGCCCTTTATTCTGGTCGTACTGGCAGGGCAGGCTGAGGAGCGCCTGGATGAGGCCTTGAAGCAGATTGCGGCCACAGGCGATCCGGTTGAGATGACCCAACTCGCCAAACCACCTATTCCGGATGAACAAAACGCCGCCCTCGTTTATCGGCAGGCATTCGATGAGATGGCTGAGGCAGAGTTGTCAGAAGAGGAACGCAAGTTCATACGCGACATAGCCTTCGGAGAAGTGAGGCTGGATGACCCTGTGATTGCAGCCCAAGCCGAAGGCATTTTGCGCCGCAACAAGCGGGCGCTGGAACTGGTTCACCAAGCAGTGGAGATGCCGGAGTGTGATTTTCAGAGGGATTGGAGCAAGGGTATGTTCCTCCTGTACCCTGAATTCGCCAAGTTGCGGGAGTGTTCAAGGCTCTTGTCATTTGAGAGCATGATGTTACTGCACGCGGGCCGTGTGGATGAAGCGGTTGGGGCCTGCAGCACCAACTTCCGCCTCTGCAATGCCGCGGACGAACCATCCCTCATAGGGCAGTTGGTTGGCTATGCAATCATCGCCATTGCGTCAAGACCTCTGAGCGCGATCTTGAGAGATTCTCAGCCTTCAAGCGAAGTATGCCTCTCTATCGCTGAAGAGATTAGGGGGATTGAACTCATCCCTGGTTACATAGAGGCGATGAAGGGTGAACGCACTCTCGGCCGCTCTGCTTTCAATGTGGTGAGATCTGACCCTGATCCTATTCGGGGATTGGCCGAACTCAGCGTTCCATTGGAAGAGTCAACGCCTAGAAAGGCTGGTAAGCACCCGGCTGGGAAGGCACCTGGAATGAACTCTTTTGTGAAGTGGTGGTTGGCATCTGACGAACTAACTTATCTTGAATTGATGGGGCGAGTTATCAGGGAGGCGTCACTGCCCTACCGAGAGGTCATATCCATCGAGCCATCGGTTGATGAAGAAGTTGGATCGCTCCGGAACATCTCGCTACCGCCCCGCGTGATAACCGCAATACTCATGCCGGTTTTTTCGCGCGCACAGATGAAACGAGATGGTGCCATTGCACAACTGCGGCTTGCCGAAGTCTCACTGCTGCTCAAGGCCTATAAAGCAGAGCGCGGGATATACCCGGGTTCGCTGGCGGAGTTGGAGAAGTTCGTGGGCCGCGCCTTGCCGGAAGATCCTGCTTCGGGCGAGGCCCTCGTATATCATCGGGAAGGTGAAGGCTTTCTGCTGTACAGTTGGGGGTACGACTTGGAGGACGACGGCGGCGAGCCCCCGGCTCCCGGGCGGTACGAGGAAAGTGACATTGTAATTCAGTGTGTCCACTAGAGACAAGGAGAGTGCCATGATGGATAGCGCGGCTGCCGGAAGTGAGAAGATTCACGACCTGGACAAAGAGACCGCGGGTTTGCTCCGGCGGGGGATTGCAGGGTTCATAGACGGCTTGCTCTTCTTGCCTATCTGGATTGCACTCTGTCCGCCGCTCTTGGCGTGCGCCGCAGGTGATTCCTCTTCGGCCTGCCTTCTGAACGAACCCGAACCGTGGCGAAGGGCGCTGTCGAACAGTCTTCTCTTCGTCTATATTGTCCTGATGTTGGGACTTTACGGCCGCACAGTGGGCATGATGGCCTTGCATATCAGGATAACGAAGCTTGACGGCTCAGACATAGGTTTCGGGCGGGCACTGCTACGAACCGTTGCTTATTGGATACCAGTTGTCTTCTACGGGCCCATTTCAGTAAGCGAGATCGTGCAGATACTCATCACGGCGTTCTGCGTGATGGGTCTGATGTGGATCATGGTTGACAGGAAACATCAGGGGTATCATGATAAGATCGCCAACACCCTGGTGATGCGGGAAGAGTATTACCAGGAGAGGAAGGGTGCGCTTGCCGAGGCTTGAGGTGGGATTACTCGGCCGCCAATCCCTTTTTCGCAGGGCGAAGGCCGGTGGCCTCGGACATCCTTTCCAAGGCGGTGTCATCGGCGGCGAGGAACTTCATCACCTCAACCGCTTCGGGCTTATGCTGGCTGAGGGCGAATGAGATAAGCAGCCAGTCATCTTCCGGTTTCTCCGCTTCCAGCCAGGGGATGGCGAAGATAACATCCGCCGCATAGCACTGGGCGAGGGATTCCTCAGGAAAGGATTCCAGCCACTCAGCCGAGAGCCGCGCGCCGAGAGGCTCTATTCCACCTTGGTCCACAAGATAGGCGAGGGAGTGTGCGGGAATCAGCGCCAAGTCCGGCTGCGCTACGATGTTGCTGGTCGCGATGTTGTCGGGGGTCGGCAAATCATCGGTGATGGTGAGGACGAAGGAGATACCGGGGTGCTCCTGTTTGTAGCGATAAAGCACCTGGTCGAACACATCATTCACGTTCCGTGATGCCTCAGTCTCTACATCGGGAAAGCCGACCAGAGTCATCCTGAGCGAGATCTTCTGCGCGGATGCGATTTGCCGGTTTGCGAGAGAATCTTCTTGCGCCTGCTGAGTCGAAGATCCACAGCCGCCCCAGAGTACTCCCAGAGACATCAAAGATACTGCTATCAACAGGATTCTGTTCATTCATCGTCTCCTTACTATAAGAAACGTGCCGGCCGAGAAACGGCCGGCAGACGATAAACCTCTCAAGACTCGGCAGATGGAGAACCCGCCGCGCTGATTACTCTTCCTTCTCCGGCTTCTTCTCTTCCTCTTCGGGAGCGGGGGCTTCGCCTTTCTGGGCGGTGACTTCCGGTTCCGCCGCCTCTTCTTCGCCCTCTGCCACAGCGGCAGGGACTTCCTCCACCACCTTGGCCGGCGGCGCGAGGATGGCGAGCACTTCCTCCGGAGAGGTCAGCAGTTCCACATCGGACGGCAAAGTCAGGGCACTGGCGTGGATGCTGTCCCCAATCTCCATCGCGGAAATATCCACTTCCGCTTGTTCAGGGATGCTCGTGGGCAAACAGGAGACCGAGATTTCAGAATGCAACCGCTCCAGTATTCCGCCTTGTTTCACACCGACAGGCTCGCCTGTCAGTACCACCGGCACTTGCGCCTGCACCTTCTCCGTGAGAGAAATAGCATGGAAATCGATGTTGAAAAGCGTGCTGGTAATCGGATCCCGCTGCACCTCTTTTATCATGACGGTGACCGACGGCTGGGAGGCGCCTTCATCGGAGACTTGCAGGTCGAAGACATGGGTTGAGTATTTCCCTCCCGCCAGCGCGGCCGACATCTGGCGGACATCAACCTCCAGGGCGACCGGGGCTCTCCCCCGGCCATAGAGCACTGCCGGGACTTGACCCTTTGCGCGGAGGTGCCGAGCCGCACTTTTTCCGATCTCCTTGCGGGTGGCCGCACTGATGCTTTCTCTTTCCATCTCTTCCTCCTGGAGGGATGATAGCATCAGCGGGTGGAAACCGTCAATTCACAGATGGCCGCGGCTGTTCGAGGGTGGCTTTTACACGAGATTCGAAGATTCAAGTGATGCGGGCGGGGGAGCGAATCCTTGGAGATCGCTTGACTGTCACTGGCCGGGAGAGGAGGGGACCTTGGCGACCAGGATGGTCATGTCATCCTTGCGGCCGTGCGGGCTGGAGAAGCCGATGACGAGTTCCATGAGCCGGTTGGCGAGATCCTGGGCGGAGAGATCGCGGGCATCTGCCGCGTTGGCCGCCTGGCAAAGCCGTGAGGAGCCAAACTCCTCACCGTCCCGGTTCTGGATTTCGACCACGCCGTCAGTGAAGAAGACCAGTGTATCTCCGGGTGAGAGTTGGGCGGTATGTTCATCATAGGAGGCATCCGGCATGACCCCCAGCACGATACCGGAAGCGGGAATATCCACTATCTGACGGTCGGCGCCGCGGATAAGTAAAGGCGGCTCCTGGCCCGCGACTGCGCAAGAGAAGGTCATTTGCTGCAAGTCAATGAGGCCATAGGAGAGGGAAATGAACATCTCCGGCTGGAGTTCGGGATAGAGGACGCGGTTGGTCTCCTCCAGGAGTTTGGCGGGTGAGCGGCTGGTTCTGGCGGCGACGCGGAGGGCGGACTTGAAGATGGGAAGTTTCACAAGCCCCGGTTCCAGTTTTCCGGCGACATCGGCCACCGCGATCCCGATCTTCTCATCGGAAAAGGGGATTATCTCATAATAGTCACCGGCAACGGCGGTACCGGCGGGCCGAAAGCGCACTCCCAGATCGAGGCTTGGCAGGGCCGGCAGTCCTCCCGGCTGGAGAAGGTCGTAGACTTTCTGGGCGAGGCGGATGCGCTCCTGGTGCCGCGCGAGGAAGATGCGGGCCTCATACCAGGCGCGGCGTTGTTT
>WVXJ01000084.1:1720-4543 GCA_011773575.1 Armatimonadota bacterium | reverse complement strand
CGGAAAGAGAATAGACAGCCGTGAGGTAGAGAAGACCGGCGATGGCGGCGGAGGTAAGTGTGCCGACTACTCCGAACCAGAATCCGGCGACGATTACAGTAATGTAATAGAAGGGGAAGAAGTGGACTCCCAGTGAACCGGAGTAAAAAATCCAAAGGGTTATGAGGAGCAAATCTACGGAAATGGTCATTTGACGTTGATAGGGAAAGCGAATGCCCCGCCAGTAAGCGAGAAGCAGACCCAGGTTATAGACTCCGGCCAGCACAAGGGAAATCTGCAGATAGACGGTGGCCCGAGTATGCAGCATTATGGCCGGGGAAAAGGCGATGATGACGATCAAGATGGTGCGGAAGATCGCCACCACTAAATCGGATTCTGTCTCCGCCGGCAGACGGCTGGCTCGGTTCATGAAAGGGAATCTCCTTGGCCCTATTAAGGCCCCTTAGAGGACTGTTTCGCTGTAGAGAGGGGGTTTCCCTCCAGGACTGTTCAGGCAGTGCAGTGAAGTCCACACCATTTCCGGCAGCGCATAGGGGTCCATCAATCGGCATACCGCCGCCACGGGGCAGGACGGGGAGATGAGCGTGAAGAAAAGAATAGGAAGGGTCGCGAGGCTGGAGATTCAAACCCGGCAGCGGCCGGCAATATATGGAGGAGAGCATGGTCAATCGCAGCGGTACGGGCGCTTCTGCTCGCGCCATCTGGTTTATCTTTTTATTCTTCCTCATATTCTATCTCTTCACGGCGAGGGGCCGGATAACCGTAATTGATGGTTGGACTCGCTACCAGGTCACCGCGATAATTGTGGAACTGGGCACTGTTCGTCTTCCTGAATATCTGCATCTCGGCATTACGGGGCCTGAGCCGGACACTCTCTACTCTTATTACTCACTGGGCCAATCACTGGCGGGCCTGCCTCTCTACGTTGTGGGTTCGACGCTGGCGAGCGTGTGGGCCGAGGCTGACCCGCAAATTATCACTCAACTCTCCTACAGTTTCGTAAACTCATTGATGGCGGCAGGGCTTTGCGCAATCTTCTTCGCCTTTTGCCTCCACTTGGGCTATTCCAGACGGACCGCTCTCTGGCTCACCCTTGGGCTGGGGCTGGGAACGATCATCTGGCAGCACAGTAAAGACTCTTTCGAACATCCCCAGGAGGCGTTTCTCGGGTTGGGTGGAGTGTTATTCGCCTATCGAGGGATGAAAGAGAGGCGGTATCTTTGGCTGTTGTTCTCCGGGGGTCTGCTGGGTGCCGCAGTCTTGACACGCGATACCGCAATCTTCTTCTTTGCGCCCACCCTCGCCTATGTCGTGGTAAGAGCAGGGCGAGATGTGATGCTGGGCGGGACAATCCCTGCTGAAAGACTGGGCGCCTTCTTGAAGCGGGCGGGGGCCTCAGTGGGGGTCTGTATTGTGGGGGCGATTCCGTTTCTGCTGACTGTCGGCTGGTATAACATGGTTCGCTCCGGTTCTCCGCTGAAGGCGGGGCATGCCGCTTTCGGGCACTTCACCACCTCCATTTCATTCGTTCCGCGGGGTTTGGTGGGCCTGCTCTTCTCTCCTGGCAGAGGGCTGTTTGAATATGAGCCTTTTCTTCTTCTGTTGTTGATCTTCCCGGCTTCCATTCTCCTTTTCTGGCGGAGGGCGCGTGGGCTCAGCGTGCTCTTTGTGACCATTATGTTGTGTTATCTCCTCTTTTACGCGCATTTCCGCAATTGGGCGGATGGGCTCGCCTGGGGGCCCCGCTACATTCTGCCGATCATTCCCCTGGCCATCTTCCCTCTGGGTGAAATCGCGGAAGGCGGCTTGCTCACGAGACGGGGTTCCCGCTCAATCTGCACAGCAAAGAAGTCAATTATCTATGTACTGGTGGGCATGAGCCTGCTAATACAGTTGTCTTCGATATTGGTTGATCACCAGACCTGGTTCCGCGAGGTGGCGATACGCAACCGGCTGGGAGAACACATTGAAGTCAATTCCAATTTCCAACATTCTGCGCTCGTACGCCAGTGGCACAGCCTGGGTCGGGTGTTTGCGGGTGAGGATCCGGTGGGTGCGAAGGGTATTACTTTCGAGGATCCGACACAGGAATTTTCCCGGGGGATCGATCTCTGGTGGGCGGATTGGCCGGGCCGGGATGCAGAAACCTTCCGGATAAGTGCGGCCGCGCTGCTGGCGATCCTGGCAATAGTATTCGCCTTGCTGATTACAACCTGGAGAGAACCTGCCTCACAACTCCTCGACGAAAATGACCAGGGCTGACGCAAAGCCGAATTGGCTGAGACGATTGGGGGAAGAATTCTGGAGTCGGCCCCTGGTATTACTGGCCATCCTCTATGTGCTTGCCCTGAAAAGCGTGGTGGAAGGGAAATGGACTTGGGCACCCTTGCTGGCAGCGGGTCTGGCAATGGTAGTGGCGAAAGGTCGCTCCCGGCCTGCGTTTCCCGCTGTCGCCCTATTGATGACCTTGGTGCTGATATGGCACCACCGTCAAGCCGGAGCAAGGCCGCCGGTGGGTGAATTCATTGATAAAGCCGTTGTACTCAAAGGAACAGTGACCCAGCCGCCCGTCCCCAGCAGCGGCGGCGGCCTTACCTTGACACTGGAGGCGGAAGAGGTTGTCAGCCGGGGCAAGGCAGTGCCGGCAAAAGGGCGGGTTTGGGTGTATGTTCCGCGGGAGGTGAGCGCGGATTATCTGGATGTGTTGGAAATAGTCGGGGAACTGAGACCTACGCTGTTCAGCGATAGAAGAGATGCGGCGTGGATGGCGTTGGGGGATGCGCGGCTACTGCGAAAGGTCGGTGAAAGAGAAGAGGGCTTTGT
>WVXJ01000084.1:1487-1616 GCA_011773575.1 Armatimonadota bacterium | reverse complement strand
ACCCATGGGGCGGGTCTGCCGCGGGGACTGATAGAGTCGTTCCGCCAGACCGGCACCATACATGTGCTGGTGGTGTCCGGCACGCAGATCTCGCTTCTCTTCATGGTGGTCTATTTCCCCGGTCTGTTC
>WVXJ01000084.1:1145-1297 GCA_011773575.1 Armatimonadota bacterium | reverse complement strand
ATAGGCGCGGGCTTGGGTTTGATGTGTATCTATGCACTTCTGACTCAGGGAGGCACACCAGTGACGCGGGCGGCGGTGATGGCCGGGCTGGTCGGCATTTCTCTTTTCTTGCGGCATTTCTCCATGGTGGCGGATCATCACAGCCTGGATAT
>WVXJ01000084.1:365-1139 GCA_011773575.1 Armatimonadota bacterium | reverse complement strand
CGCGCTCTCCGAAGTTGGTTTTCAACTCTCTTTCGCGGCGGTATTGGGGATCGCTTTTCTCGCCCCCAAATTGAGAGGGCTGCTGGGCTCCATGAATGATTTCTGGGCCTATCTGATAGCCGCGCCGGTGTCGGCCCAACTTGCCGTTTTGCCCCTAGTCGGATGGCATTTTGGAACCCTGCCGGTGATTGGATTCATCAGCAACCTGGTAATTGTGCCGATTGCCGCGCTGTTGTTGTGGCTGGGGCTGGCGGCTTTTGCGCTGGGAGCAGTCTGGTGGGTACTCGCCTGGCCCTTGGGATGGGCCTGCGGGCAACTCTGCTGGCTGATGACGCGCAGTGTCGCCCTTTTCGCGGCGATGCCGGGAGGGGTTGTCCATGTGAAGAGTATCTCCTGGATGGCGGTGGCGGCCTACTTCGCCGCGCTCTCCATCGGGGGCGGACTGCTTGGACTGCTCTTTCCCCGCCGTAAAGATGAACTGGCGGGCCTGGAAGACAAGTTATGAATCGCTCTTTCCCGCAAATCCACAAGAGGTTTGGGTGGCTGCCGCCGGCTCAGACTGTGCGCATTGTCCTGGCCCTGCTTCTTGCCGCCGTGGTGCTGGTCTGGTGGCAGGCATGGCAAAGCCTTAATCCACGGCTGACCGTAGTCTTTCTGGATGTGGGACAAGGGGATTCTATTATTATCCACTCCCCGACGGGGAAGAGTCTCTTGATAGACGGAGGCGGGCGTTCGGGCGAATCCTCTGACAGGGGGGAGATGGGCCGATGGGTG
>WVXJ01000084.1:0-292 GCA_011773575.1 Armatimonadota bacterium | reverse complement strand
GGGCTGCCTGAGGTAATTGACGAGATGCCGGTAAGAATGATATTGGACAGTGGTCAGTTCTGTCCGACCTCGACCTGTGAGAGATTCGCGGCGACAGCCAAGAAACGTAATGTGCCGACCATCCAGGCGCGGGCGGGGCAGATGTTCAATTTGGGCGCGGGCGTACATGCGGAGGTGCTGCATCCCGACCAGCCGCTTCTGGTGGGAACGGAAAATGATCTCAATAATAGCTCCATAGTAATCAGACTCACCCATGGCCGAGTCTCTTTCCTCTTCACCGGCGACCTTCAGG
>WVXJ01000183.1:29536-30302 GCA_011773575.1 Armatimonadota bacterium | reverse complement strand
CAGCGAGGCCAGGTGGTAGCCAAACCCGGGACCATCAAACCCCACACCAAATTCGAGAGCGAGGTCTACATCCTGTCCCAGGCTGAAGGAGGCCGCCACAAAGCCTTCTTCGCCGGCTACCGGCCCCAATTCTACTTCCGCACCACCGACGTCACCGGCATGGTGAGCCTGCCGGAAGGCACCGAAATGGTGATGCCCGGAGACAATGTCCGCCTGAGCGCGGAACTCATCGAACCCGTCGCCATGGAAGAAGGCCTGCGCTTCGCCATCAGAGAAGGCGGCAAAACCATCGGCGCCGGCGTCGTTACTAAAATGCTGTAAGCAAGGAACAGTCTTTTACCGCAAAGGCTTGCCCGCCATAGTTCGCCGGAGAAGTGTGGCGAACGAAGGCGGGGCGCGGAGAGAATAACAAAGGGACAGCCTATCTGGCTGTCCCTTTGTAGTCTCATGGGGTGGAGTAACGAGTTTCTTCGTTGACCCCTTTTGCCAGGGAATGTTAGACTCCCAAGGAAGCCATGAAACAGGACAAGTATCTCGTTATCATTCCGGATGGAGCAGCTGATCTTTCTCTGGAGAAACTGGGGGGGCGGACTCCACTGCAGGCGGCGGATATCCCCAACCTGGATTCTCTTGCCATAGGGGGGCAGGTAGGGCTCGTTCACACCATCCCGGAAGCCGCCGAAAGCCCCGGCTCTGATATCGGTTTGCTTTCAATTTTGGGTTATGACCCTGCGAAATATTACACAGGCCGCGCACCATTGGAAGC
>WVXJ01000183.1:26427-29515 GCA_011773575.1 Armatimonadota bacterium | reverse complement strand
GAAGTCCTGGTTGATTACAGCGCGGGGGAAATCTCCACTGAAGAAGCAAGACCGCTGATAGAATTGATAAACGAGAAACTCGGCTGCAGCCAACGCCGATTTTTCCCGGGGATATCCTATCGCCACCTGATGACCTGGCGGGGAGGGCCGGTGGCGTTGAAGACAACCCCTCCGCATGACATTCAGGGCCTGCCTATACTATCAAATATGCCGGTTGGAGATGGGGAAGAGGTGCTGCGGAGCCTCATCTATGATTCCTTGGAAATCCTTGACAAGCACGAGATAAACCGCCGACGGCGCGCGGAGGGGAAATGCCCTGCCAACATGATTTGGCTGTGGGGCCAGGGGAGGGCGCCGAACCTGCCTTCTTTCTCGATGCGGTGGGGAGTTGCCGGGGTTGTGATCGGCGCGGTTGATTTGGTGCGCGGGATAGGCAAATACGCGGGTCTTTCCACACCGTCGGTACCTGGCGCAACCGGAGGTGTTGAGACGAATTTCTCCGGCAAGGCGCAGGCCGCGATGGAGGCGCTGGAAAAGAGCGATTTCGCGTTGGTTCACATCGAATCACCGGATGAGGCCTCACATCAGGGTGACATCGAGAAGAAGATCTGGGCGATTGAACAGATAGACAAAGAGATTGTGGGCCCATTGCGAGAGCGACTTTCGGGCCGCGGGCGCATTCTAGTTTTGCCGGATCATCGGACTCCTATTTCCATTCGCACCCACAGCCGGGAGCCGGTGCCGTTTGTACTCTGGCCTGGAAAAGGTTCCGCAGGGGGATTCAGTGAGCCTGAGGCTGAAGCGACGGGGCTTGTTGTTGAAGAGGGTCATCGGCTGATAGATAGGCTCTTCAGCGAAGAGAACTGATTTGGCTTTCACCGAACAGAAGCAAGAAGTGAAAGACGCGCTTCTCAAAACCGCAGAGCAGACAATCTCTTCCCACCGCCTATTGCGCGGAGGGGAGAAAGTTCTGGCGGCGGTTTCGGGAGGCGCGGATTCACTTTGTATGCTGCATCTTCTCTGGCGGCTGAGAGAGAAACTCTCGCTTTCCCTATGCGTGGGTCATGTGAATCACCTTCTCCGCGACGAGGCGGCCGAAGATGCGCGCTATGTCGGAGAGGTGGCGGAGAATCTCGGTCTGCCCTTCGAGGTGGTGGAATTTGATGTAAAGGCGCTGGCGCGGGAGAAGAAACTTTCCATTGAAGATGCGGCCCGCCAGGCGCGCTATCAGGCCCTGGAGGAAATGGCGGAGCGGATGAAGGCCGACTGCATCGCTCTGGGTCACACTGCGGATGACCAGGTGGAGACGATTCTGCTGAACTTCCTGCGCGGGGGCGGCCCTGAGGGATTGGCGGGAATGCCGGTGAGCCGCAAGACCGCCGCCGGCCGCAAANNGGTCTTGCCCCCAGGCTGGATGCCACCAATTTGGAGTTACTTGCGCGGCGCAACCGGATTCGCCACCAACTCCTGCCGTTGCTGAGGGAGGAACAGCCCGCGCTGGACAAGGTGCTGCTGCGCCAGGCGGAAATATTCCGGGCGGAAGATGAGTTCCTGCGAGACCTTGCCGAGACCGCGTTGGAAGAAGCGAGCATTGAGAAGGGGCCGGAAAAAATCGTCCTTTCAGTGGACAAACTCACCGGCCTGTCACTGCCACTGGCGCGGCGGGTAGTGCGGGAGGCTCTGCGCTGTCTGCGAAAGGGCCGGCTGCCTCTGAGTTTAGAACAGGTGGAACGCGTTCTCGACCTCGCCCATCATGGATCCACCGGCAAGCGGCTTAGTCTGGGAGACGAGCTTGTGGCGGAGAAGGAGTATGAGAAGTTGGTACTTTCTCGATCCGCAACGGAACCGATTCGGCGGGGGCCGGCACCCCCGCCCGACAGTGCGGGACAGAAAGAAGAAGCCTGTGCGCTGCTTGGAATTCCCGGGGAGGTGGAATTCGCGGGAATGCGACTGAAGGCGGAGCGAATTGACCGCAGCAAGATAGCTGATTTGCGCGCGGATGAAAGCGGGCAGATTGCTTTCTTGGATTCGGCGAAAGTAACGGCTGCCGAGGCATTGGCGGTCCGGTTCCCCAGACCCGGAGACAGATTCATTCCACTGGGTGCCTCCGGGCAGATGAAATTAAGCGATTTCTTCATCAACCTCAAAGTCCCGCGCAGCCAAAGGTTGAAGACTCCGCTGGTCTGTTGTAATGAACAGATTGTATGGGTGGTAGGCCATAGAATAGATGATCGGTTCAAGGTGAACACTGAGACGCGAGAAGTGGTACGCTTGGAAGTAATACAGGCAAATAAGGGAGAATGGTCATGAGCAGGAATGAAGAAGTAACGGAGAAGACGAAGCGGGTACATGGATTGCTTGAGAGCGAAGGACTGGATGGGCTGCTTCTATTGAAGCGGGGCAACTTCGCCTGGCTCACCGGAGGCGGAGACAGCCACATAGTAAGCGCGATGGAACCAGGCATTGCCGCACTGCTGGTTACGAAAGATGGCAGATTCCTGCTGACTGACAACATTGAACTCCCCCGGCTTGAGGCTGAGGAGATGGATGGCGCCGGGTTCAAGCCGGTTGTGGTGAACTGGTATGAAGGGGGCATGGAGGCGGCGATTCAGAAAAAGATCGCGGGAATGCAACTGGGTGCGGATATTCCCATGGAGGGGGCGCGTTACATGGGAAGCGAAGTTGCGAAACTGCGCTGGTCACTGCTGCCCCCTGAAGTGGAGCGCTATCAAGGACTGGGCCGGGATTGCGCGAGAGCCATGAATGCGACCTGTGGAGCAATCCGGCCCGGGATGACCGAGTTTCAGGTGGGCGCGGATATGGCGGGGAGATTGCAGGACCTGGGGATTGAAGCCCATGTTTTGCTGATTGCGGCGGATGAGCGCATCCGGCTCTTTCGCCACCCCATTCCCACCGATAACAAGGTACAGAAGTGCTGCATGGTAGTTATCTGCGGTGAGCGGCATGGGCTGATTGTGTCCATGACCAGGCTGGTTCATTTCGGTACGCTGTCTGAGGATCTTAAGCGCCGCCATGAGGCTGTGGTAAATGTTGATGCGGCGGTGATTGCCGCCACGATGCCCGGTTC
>WVXJ01000183.1:25304-26372 GCA_011773575.1 Armatimonadota bacterium | reverse complement strand
GTTGCGCGGGACTGGAAAGCGCACCGGGAGGATGACCTCACCCCCATTGTGGAGAACCAGGCTTTCGGCTGGAACCCGTCTATCGCGGGGACCAAGTCAGAGGACACCATTATCGCGAGTTCGGATGATCCCCTGATAATCTCCGCCATTCCGCGCTGGCCCATGATCAGCGTGGAAACCGATATAGGGACCATCGAAAGGCCCGATATATTGGTTATGGTTTAGGAGTGCAGAGTTCAGAGTTGAAAGTAACTGACTGTATTTCCGAACGGGAGTAATAGATTTGTCCATTCTGCAGGCTATCTTGTTGGGAATACTACAGGGGCTTACAGAGTTTCTTCCGATCAGCAGTTCCGGGCATCTGATTCTCGTCCGCGATGTGCTGGGATGGGGTTTCGGCACTCCGCAGATTGAAAAGACCTTTGATGTCGCACTTCACTTCGGCACTTTCATCGGCATTACCGCCTATTTCTTGTCTGACATTGGACGGCTGTTTCGAGGATTTGCCCGCGCCGTCTATTCCCGCAATCTTGCAGACCCTTATAGCCGGCTCTCCCTGCTGATATTGATCGCCACCATTCCCGCCGCGCTGGCCGGATTTTACGGGGAAGAGTTCATCGAGAACCGCCTGGGTGCGCCTTTGCTTGTGTGTGGAATGCTGATCTTCTTCGGCCTGCTGATGGCGTGGGCGGACTGGGCGGGCCGGAGACAGCGCGACCTATCTTCAGCGGGGTGGTGGGATGGAATCATCATCGGAATCGCCCAGGCGCTGGCGCTTATGCCGGGGACTTCACGCTCCGGAGTAACGATAACCGCGGGGCTTTTTCTGGGCCTGCGCAGAGAGACCGCCGCCCGCTTTTCGTTTCTTATCTCCTTGCCTGCGGTTGCGGGCGCGGCCCTCTTGAAGGGGGTAAAACTCTTCTCCTCAGACATCCCGCAAGGGCTCTCTGTGCCCATGGCGGTGGGAACACTGGCGGCCGCCCTCTCCGGATTGTTCGCCATCTCCTGGCTGCTGCGCTATTTGCAGACCCACAGCCTGAAGCCATTCGTCATCTACCGGATAGTGCT
>WVXJ01000183.1:24630-25280 GCA_011773575.1 Armatimonadota bacterium | reverse complement strand
CGCCTCTATTCGAGCACCTTTACACAGAGATCATCCTCGAGCAATTGAAAGAAGGCGATGCCGAGTTGCTCGCCTTCCTCATGTTTCCTCAGCGCCACGAGGCTGAGGCCTCTGGGAAGAGGCTCTCTCTTCCCGTGCCTGTAGAACCAGAAGTAATCCATCTTCATTTCCCCTGGACGGCCCGGCACTGGGTACCACATGGTGACATGTACGCCGCGCGAGGGGCGGAGCTTGTTCGTAAAGATCAACTCCTTTGTCATGAGATCGGCTTCCACGCTTGCGAAAGAGCGATTCAGGATGGTGACCCTCTCATGTGGTGCCTCCACCGGAGCGGCTTGTGGGACCACGCGAACTGGTGCGGTGCCGATCTCCGCAGTGGGCAATGGCTGACCACAGAACAGAAATGTTGCTCCTATCGCCGCAATGAAGAGCAGTGTAAATGATGAAACCAGCACTTTCTTTTCCATCTTCCTTACCCTTTCTGGATTGGATTTCCGCTGGAAGCAGGGCGAAGTAGTTAACAGCCCTGGTGAATGCCACTTGCTCAGTAGGATATACCACATGCTCAATCCCACCACTTCTGCTTTCAGGCTTTGTGCCGGAGTCATTCTAACCTGATTGCAGCGCTCGGAGAGCCTCCGGCAAGCAGC
>WVXJ01000183.1:23443-24605 GCA_011773575.1 Armatimonadota bacterium | reverse complement strand
CAGTCCGGAGGTAAGCAATGATTCGAAAAGCGCTATTTGTCATTCTACTGATTACATCTTGCGCGGCGAATGTTTCTGCCGATACATGTGTGGATTGCCACAAGAAGATCACCCCCAACATCGTCTCCGACTGGCAGTTGAGCAAACACAGCAAGAACCATATAGACTGCTCCATTTGTCATGGCGGCAAGCACCGCTCTGCAGAGGATGTCGCGGAGGCGAAGATTCCCACTCCGGACACATGCGGGATGTGCCACGCCGACCGGCTGCAGCAATTCAAGGAAGGTAAACATGCTGCGGCGTGGGCGGCGATGAAGGCGATGCCGACGGCGCACTGGCAGCCGATGGCTCTGATGGAGGGAATAAAGGGATGTGGAGGCTGTCACAAGATCGGTCTGAAGAGCGAAGAAGAGATAGAGGAGTTGAAGAGCAATGGAGCGGCATTTGGGGTGGCTTCATGTGATTCCTGCCACACCAGGCATACCTTTTCAGTTGAAGAAGCCCGGCAGCCGCAGGCTTGCCAGACCTGCCACATGGGCTTCGATCATCCTCAATGGGAAATGTATTCCTCCTCCAAACATGGTGTCCGTTATGCATTGAAGCAGAACCAGACCCTCCCGGAGACGGCAGCCGCGCCGACATGTCAGACCTGCCACATGCAAGACGGTCACCACGGCGTCAAAACTGCATGGGGATTCTTGGCCGTGCGTTTGCCGATGCCCGAGGATGAGCAATGGGCGGCGGACCGCGCGACCATCCTTCAGGGGCTGGGGGTGCTTGATCCTGACGGAAAACCGACGGCCCGGCTGGCTGTGGTAGAAGCGGCGGATGTGGCGCGGCTCACGCAAGAAGACTGGCAGAAAGAGCGCGATAAAGCGATAGAGACCTGCAATAAGTGTCACTCCGCGAATTTCGCCAAGGCGGAATTGGATAAGGGAGACGAGATGATAAGGGAGGCGGACCGCCTGATGGCTGAGGCGATCCGAATTGTTGCCGCTTTGTACAAAGATGGCATTCTCGAGAAACCGCCCGCTTATGCTTACGCCTTCCCTGATCTGCTCACATTTCATGACGCGCCGACCGCGATTGAGCAAGAGCTGTTCGTGATGTTCCTTGAGCATCGCATGAGAACCTTCCAGGGGACTTTCCATGCCAGCCCGGA
>WVXJ01000183.1:10442-23397 GCA_011773575.1 Armatimonadota bacterium | reverse complement strand
GCACATAAGAAGGAATAGGCCAGCCTTCAATTCCCTGCCCGACAGGGCCACCTGAACTTACCTGTCATCTGCCAACTGTCACTGCGTGTCGGCCTGACACACTATTTCGACGCGGCTTTACGTCACCTCCAGTTCCAAGAGGACATGAGACATGGGCGGCATGGTGTAAGTGAATTTAGCGGAGGCATCGGAAAGCGGCTGCTCCTGACAAGTCACATCCTGTTTACCGAAATCATTTGTTGCCTCCGGTGATTCACCGGTGACTATGTAAGCGATGCCGCTGGAGCCGATGTCTCCACCTCGTACCTGCAAATCCACCTCTTGAGCTTCGTCCTTGTTGAGGTTCACCATGGAAACAAAGAGTTTTTTGGCGGATTCATCGAAGGTGGCCGTGACATCGAGATACGGAACCTCCGGCACTCCGCTGTAGTCGGCATTGTAGGTGCCGCAGTCAACAAACGCGTCCAGGGCAATAGGGCCGCTCTTTTGCACCGCGAGGCGCAGCGGATGATAGATTGTCTGCAGGAACATGCCCTCCTGGCTGGTGAAGATGGGCCCTAGCACATTGACCAGTTGGGCGAGACAGGCCATGCCGATGGCCTGGCAGTTGCGCCGCATCATATTCATGTAGATGGTAACCGACAGGCTGTCGGTCAGATCATAGCGCTCCTCGATGTGGGTGGTGCCATGGGTTCGATACCAGACATTCCATTCGTCAACCGCGATCTGGAGAGGACGATTTACCCGTTTTTCGCGCTTCACCTGCTGGATGAGATACCAAAGGAACTTGAGATATTGCTCTGACGCATAGGGCTGGGCAAGGTTGGAGTAATATGGATCCTGGTCGGGGACTCTGCCCCAGTATACATGGTAAGAGATGTAATCCACCAAGTCGGCGCAGTGCTCCAGGGCAATGCGGTCCCAGTGCAGATAGCCTCCGCCGCAGAGCACCAGTTTGATATCCTCATCGGTAGCCTGCATCACCTGGGCGAAGCGGCGGGCGTCTTTGGCATAATCCTCGGCCGTCTTGTGGCCCACTTGCCAGTCACCATACATCTCATTTCCCAAACCCCAGTAGATGACTTTGTGAGGTCTCTCGAAGCCGTGTTCGACGCGCAGTTTCGCGTAAGAGGTTTCATCATCCCGATTACAGTATTCGACCCAGGCGGCGGCCTCGTCCATGGTGCCTGTGCCCATATTGGCGCAGATGTAGGGTTCAGTCGGAAAGAGGCGGCAGTATTCAATGAACTCATTGGTGCCGAACTCATTTGTCTCGACAGTCCGCCAAGCGTGTTCAGTGCGGACGGGCCGCTTCTCCTCAGGCCCCACTCCATCCAACCAGTGGTAGTCTGAGACGAAGTTGCCGCCCGGATAGCGCATTATCGGGGGCTGCAGCCCGCGGGAGGCTTCCAGCACATCCCGGCGTATGCCGTTTTCATCGGAGAGCGGCGACCCCGCTTCATAGATGCCGCCATATATGCAGCGACCCAGATGTTCGATGAACATCCCGTAGACCTTGCGGTCAATGATCCCCAGGCGGCGATCCAAATCAATCTTTACGCGAGCCATGCAAACCTCCGAACGGAAACTGATTTATCACAACTGCAAAGAGTTCGATGTAATGGAGAGATGACCTTTTTGCTGCGGCCTATTTGGCGACCTCCTCCGCGATGGCTGCGAAGAACTTATTCTTATACTCTTCGAAATTGCGGCCCTCGGCATCCCGGGTCATAACCACAACCATATCGGTTTTCGGGTCCATTGCCAGGATGGAACTGGATAGAGCACCATGCCCGAAGGCGCGCGGGCTCAGGGCTGTGCTGTCCAGCCAATCCATACCGGTCAAACCTATCCCCCACTCCTCTGTCGTGTCCGGCCCGAGAACCTTGGTCAGCCTTTCCGGAAGCATTTTCTCGAATGTCTCCGGGCTGAAGAAGTGTATATCGCCGTAAGAGCCTCCGTTCAGCAGCATCTGGCCGATCTTCGCCATGTCCATGGGCACGCTCATCGCGCTTGAGGAGGCATCAGTGATTTCAGTGTTCTCGCAGTCCAGCGGGGCCAGCAGATGATTCTTGAATAGTTGTGGAAGCGCTTCTCCGGAGATAGTCTCCATTATCTTCCCCGCGAGCGCATATCCCGCGCCATTGTATTCCAGTTTTTTGCCGATTTCGAGATATGGGTAATACCCCGCGATCATTTCCTCGAAATCATTCAACTCATCACCCCAATGTCCCCATAGGCCGTTTGTATGGGTGAAAAGATGGCGGATGGTCAGCGGAGTCTCCACCTCTATGTCGCGGAAAGCCGGCACGAATTTGTCCACCGGATCATCGAGACCCACCAGACCCTCGTCAACGAATTGCATCATTACAGAGGCGGTCATCAATTTGCTGACGGAGGCGAGCCAGGATTTCGTCGTGAGTGTCATGGGGGCCCCGTCTCGCGTTCCATAGGGCTTGTGGAGCACAATTACCCCGTGCCGGACGATACAGACGGCAAACGCTTCATCACTGTTCTTTGCCCATTCCTCACAGACGGCGTCTATCTGCTTGGCTGCGTCAGGCTTCATCCCCGCCTCCGCAAGGGTACCATTCCGAACTACTCGCGCGGGCTCGCCTTCGATCATATGCAGGCCTATGAATGGTTCCGGATAGACCTTGTCCGTCCCGTAGAACTTCTGCTTCAAGGCCACCCACCATTGGCGGTCGGCGGCCCATGCGTTATTGCTGAAATCGGTCTTCGCGCCGCCGGCGCCGGCTTCGTGAAGGCCGGCCAAGAGAGCCGCGGCGCGATGGTCATTTTCAAAACCTTCCAGCAGTCTCCATCTCAGTAAATCACCGACTGAGCGGGCATCATTTTCGGCCGCCGCCAGACTGACTCCCAATTCCTTTGGAAATTCTAGACAAACATCAAGGGACTTTACCTTCCAAAGCCACGGGATATCCTCCGGCATGCGGTAGAGTGTGCGAAAACGCCGGACAGTTCGGCCTGTCTCAGGTCGCATCTCGATGACAGCGCCATAGCGCCCGGGTTTGGCTGCACTGGTCACCGGATTGAAGTCAGCATCGTAATATGTCGTTTTCACCTCATAGGGGCCGATGAGCCTTTCTGCGGCAAGCGGTTTTTTGAAATCACCCTCCGGCAGTTTCTCTCCTGTGAAGCAGAAGGGATCGAAGGCGATCTCCGCCTCCACCAATGCCCGAGCTCGCGCCTTGTTGCTCTCAGGCAGGCTGGTGGCGGCGAGAGGAGTTTCCGCCCCACAGCCGGCCACACAGCAGGTGATGGCGAACAGGCAGATACAAAACAGAATGCTTCTTCGTGGATGGGTTCCCATGAGGCTAATCCTTCTATGCGCGCTCAGATTATCAGTCTATACATTCTTCATCAGTACAACGGACGCCTTTCAAGGCTGTGGGGTAATGTTTGGCGGCAGTGAAGCGATGTGGGCGAGTGTGGTTTGCTGTTCGCGGGCCCGGTTCCATCTATCCCTTGAGGCCGGTGAGGGCGATGCCGCGGATGAAGTAGCGCTGGGCGAAGAAGAAGACTATGAGGATGGGCAGGGTGGCGGTGACGGTGCCGGCCATGAGCAGGTTCCATTCCGTGGAACGGGCGTCTCTGAAGATGGCGAGACCCAATTGCACGGTAAAGTGTTCTTGACTGTTCATCACCACCAAAGGCCACATGAAATCATTCCACACGCCCATGAAGGTGAAGATACCCAGGGTGGCGAGGGCCGGGACCGAGAGAGGCACAATGACATGACGGATTATGCCCAGCCGGCCGCACCCGTCAATACGGGCGGCATCCTCCAGTTCTGTGGGCAAGGTTAAGAAGAACTGGCGCAACAGGAAAGTGCCGAAAGCGCTGGCGACACCGGGGACGATGAGGGCATAGTAACTATCCACCCAACCGATCCAGTTGATTATCTGGAAGAGGCCGATGATGGCGACCTGGGCGGGGATCATCAATGTCGCCAGGAAGATGAGGAAGATGGTGTCCCGCCCGCGGAAGTTGAGCCTGGCGAAGGCGTAAGCGGCAAAGGTACAGGTTATGAGTTGGCCGCCGGTGACGGAGAGGGCCACGAAAAGGCTGTTGAGATAAAAGCGCCCGAAGGGGGCCGCGCTCCATGATTTCAGGTAGTTCGACCAGAATATCTCCTGCGGCAAGAGAGTGGGAGGCCAGACATAGATCTCCCGGGGCCGCTTGAGTGAAGTGGAGATCATCCACAAGAAGGGGATGACCATGGCCGCGGCAAGAGTTATGAGCACGACGTGAAGCACGGTCTTCTTGAGCACGTCGCGTCTTTTCTTGGCTTTACTGGTTCCGGATGCCATTTCACATCTCGTACTGTACTCGGCGGCCGAATACACGCATCTGAGCCAGGGTCACTAGGAAGATAACTGCGAAAAGCACATATGACACGGCCGCCGCATAGCCCAACTGGAAACGCTGGAAGGCGAACTGGTAGAGATAGAAGATGATTACATCAGTGGCATGTAAGGGCCCGCCGCCGGTCATTACATAGACCAGGTCGAAGACCTGGAAGGAGCCGATGATGGACATTATCAAGACAAAGAAGATGGCGGGAAAAAGCAGCGGGACGGTGATGTGGCGAAATTGTTTCCAGCCGCTGGCGCCATCCAGCCGCGCCGCCTCATACAGATGTTCCGGGATACCCTGCAGGCCGGCGAGGAAGATCACCATCCCCCAGCCCACCCCTTTCCAGACACTAGCAATGATGATGGCGGGCATGGCGAGGTGAACACTGTCCAGCCAGGCCGCGGTGGGCAGGCCTATTGCCTTCAGCCCGTAGTTGAGCAGTCCGTAGTCTGTGTTGAACACCCAGCGCCAAAGCAACCCCACTGCTACTCCGGCGGTGACCACAGGGGTGAAGAAGGCGGTGCGATACCAGGTGATCCCTCGCAGGCCTGTATTGAGCAACAATGCCAGCATGAGGGCGATAATCAAAGTCGCGGGAACCGTCCCAACCACGTAATAGACGGTGTTGATGAAGGAGCGCCGGAACTCTTCATCGGTCAGCACCCTGCGGTAGTTGTCCAGTCCCACATAGGGCGGCTGCTGGCCGGGGGCGGCAAGGAGCGGCCAATCATGGAAACTGATGTAGAAGGTGAACAGCACCGGAAGCGCGACGAAGATGGAGAATATTGCTGCGGCCGGCAATATGAAGAGGTAACCGCTCCAATCCTGCCTGACGCGCGGGTTTCCCCTTGACTTCTCCGTCTTGGCTTCTCCCATCTGCCCCTATCTTCTACTGGGTATTACCCGCTTCTTCCCTTGCTTTGGCCTCTGCGAGTGCAATATTAGCTTTCTCCGCGGCGTCGTCAAGTGCCTGCTTTGGAGTCTTAACTTTGCGAACAGCTTCTTCTATGGCGGTCGCCAAGAAGAGATCCACCTCGCTTGCGTCCGGAAGTATGGAGGGCTCCGCATAGGCGTAGGGCATCTGCTCCGCGAAGGTCTTCATGGCCGGATTCTTATCCAGGAAAGTGCGGTAGGTCGGGCTCGCCAGTACTGATTGGCGGATGGGCAGGTACTTCGAGTCTATTGACCACGCTTCCTGCACTTCGGGAGTGATGAACCAGCGAATGAACTCCCACGCCTCCTTGGGGTGTTTGGTCTGTCTGAAGACCACCAAATACTCGGCCCCCAGGGAAGTTACCCGGCGTTTCGGGCCCGCGGGCATAGGAGCGACAGCCCAGTCGAAAGCCAAATCTTCAAAACGCGGCAAAGACCATGGGCCCTCGAATGTCATCGCCACCTTCTGGCTCTCAAAGCCCTGCTCCGGGGGGGCCAAACTGCCGATCTTGTACTTGTGCTGTAAATCAACCCAGAACTGCAAGGCCCCCACGGCGGCGGCGCTATTGAAGTCCACTCTCTCGCCGCTGGGGTGGGCATATCTTCCGCCCCAACCCCAAAGGAAGGTCACCCACTGCCAAGTTGACCAGCCTGCCATGCTTCCCGTGAAGACGGGGACGTTGCAGGCCCACTGCTCCACCCGATCCTTGCTGCGAATGGTGAGTTTCTTACCGTATTCGACGAACTCGTCCCAGTTCTCGGGCGGGTCATTGGGATCCAGGCCCGCCTTTCGGTAAAGCTCCCTGTTATAGGCAAGCCCAAGGTTGGTGGCTTCAATGGGCATCATGCGGAGTTTGCCGCGGTAGTAGGAGGTTTCCAGCGGCGCGGGGAAGAAATCCGCTTTTTCCTCTTCTCCAAAGCCGCCATATTTTTCTATCAGTTCCCCCAGATCATAGATCAGTTCCTCTCTCGAGAGCGGCCCCACCCAACTGGCATGGATCCAGCAAAGGTCGGGGGCGGTTTCGCTCATGACGCTGGCGGCAAGTTTCTGCAGCAGCCCTTCACCGGTCTGCACATACTGTGCTTTTATGGTGATATTGGGGTGTGCCGCCTCAAAGCGTTGGATCAATCTTTCCAGCGCGGGAGTGGTGGCAGCCACATAGGAATGCCAGAAGACAACTTCCGTCTTCTCGTCTTTTCCGGGTTTCTTCACGGCCTTCTTGCCGCACCCAGGCAAGATGGCCAGCATCAGTGAGAGACAGCAGAGCAGCACCAGCCAGCGCAGCAGTCCTCTTCTCTCCATTTTACCTACCTCCCAAGAAGTGTTCGGCACGCTGGCCTCTAATTCCATGAATTTCCTTGAATTTAACTGAATTTTCTTAAACACCCAGTTCCAGCCTTACGATTCTAGGGCATCGCCCCACTCAGAGTCAAGAATTGGCATCCAAAGAGGCAATCTTGGGGGCACTACTGGGGCAGTTTCGCCAGTTCTCCCTTGAGGAAGTTGATGGCATTGATTTCCACGGGGTCCTTGCCGGAAAGCAAAGCGAGGTAGATGCTGGCATAATCTCCCAGGTAAACGAGTGACATCTGCCGGCTTAGCCGGGCTTCTCCCCTGCTCTGATATTCACGAAGGGAGGCATGGTCGGAGATGATGCGCTTGGTTAATTCGAAACGCGCCCGAATCCGTGGAGGCTCGTCTTCACATCGCAAAAGGACAACCGCCAGTTTTCCCGCCAGTGCTCCCTTATGCGCCCAGGCCACCACTTCATTATGATTCATCTCCGGCAGTTCGCCGGAATGGGCTAAAGCCTTGGAGTTTTCGTGCAGTTGTGTCTGCCAGCGATAGGCCGCCGGCGCCAGATATCCCCAGCCATAGATGAGCGAGAACTTATCTTGCAGCCACAGAGCGATCTTCTTCGCCTCGTTCTCGGCGACCGGCTTCTTCGAATCCAGTTCCCGGCTCATCGCCTCCAGCACCGCAACCGTCTCGGCCTTTTCCTTTTCCAGGGAGGGTATGAAACCTGATTTCTCCAGAATGGAGAGGACCGGAAAAATGAGGAATCCGGTGGAGGCGCGGGGCGGCCGGCCTGAAGGGATGGAGATAACCGGCACATCATTATCACCGGCGAGTTGGGCTAGTTTGCCCCCACTGGTAATGCAGACCGCTTGAGCCTTGCGGGAAAGGGTGTCCTGAAATGCGCTGAGGGTTTCCTCTGTGTTGCCGGAATAGGAGGAGAGGATAACGAGTGTATTCTCTTTCACCCAGGAGGGAATTTCATACTGGCGATTCACCTGGAAGGGAACCGTTATCCGGTCAGCGGTGAGCCGGTGCACCAAGTCCCCGGCGATGGCGGAGCCCCCCAAGCCGCAGAGAAGAATATTCTGCGCTTTGCTGAACGAAGTGGGAGCCGAGAATCCCTCACCAATAGAAACCGCCTCTCTGCACTGACCGGGAAAATCCGCGGTCATCGCCAGCATACCGGCGGGATCGAGAGAGAGGTAGCTTTCAGGTTTGTTCAAATCAATCGGGCGAGAGACATCGCGCGAAGCCATTGTTGTTACCCCTGAGGGATTCGGGAAGTCAAGGATTCTCTTCTACCCAGGAGGAAAACACTCGCGGGTTTCGCCTGCGCCGGGTCTTAATCGGCTACAAACGGCAAGAGCGCGAGATGACGCGCCCGCTTGATGGCGCGAGTTGCCGCGCGCTGGTGTCTGAAACAGGTTCCCGTGGCACGGCTCTTGAGAATCTTGCCCCGATCTGTGACAAGCCGGCGCAGTCGCGCTACATCCTTGTAGTCAATGCGGGTGATCTTCTCCACGCAGAAGGAACAGACTTTCCTCCGCATGTAGCGACCCCGCGGTCTGCCCTGCGAGGCACCGTAGGGCCTCTGCCTTCGGGCTGGTGATTCTGAACTCATTTTGGACTCCCTCTTTCAATCGTCCGCTGGCTCCGTGAAGCTGGAAGCCAGTTATTGGCCTTCAAAAACATCGGGGCGCTCATCGGGCGCGGCACCCTCTTGCTCCGTTTCTTCGGCTTGGGCACGAGCGGCCGGGGCGGCCCCCTCTTCTCTCGCCCGGTCAAGGCCGGCAATGCGGTCCGCGACTACCTCCCACACCCGGCGGCGCTGGCCGTCTTGAGTAGTATAGGAACGCACCTGGAGGCGGCCGTCCACACCTATCAACCGCCCCTTGCGCAGATAGTCAGCCGCGAACTGCGCGCTCTGACGCCAGGCCACAATGTCAATGAAATCGGTCTCTCTTTCGCCCTGCTGGTTGGTGAAGGGCCTGTCCACGGCGATACGAAGGCGGGCAACCGCCACCCCGCTGGGCGTGTAGCGCAGTTCCGGATCCGCCACCAGTCTTCCTACCAAGACAACACGGTTTACCATTTCTCGTCCTGCAAGATATCGTTACGAGGCACGGACTTCTTCATACGTCAGAAATATCGCAGCCTCGGCCGAGCAGCTTTCCTACGCGGCAGGCTCGGGAGGCTTCTCCGTCTGTGAAGACTTGATCACCAGATGGCGCAGGACCGGTTCCGCCAGGCGCAGATTGCGCACCACTTCAGCCACCACTGCCGTGGTGGCTTTGACCGGCATGAAGATGTAGATGCCTTCTCTCTTGCCGCGAACGGAATATGCCATTCTGCGCCTTTCCCACTGGGTGATTTCGCCGACCTCCGCCCCTTGACCTTTCGCCAGTTCGGCGATTCTGTCTTTCAGCCCGCTTATCTCATCCGGGCTGAGTTCTGCATCTACAACATAGGCTATCTCGTAGCCGCTGACTTTATCCATCTTCTCCTCCGGACTAGCGAATGTGTTTGTTTTCGCCAGGCCCCACGAGCCGACCACAAGGAGTATTCTCAGGCAGGGATACCGTGTGAATACGCTGACCGCTTTCCGGGGGCAGGAAAAATAACGCCCCTCCCCAGGGCGGCAAAATTATAGCACGGCCGGGAGATGAATGCAATGTGGGCTTGCTTGGCAGGTGCAAATGCGGAGCGGCGCGGGAGGATTATTGCACGCAGATTATTCGCCGAAGCGATACCTGAGCAAGGTCCATATCGCCTGGATTCCGTCTTTCCAATTAATCTTCTTGCCCTGGACGGTGCTGCGCGCTTGGTAGGAGATGGGCACTTCCACAATGGGGATATCACGCCGACGGAGTTTTGCAGTGATTTCGGGACAAAACTCGAAGCGCCGACATTCAAGAGGCAAAGATTTGAGGATATCGGCGCGAAAGACCTTATAGCAGGTGGCCTCATCTGTGATGCGGGCACCATAGAGCAGATTCGCCATCAACGCCAGTAAGCGGTTCATCAGCCAGTTGGCCAGCCGCATTCCCTCCGGCCAGCGCAGACTTCTTCCCTCAGTCAAGAAGCGAGAGCCGTAGACCACCTGCGCCTCTCCAGAGGTGATGGGGGCGATGAGCCGGGGATATTCCGCGGGATCGTATTCCGCGTCGGCATCCTGAATGATGGCTATTTCGCCCTTTATGTGCGGGATGGCGGCGCGGATGGCGGCTCCTTTGCCGAGATTGCGAGGCTGCTGCAATACAGTCAAATCCGGCCCGGCGAGACCCTCCAGAATCTCCAGGGTGCCATCAGTGGAGGCGTCGTCCACCACCACGATTTCTTTGCTGACCTGCGCCTGCCTCACCCGCGCAATAGTGGAAGCGATGGTGTCCCGCTCATTGTAAGCGGGAATGATGACCGAGAGCAGAGGCTTCTTAGGCGAAGTAGAAAGATTTGCTTCCATAGTCTCTTTTCGCAGCGCCTCTCGGACGCGCACCTGGATTCTACCTGATAGACAGATGCCATACAAGCGGCAGTCTAAGCTGGGGGGCTCAGCATTGAGGAAAACGGGAGAATGAGGGCCCTCAATCTGCGGTGTGCCCGTCACAGCCAGACGATACTGGCGGAGTGGGGCGGCAGGTGACCGGATATCTCGCTTCCCGTCAGGGAGAGGCGGGCCGGCTTGCCGCCGAGTTCGGGGGAAAAAGTGAGCACATGAATCTTGCCGGGAGAGGTGACGCCCAGTCGAGAGAGCGGCAGTTGACAGGCGAACTTCGTCTCTTTCTCCTGCAAACATACAATCACGAGCAGAAGTCTTTCAGGGTTTGGTTTCCATGCCGTGACCAGGACGGAAGGCACCAGGCGAGGATAGGATCTTCGCTGGCCGGGGAGTGAATAGAGAGAGTTCACCAGGAAATCGACCTCCAGTGGCTCACAGTCAGCGATAACAGGCCCCATGAACTCCCCGCGGGTCAGGATTGGCTCCATGGCGTCCAATTGCAGGAGGCTGTGCAGAAAGACGAGTTTCCTGCGGTTGGCGTAATCTCTCAGCATAAGTGGGTCGAAGTCCGAAAGGGCGGGCTGATAACCCCAGAGAAGGCTGCGAGCCGCCTCCAAAAGGAACTGGAGTGCATGTTCCTCCCTAAGAAGTGAGGCCTCCGCGGCGCGGGGCCTTGCCGGCGGGTTCGGCCACAAGGGATCCTGGGGAAACAGGTTATTGAGCGGGCCCACAAGCCCGATGCAGCGAGTATCCGGAGAATACACTGTCTGCAAGAGTGGGATGGGCTCCCAGTCATCACTGCGCAGGCCTTTGGGCCGGCCTCTGCGCTCCCGCGAAGTGCCTGACAGGATTGCCGCTTGCAGTTGGTGGAGAAAGACCTCCGCGGGATCGGAGGCCACTGCCGGGCAGGAAATGGCGCTCAGGCATTCATTCGGATAATTACCGCTCCCCTGAGGATGGGAATGCTGAGGGGAGAAGCAGCGCAAACCTTGTTCTTCGGGGACTATTCTCTCCAGCCATAATCCTGTCGCTCCCAGCCGTTTGAGCCGCCCGCATATCTTCTTCAACAGCGCGGGCCACTCCCCACTGGCCGGACACATTGCCGCCAGGGTATCATCGCAGAAGGGATTCTCTTTTGCCTCCTGCAGGTTACCGTTAAGGTCTAAAGAAGCATACTGCTTCAGATTCAACGGATCCCAGCCGGATGAGCGGGGGCTGGCGGCGGAGGAGTCCATGTTCAGAAATGCCGGAATGCCGGCCTCCTTGAGCAGAGAGAGCGTCTTTGAGAAGGCCTCCTCTTCATCTCGCGGAGGCAAGTAATCAGGATAGAGCGAATTCCCCGGACAGCCGTGCCACCACTGCCAGAGCAACCGCACAGGGGTGTTTGTCTCCCTCTGAAGTGTTGTCGCCGCAGATGTCGCCTGCCCGCTTGCTCCTCTGGCTAAGAGCCACAAACCACGGTATGTGCCTTCTCCTTGTTGGAATCCGGGTTCTTCTTCGGAGGATACCTCCTCGCGGCGGCGAGAATCCGCTGGTTTCCTCTTGTGCCAGAACTGCCTCTGCGCCCAGCCGCGATAAGCCTTTGCCGCCTGCGGCCAGCCTCCGGCGAGTAAGCCAAACACTGTTTCATACTCAATGGTCAAAAGACCCGCGGGATCCGGGGAGGGGAAGTTGAGCAGGCGAAGGGCGAGATGTGCGTTCCTATCGGGGCCCGCGCGAAAGCCCTTGATGGCCCCCTTGCCGTCATGGGCGGCAAGATACAGACAGGTGTTGTGAGAAGGCATCTGAATGCCGGCGAACTGCATTGTCAGTTCGCCGGGGTAAAGCCATTCCGTCGGCCCTGAGAGACTTGCGGCGGGGTTGGTGATTAGCAAGCCGGCTCCCACCGGCAAAAACAGTCTCGCTGCTTCAGGCTCGGGAGGGCGCAGGCCCGTGAAATTGGGAAAGAGAAAGGCGAGGCCGGTCCCATCCATATCAGCGGGCAATTCCAGGCGCACTCGACAAGAGCAGAGCGGGGAATCCGGAGGCAATGAAAGTGCAAGGCCCACCCGGAGGGGAAGTTCTCCTTGTGAGGACGTGAAATTGCGCCATTCCATCTCCAACCGCCCGAGACCGGTCTCCTCCTCCAGGGTGAAATCATGGGAGAAGTGGTGAGCCCTGCGTGATCCCACATTGAGAGAAGATTCCGGGTGAGGAGATTCGAGCCTCCACATCTCTGCACTGGCGACAGCAAGCGGGGTATGGAATACCTCCACCCCCAGCGCTTTCGAGGAGAGAGCTACCAGGCTGCCCGGAGGAGTCGTGGAGAAGCGAAGAGAGATGTGAGGGTTGGTAATTGAGAAGAAATTCGCTTCTCGATGGTATTGGAGTGCCTGAGAGCTCATGGGGTGTGGGTGGAGTTGGCCGGCGCGGAGCGGCCTTGCTCACAGCCTGAACGAATGGAACTCGAGATTATGTGTTGAATGATCTCCGCCCTGGATTTGGGGTCATCGTGGTAGCAGTGGCTGAGCCGATCTACAGCCGAGCGAACCGTGGTGTTGTGTGTATAGGAGTATATCTCATACCGACCCGCGCCGAGCTGGAAACACTCCACCACACCCGCGTTGGCCAAATCTCGAAGGGCATTCGCCACTGTCGCCGGCTCGCAACCCATCCTGCGGCAGAGGTCTTCCACATCATTCGGCTGTTCCGGATGACTGTGGAAGAAAAGGGTCACCTCCAGGCTCACCAAGTTCTTCACGGCTCGCTGCAGCAGACTCTTGACCTCTTCGTCCATCGCTCTCATCCTCTCCGGCTCGGAGTCGAGTATTTCACGAACCCCAAAACCTCAGGCCTTCCCACCTTTG
>WVXJ01000183.1:7267-10417 GCA_011773575.1 Armatimonadota bacterium | reverse complement strand
GTTTTCCCCGCTGCGATCAATTAGAGCCGCTACTGCAATCGGCCTTCCTCCGCTTTGCTCCACAAGGTTTACAACTTCCTTCGCAGAGCCACCGGTAGTAATCACATCTTCCGCTACGATGACACTTTCTCCAGGCTGGAAGGAGAAGCCTCTTCTAATATGGAAGCGGCCCTCCACCCGCTCCGCGAACAGCGCCTTCACTCCAAGTTGCCGCCCCAGTTCATAGGCGAATACCACCCCTCCCAGCGCGGGCCCGATCACCGCTGCAGCCTCTCCACAGTCGCCCTGGCGGATCCTCTTCGCCAGGGCCTGACACAAGGCCTCCGCGCGCTCTGGATATTGCAGCAACTGCGCACACTGGACGTATTCACCACTATGCAGACCTGAGGAAAGCGCGAAATGGCCTTTCTGAAAAGCACCGCTCTTTTCGAGCAGTTCGATGACTTCTGCGTCGGTCATTCTCTATTCCCCAGGAGAGATCCGTTTCTGGAGCAAGCGGACAGTAGTATATTAGATGCTTTTCGGTGGATTATTCGACGGGCACTGCATGTAACGGTGTCGCTATTTTCATACATTGCCCAGTTCCTCAACGATTCTCTGCGCGGCCTTCGCCGGATCATCGGCGCTGGTGATGGGCCTGCCGACTACTATATAATCCGCTCCCGCCTCCCGCGCCAGTCGCGGGGTGACTGTCCGCGCCTGGTCATCCTCTGATGTCCCGATGGGTCTGATGCCGGGACAGACGACGATAAAGGAGTCTCCACACTCTTCTTTTATCGCAGGGGTCTCCAAGGCAGAGGCGACAACTCCGTCAAGGCCCGCCTGCTGCGCCATGGAAGCAAGGTGCAGCACCTGGTCCTCCAAGGGACGGCCTACACCGCACTCCTCGAGGAGGGTATTCTCATCCATACTGGTCACTACCGTAACTCCAAGCACCAGGGGGCGGGGCAGTCCCATCGCCGCGGCGGTACATTCGGCGGCTTCCCGCGCCGCGGCCATCATTGCTTTTCCGCCCATAGCGTGGACATTAAACATTTTCAGTCCCAGGCGAGTAACGGCCGCGGCTGCGCCGGCGACGGTGTTAGGGATGTCGAGAAACTTGCTGTCGTAGAACGGCGCGCCGCTCAACCGCTTTACCATCTCTATTACTTCGGGTCCTTCGCTGTGAAACAATTGCAGGCCCACTTTGAAAAGACCCGCGTGCTGTGTCAAGTCGGTGACAAGCCGCTCCGCCTCCGCCAGGGTCGACACATCCAATGGCACAATTAAGCGTTCTCGAGGCTCCATGGCGAGGATTATATCACATTCATCATCTCGCGGTGGACTCTTTCCAGGCTTCTCTCACGATCCTCGAAGCAGGCTTTGTAGAGGCGAAACACGGCCTTTTGCTCGACACTGAAGTATGCGCTGCAGGATAGCCGGCTCCATTCTGTAGCCTTCGTATTTCCTTTCTGCGCGTCACCACTCTGCCTCTCATACAGGCGAAGGAATACTTGTTAAGACAGTAATCTCCTTCAGCAGCTTGTGGAATACGGCCCGAAGAGCCGCCGCCAAGGGCGCCTCCTCCGCTGCGGGTCTTCTCAAACCTCGTCGCTCCGAATGGGAACGGCTTGCGAAGGTGGGGCGGTATATGGTAAACTGCCCTGCGGCCGGAAGGGCTGACCCGCAGCCTGGCGGGTGGCGGGGCGGCTGTTGTTGGCCGAATCTTTTTCAAAGGTGAAAACGTTGGCTGCGCTCACTATGAAAGAACTGCTCGAAGCGGGAGTGCACTTCGGGCATCAGACTCGACGCTGGAACCCAAAGATGAAGAAATTCATCTACGGGGGACGGAATGGTATCTACATCATTGATCTGCACCAAACCCTCAAGCGCATTCAGGAAGCCTGTGAGTATATCCGCAGCGTTGTGGCAGGCGGCGGAAATATCCTTATGGTGGGGACCAAGAAACAGGCTCAGGATGCGCTCGAGGAAGCCGCCAAGCGCTGTGGAATGTTCTATGTCAGCCAGCGCTGGCTGGGAGGAATGCTGACCAACTTCTCAACAATGATGACTCGCGTCCGCAGGCTGAAGGAACTGCGAGAGATGGAGAACGACGGGCGGTTGGACAGGCTGCCCAAGAAAGAGCAGATCCGACTGACGGAGGAGCGGACGAAACTGGAGAAATTGCTCTCCGGCATAGAAGACATGCCCGGCTTGCCGGATGTCCTGTTCATTGTGGACCTGAAGAAGGAACACATTGCTGTGAGTGAGGCAATGCGGCTCGAGATTCCCATCGTCGCCATTGTGGACACGAACTGCGACCCGGACGAAGCGACTTACCCCATTCCCGGAAATGATGATGCTATCCGCGCCATCAAGCTCGTCTGCTCGAAGATTGCGGACGCCGCCCTTGAAGGCAAGCAGGAGAGAGAAGCACGCCTGACTGAAATAAGCTCGGAACAGCCCCTGCCGAAAGAAACCGCGAAGGCCGCGCCAGAAGCCGCAGAAGGCGGGGAGGTTGAACCCGGTGCGGCTGAGGCGGAGATGGAAACCGCGCCTGAGGCTGCGGAGGCAACTGAGCAAGCCGAAGAGCCCTTGCAGATGAATGATTCTGGTGTTATATCGCCTGAAGAAGAGTCCCCCCGAGACTGACAAGAGCCGGACGGCCTGAGGGCGTTCGTGCTTCGCTGCATAATACCAGTTGCGCCGAAGTACTTATCCGCAATGTGAAGTCAAGCGGGGCAGAGTTGGCTGCAAAGCGTTGACGCCCTGCCGATCATGCAGAGCAGCGAGTGAGGAGAGCAGAGTGGCGATTTCAATGGAAGATGTGCGAGTGCTGAGAGAGCGAACCGGGGCCGGAGTGCTGGATTGCAAGAAGGCGCTTGAGAAGGCGTCGGGTGATGTGGAGAAGGCCGTTATTCTGCTTCGCCAGGAGGGAGTGGCGGCCGCCACCAAACGGGCGGGAAAGCCTACTGCGCAAGGCGTAGTGAGTTCCTATATCCACGCCGGAGGCCGTATTGGAGTGTTGGTGGAACTCAACTGTGAGACCGATTTCGTGGCCAGAACCGACGACTTCCAGCAGCTGGCAAAAGAGATTGCCATGCATGCCGCGGCCGAAGACCCGCAGTATATCCAGCGCGAGGAAGTGCCCGCGGAAGTGCAGGAAAGAGA
>WVXJ01000183.1:2919-7236 GCA_011773575.1 Armatimonadota bacterium | reverse complement strand
GTAGACGGAAAACTGAATAACTTCTATCGCCAGACCTGCCTGCTCGAGCAGATGTATGTAAGAGATGACAGCAAGAGCGTGGGCGATCTCATAAAAGAAACCATGGGTAAGTTGGGCGAGAACATCGTGCTGCGGCGATTCGTACGCTTTCAACTTGGAGGAGACACCACGGAATGAGCGGAGACACCCTCAAATACAGGCGCATCTTGCTGAAGTTGAGCGGGGAATCCTTTGCCGGCGAATCCGGGTTCGGCATTGATCCTGCAGTGGTAAAAGGCCTTGCTCTGCAGATCAAAGAGGTGGTGGACTTGGACCTTCAAATCGGCATAGTCGTGGGAGGTGGAAACATCTTCCGCGCCCGCACCGATTCCGACAAGGTTTCTGAACGCGCCACCGCGGATTATATGGGGATGCTAGCGAGTGTCTTGAACGCACTCGCCCTTCAAGAGGCTCTCGAATCTCTGGAGATTTATACCCGCGTGCAGTCGGCTATTGATATGCGGCAGGTGGCGGAGCCTTATATTCGCCGGCGCGCCATCCGTCATCTCGAAAAGGGGCGGGTTG
Source organism: Armatimonadota bacterium (assembly GCA_011773575.1). Lineage (GTDB taxonomy): Bacteria > Armatimonadota > Hebobacteria > Hebobacterales > WVXJ01 > WVXJ01. The sequence goes on along the minus strand of WVXJ01000183.1, from coordinate 6,672 downwards.
TAATCTTTGCGGCCGGAACCGGCAATCCCTTTTTCACGACCGATACCGCGGCTGCACTGCGCGCGGCGGAAATCGGCGCGGAAGCCATCTTGAAAGGCACTTCAGTAGATGGCATATATGAACGAGACCCCAAGATGGACCCTAACGCCCGCTTCCTCCCCAGGCTGGACTACCAGGAGGCCTTGCAGCTGGGGATAAAGGTGATGGACGCCACCGCCATATCGCTCTCTATGGAGACCAAGATCCCTCTCATCGTCTTCGACCTGAGTAAGGAAGGCAATATACGACGCCTCCTGGCCGGAGAGAAAATCGGCAGCACCATCTGTTCCGGCAAATCCTAAGAAGGACGTAGGTGCCATGACCGCAGATCCGAGTAAAGACCTGCTGAAGCGAACCAAGAAGCAAATGGAGGCGGCACTGGAGGCGGCGAAGCGAGAATCTACCGCCATCCGCACGGGCCGCGCCAACCCCTCCCTGTTGGACAGGGTGATGGTGGAATACTATGGAGACATGGTGCCGGTGCGCCACATCGCGACAGTGACCGCTCCGGAGCCGCGTCTGCTGGTCATCAAGCCCTTTGATCCCTCTACGACACCGGCTGTGCGAAAGGCTCTGCAGGGTTCTGACCTGGGAGTGAATCCCCTTGTGGAGGCGGACATCATCAGGCTTCCTCTTCCCGTTCTTACGGAGGAGCGCCGCCGGGAGTTGGTCAAAGAGGTGCACAAAAAGACTGAAGAAAAGAAGGTGGAAGTGCGCAACTCTCGCCGCGAGGCGATAGATGAGATGCGCAAATTGGAGAAGACTCATAAGATTTCGGAAGATGAGTTGCGCTACTTCCAGGAGCAAGTGCAGAAACTCACCGACGCCCATATTCAGGAACTGGAAGAACTCCAGGAAAAGAAAGAAGAAGAACTGCTCGAAGTCTGAGCGTCCGGATGGCAAGGACTATAATGCCGGAAGACCTGCCGGAGCTGATTGGCTGGCAACTGGAGGAGGCGAAACGAAGGCTGGCCTCCCTGGGTCGGCATGTAGAAGTCAAACAGACCTCTTCACCCCGACACAAGCCGAGAGGAAGATTGCGGGTGATAAGACAGAGGGCGGGTCAGAATGGAAGCGTGGAACTGACAGTGGCGGCCCATCCGGAGATCTCACCAACTCGCAAAGAACAAGCCCCTGATGCCGGCTCTTCCCTGCAGACTTCAATCCGGATTCCGGATGCCGATGAGGCGGAACAGGATTTGATATCCCGCATTGATCCCGCCCGCGTTCCCAAACATGTGGCCATCATCATGGATGGGAATGGCCGCTGGGCGAAGGAACGGGGGCTTCCCCGGATAATGGGGCATCATGCCGGCCGAGAGAGCGTGCGGAGCGTCGTGAAAGACGCTCCTGATTTGGGGATACAGTCTCTCACTCTCTATGCCTTCTCTGCGGAGAACTGGCGCCGTCCGTCCGCGGAAGTAGTTGATCTTATGGAACTCATGGCGGGAGCTCTGCATGAAGAGCTGCCGGAATTGAAACGGCAGGGGGTAGCGCTGCGCACCCTGGGGAGGCCGGAGAGGTTGCCAGAGAAGGTACGAGAAGAATTCCAGCACGCCTATGAGGAAACGAAGGACAATCGGCGTTTGTTCTTGAATATCGCGCTGAACTACAGCGGGCGTTGGGAGATCCTGGATGCCGCCAAACGATTGGCAGAGCGTGTGAAATCAGGAGAACTTGCTGTTGAAGACATTGATGAAGAGCATCTTGCTTCCATGCTTTATCTTCCCGACACGCCCGACCCCGACCTACTCATCCGCACCAGCGGAGAACATCGCATCAGCAACTATCTCCTATGGCAGATCGCCTATACGGAAATCTATGTAACACCGGTGTTGTGGCCCGACTTTCGCAGGATCCATCTTCTGGAGGCCGTTCTTGACTACCAGCAAAGAAAGCGACGCTTCGGCGCAGTCAACTCTTCACCAGGGAGTTGAAACGGCGCGAGCATATAGCCACATTTCCTCAGTCATCCGCAAGAAGGGCGAGCGGCTGCTGCTTTCGCCTTTTGCGTTTCCACTCCTCTTCGGCCTCTTCGCCCTGGATCACTTCCTGCCTTTCTCCGAGGGGATATTCCTGCTCATCGGCGTGCTCGTCGTCGGCGGCCTCTGCGCGGAAGAATATGCGGCTTTTCTTCGCACGAAGGGCCTTCCTGTTCCTTCTGCCTTGGGCTTCTACGCGGCTTTGATGCCGCTACTGATCGCATTCTGCTGGCGCTCCCCCTCTCAGCCCGCTGTCTCGCTGGGGCTACTCACGGTGATCACCCTCTGCTTGGTGTTTTGCACTCTCATGCTGGCACTCTCACTTATTACGGAGGTCTGCGAGAGACTGATAACCGGTCTGACGGTCTTCTGTCTTGCCTGTGTGGGAGGCATGATCATCGGGCTCGCCCTCGCCCACTTGCTGCTTCTGACGCAAATCGGGTTGGGTCCTCGGCCGCCTCTGGCAGCCATGATTGTGGGGTGGGCTCTGCTCTTATTACATAGAACAAAGAAGGTTCCCGCTTTTCCCGTGATGCCCTTGACTTCCAAGTTCCAGGGACTCGCAGTCGCCGCGGTGGCTTTCTATTGGGGGCTGCGCGCCTTCTCGCAGTAAATGGTGCGCCGAATCTGCCATGTCCTCTGTTAGGTCTGCTGTCATCCTCGGTTCCACCGGCTCCATCGGCCAGCAAGCCCTGGAAGTTATCTCCGCTCACCCGGAGCGCTTTCGCGTATTGGGCTTGAGCGCTCAGCGAAACCTGGATCTTCTCATCAGCCAGTGGGAGCGCTTTCGTCCCCCTGTCGTCGGCATCGGCGAAGAAAACCTCGCCTCGGCTCTGCGGGAACGTCTGCCCGCGGAAGTGAAAATCCTGGCGGGCGAGAGCGGCCTGTGTGAATTGGCTTCTCTCGAAGAGGCGGATGTGGTGTTGGCCTCCATCTCCGGAATCGCCGGCCTTATGCCGGTACTGTCCGCGGTCAAGGCCGGCCAGTGTATCGCCATCGCCAACAAAGAGCCGCTGGTGGTCGCCGGAGAATTGCTAATGACCGAGGCCGCCCGCTGTGGAGCAACATTGCTGCCCGTGGACAGTGAACACAGCGCCATTTTCCAATTGCTGGAAGGCCGCCCGAAAGAAAGTCTCCACCGAGTAATTCTGACCGGCTCAGGGGGCCCTTTCCTGGATTCGCCGGCCGATCTTTCTTCTGTTACTCCACAGCAGGCCCTCGCCCACCCCACCTGGAAGATGGGTCCCAAAGTTACTGTGGACTCGGCCACTCTTATGAACAAAGGGTTGGAGATAATCGAGGCCCACCGGCTCTTCGACATCGGAATTGATGACATCGAAGTAATCATCCATCCCCAGAGCATTGTCCATTCTATGGTAGAATTCGTTGATGGGGCGGTGCTCGCCCATCTTGCCCATCCGGATATGCGGATACCGATACAATTCGCTCTGGGATATCCGGAACGGCTGGCGCGGACCTGGTCGAGTGTGGATCTGTTGAAGGCCGGTGGTCTTTCGTTTTTGCCGCCGAATCTGGAACGCTTCCCTTGTCTGCGGCTGGCAAGAGAGGCGGCAGAAGCGGGAGGAACTGCAACCGCGGTGATGAACGCGGCAAATGAGGTGGCTGTAACGCGCTTCTTGGCGGGTAAAATAAGACTTACAGATATTCCGCGATTGGTGGAGGAGGCCTTGTCCGCTCACACCCCTATAAGCCGACCGAGCTTGGAGCAAAT
>WVXJ01000183.1:1996-2903 GCA_011773575.1 Armatimonadota bacterium | reverse complement strand
TGTATGCATTCGCAATTGTATTGATCTTCGGGGCCGTGATTCTTTTCCACGAGGCGGGCCACTTCTTCGTCGCCAAATGGGGGCGTATTCGCGTGCACGAGTTCGCCATGGGCCTGGGGCCTGTGCTTGCTTCGGTGAAAAAGGGGGAGACACAGTATTCGCTGCGGGCGGTGCCCGTAGGAGGCATGGTGCGCGTCGCCGGAATGGAGGCCGAGGAAGACGATCTCCCGGACGGGTTCAACAATAAGCCGCTCAAAGTGCGAACCGGCGTCATTGCCGCCGGACCTATCATGAACATTGTGCTTGCCGCAATCATCTTCTGTTTGATTTACTCGGTCTTCGGAATACCGGTAGATGCGACCCCCGAAATAGAGAGGGTGCTCAGCGGCAAACCCGCGGCGGCGGCCGGTATGCGGCCGGGAGACCGGCTGGTTTCGGTGAACGGAATCACCGGCTCACTCAATGACCTCCGTCAGGAAATACTCAACAACCCTGGCAAGCCGGTGGAAATAGAAGTGGACAGGGCAGGCCGACTGCTGCCGCTGCAAGTAGTGCCCGAACGTATTAAAGTGACTTTGGAGCCGGAGATCAAGGACGGCGAATTGGTTGGCGTCCGGAAAGTGGAGAAGTGGATAGGCCAAATCGGGATCGTTTTCAAGTCAAAACACCAGCGGCTTCCGCTTCACCAGTCTATGGTTGTAGGAGTGAAAGAAACGTGGGGAATCCTTGGCGGTGTCGGAAGAACTCTGCTGCTGCTCTTCCAGAAGAAGGTTCCTTTAGAAGGAATAAGCGGCCCGGTAGGAATCGTGGGGATGATGTATGACGAAGCCAGAATATCCTGGTTCAGCTTCCTTCGTTTTGGAGGCATGTTCAGTATCATGATAGCGTTCTTTAACCTGCTGCCAAT
>WVXJ01000183.1:0-1934 GCA_011773575.1 Armatimonadota bacterium | reverse complement strand
ATCACAGTGGGTGATATATGGAGGAGATGGGGGCCGCAGTAGGGGGGCAGAGTTGAGAGTTCAGAGTTGAGGGTTGAGAGCCCAGAGTCCCCGCTTTGAGCCAAGTTGACTGAAATCTCAGATGTTGAATCTCATATGTCCAATCTTAACCCAAGAAGGCGCAGTCGGAGAGTAACTGTCGGCAAGATCGCCATCGGCGGCGATTCCCCTATCAGCGTCCAGTCCATGACGAAGTGCGATACTCGGGATGTGGGCGCGACATTATCCCAGATCAACTCCCTCGCAGAGGCCGGTTGTGATATCGTTCGGGTCGCCATTCCGGATATGCAGGCAGCCCAGGCCCTCGGCGATATTGCAGAAGAAAGCCCGCTTCCGGTTGCCGCCGATATCCACTTCGATTATCGCTTGGCACTGGAAGCGATAGCCCGCGGCGCAAAGAAGATTCGCCTCAATCCCGGCAACCTGCGCCGGCCCGAAGAGGTGAAGGCAGTTGTAGAGGCCTGCGCGGAGCGGAAAGTGCCCATCCGTATCGGCGTAAACGCGGGCTCCATTTCTCCCGATGCGCGGAAGCCCTATGAGGACCTCGATGACCCGGCGGAGGCAACCGCAAGGGCAATGGTGAACAGCGCCTTCGGGCATATCAGGCTGTTGGAGGAGGCCGGGTTCCACGATATCGTTGTATCTCTCAAAGCATTTGATGTGCCCGCCACACTGAGAGCCAACCGGCTTCTTGCGGAGAAAAGCGAATACCCCATTCACCTGGGCATCACCGAAGCGGGCCGGCCGCCCGCGGGTTTGGTTCGCTCCGGTGTGGGCCTGGGGATTCTGCTGGCCGAGGGAATAGGTGATACATTGCGGGTTTCCCTTACCGCGCATCCGGTTGAGGAAGTACGGGCGGGGCGGGAGATTCTCTCCGCGCTGAATCTCAGGCGTAGCGGCCTCATCATCGTTTCTTGTCCCACTTGCGGGAGATGTGAAGTCGATCTCTCGGATTTGGTTATCCAGGCCGAAGAGCGCCTGACCTCACTTGACGCGGAATTGCGGAAATCGGGGCGGACCCTACAGGTGGCGATAATGGGATGTGTGGTAAACGGCCCCGGAGAAGCGAAAGAAGCGGATGTAGGAATCGCCGCCGGGAAAGGCAAAATCGCCCTTTTCAGCCGCGGCCGGCCCGTCCGCAGCCTGCCTGTGGATGAAGCCCTCGACGCCCTCGTCAAAGAAGCGCGGAGAATGGCCGCAGGAACCTCCTAATCAATGGTAGGAGGCCCTTCGACAGGCTTAGGGTAAACTGGCTCCCTGCCCTGCGGCGGGCGCAGGCGCACCCGCCCTACAAGGCTGAGAAACCTTTCACGGCCGGGTAGAGGCGGGAATAAACGGATTCCAGGCGTTTGCGGTATTCGGCGTGGCGGCCGGCATCGGGGCTGAAGGATTTTTCCGCGGGGATGAGGCCCGCGGCTTCTTGCCAGTTTTCAAATGCACCTACTGCGATTCCCGCCAGCAAGGCCGCACCACAGGCGGTCGCCTCTCTCACTTTGGGAACCTCCACCGGCAAACCGGTTACATCGGCCTTCAACTGGTTCCAGAGTTCGGAGCGGGCGCCCCCGCCGACACTGCGCATCCGCTCCAGTTTCACTCCCGCGGCTTCTCTTGCGAAGTCGAATTTGAGGGCCATCTCATAACACACACCCTCCAGTGCGGCGCGGGCGAGATTGGCGCGGGTGGTGTAATCTGTAAGCCCATAGAAAAGAGCGGTGGATTTGGCGTCTATGTTGGAAGTGCCGCCGCCCCTGAGATGTGGCATGAAATAGACTCCGGCCGCGCCCGCAGGCGATTCCTGCGCCTCTGCAACAAGAGCAGGTACCTCCACACCCAGGATTGCGGCCAGCCACTCCAGGGTCACTGCCCCTGCTCTCAGTCCTGCATAGAAAACATAT
>WVXJ01000097.1 GCA_011773575.1 Armatimonadota bacterium | reverse complement strand
TCTTCAATCATCAAACCCCAGTGGGCAGACAATCGGCTGTTGCCCCATATCTACGACCAACTCCGCCGGGCGCGGCAGATGCTGGCCCAGGCCGGATGTGACAGCCCCGCCCTCGATGCTGAACTGCTCGCTGCCTATCTGCTTGGAATTGACCGCACCCGGCTCTGGATGGAACCGGAGCACCCGCTCTCCCGGGCGCAGCAAGAGCATTTCCATCAACTGGTGAAGCGCCGCTGCCGACGGGAGCCGCTTCCCCACATCCTCGGCGAATGGGAGTTCTTCGGCCTCACCCTGCAGGTTTCCCCCGATGTGCTGATCCCCCGGCCGGAGACCGAAACCCTCGTCGAGGTTTGCCTCGCCAAACTGAAGGATATGCGCCACTCTCGTATCCGTGGAACTCTCAACCCTGAACTCTCAACTCTGAACTCTCAACTCTCGACTCTCAATGGAGTCGAGGTTGGTACCGGCTCTGGCGCGGTCTCTATCGCCATCGCTAACCAACTGCCTGATTTACATATTATAGCCACGGATTCATCTGAAGCCGCGCTCTCTATCGCGCAGGAAAATTGCATTCACCGCAACCTGGCCGACCGCATCACTCTCTTGCAGGGTGATTTGCTCGAACCTCTTGAAGCAGCTGTGGGGCGGGGGCGCCCCTGGGCTCCGAAGCCTCTTTTCCACCGAAGCCTTGGCGAAGGTGGATGGCGAAGGAGACAACCCCCGCCGCAAGAAGTTGACTTCATCGTCGCCAACCTTCCCTACATTCCCACAGGGCAAATTCCCTCCTTGCCGCCAGAGGTGAGAGACTGGGAGCCCCGCTCTGCAATAGACGGCGGTCCGGACGGGTTGAGCGCGATACGTCGGCTGATTGAAGATGCACCCCGCTGGCTGAAGAAGGGCGGATTCATCGCTCTCGAAATCAGCCCCGAACAAGCGAACGAAGTCCAGCGCCTCCTCTCCGCCCAAAACTTCGGCGCATGCGAAATAGTTTCCGACCTTTCTGGACGGCCGCGGGTGGTCATCGCCGAGAAGCAAGGCACAGACTGAGCCGCGCTCACTCCTCCGCCCATACTGCACAGAGGGGTTTCATAAGGACTTTTCCTCTGCTATAATCATCCCGCGTGGGCGGTTAGTTCAGCGGTAGAACGCTTCGTTGACACCGAAGAGGTCAGTGGTTCAACTCCACTACCGCCCACCATCCGCCTTCGCCGAGGCTACGGCGGACTGAGTCCGCTTCGCCATCCTGCTTCGTCAAGACTACGCAGGACAAGAGGCCACGGCGGATTGTATCCGCTTCGCCGGCCTGTTGGTGCCGTCCCAACTCAATATCGCGAATAAAGGTCGGTAGGCGCAGGCTTTAACCTGCGTGGACTGAAGCCTTCTTGCGGTTGGACGGAGATTCTTGTAGGGCGGATGCGCCGCGCCCGCCGCTTACTTAATGGGGTGGACTTTCGATTTCGCTCGGAACACTCGGTCTTTCCCCACAACGGATGCTGAAATGAGCATTGTCCTGAATATCTCGGCCGATCAGCACACAGGCTCTTCCATCCTCGATTTTCTGAGCGCGCGCCATGCGGATGTCCTGCCCCAGGCCTTGGCCGCGCACACTGAAGAAGGGCCCCTCGACCTCACCGCGCCCCTGCCTCAGGCCGAACAACTGGAGATCCTTACCTTCGAGGACGAGATGGGCCGGGAGGCCTACCGTCACTCCGCCTCTCATGTCCTCGCGCAGGCCGTGAAACGCCTCTTTCCGGAGGCGAAACTCGCCATCGGTCCGCCCATCGAAGAGGGCTTCTACTATGATTTCGATAACCGCCCCTTCACACCGGAAGACCTTACTGCCATCGAAGCGGAGATGAAGAGAATCATCGCCGAGGATTCGCCGGTTCGCCGTGAGGAAATGACGCGGGAAAAAGCCGCCAGTTTCTTCGAAGGCCGCGGCGAGAAATATAAGGCGGAGCTCATCCGAGAACTAACCGATGAGCAGGTCTCTCTCTATCACCAGGGGGAATTCAGCGATTTGTGCCGAGGGCCGCATTTGCCATCAACCGGCTGCATCGGAGCCTTCAAACTGCTCGATGTCGCCGGCGCTTACTGGAGAGGGGATGAGCGCAACCCCATGCTCTCACGCATCTATGGCACAGCTTTTCCGACTCAAGCCGAGTTGGATGATTACCTGAAGCGAAGAGAAGAGGCGCGCAAGCGTGACCACCGTCTGCTGGGCCGCCAACTCGACCTCTTCAGTGTCAATGAACTCATCGGCCCGGGCCTCATTCTCTGGCATCCCAAAGGCGCCGTCGTCCGCAGCATCATCGAGGATTTCTG
>WVXJ01000131.1:5014-10285 GCA_011773575.1 Armatimonadota bacterium | reverse complement strand
TCCGCGGGCCCCATGGGGGGCAGAGAGATGGCTTCATCCGCGAAGGCGGGTGCGGCTGCAAGAGGCAGCAAGAGTGAACTGAGAGACAGCAGGATTTTCTTCGACATTATTCTTCTCCATGTACTGCAACGGCTTTTGCTGAACCGGATGCGGCGGTTGCCTGCGCACGGCCGGAGGAACCCAGCAGACGCATGTAGGATTTGACGAGGTCTTTGGCGGCCTGAAGTCCCGGCAGCAGGATCTTGCGGATGTCCCGCTCATCCGGGCTTTTCTCGAAGGCTTTCTTGCTTGCAGCAAGGAAGGCCATGTTTATGGCGGTGGCGACATTGACCTTCGCCACCCCCGCCTCCACGGCGTCTTCCAGGGTTCCCTCATTTTCCTTGAGGGTGATCCCCCGCTCCTGAGCGTCTTTGCGGGTGCGGATGACACCGGAAGAGCCGTGCAAAACCAGGGGGATGTTGGTAGCTGCGCGCAGCGCTTTCACGCGGTCAATGCGAATCGGCTGGATGTCATCCCACATTGCGTGGATTGAACCGATGGCGGCGGCCAGCGAATCGGCGCTGGTCCGGCGCACAAACTCTTCCGCCTGGGCGGGGTCGGCCATCAACTGCTCGGTCTTCTCTCCCGCCTTTTTACGCACCACATCCACCACTTTCGAGATATCCTTCTCTTTGCTCAGGGCGATGATTTCATCTGCGCCGAAGAACTCCTCCACCTTGGGGATTTTTCCCAGTTCGCACTCGACGGGCACTTTTTTCAAGTGCGCTATTTCGGTGATGCGCGCGGATACGGCGATGTTCTTTTCCAGAGGCTCGGCGGAGCCGTCATACATCAAGGAGGTGAAACCGGCCAGCAGGCACTGGATGTTTTGTTCGAAGGAAGTACCGTGATCGAGATGGAGTGCCACCGGAACCGGTGAGAGCCGCGCCGCTGTCATCACCATGGCGGCGGCCATCTCCAGGCCTGCGTATTTGATGGCTCCCTGGCTGACTTGAAGGATAACCGGAGCCTTCTCTTCTTCGGCGGCTTCGATGACGGCCTTCACGCACTCCATATTATTGGCATTGAAGGCGCCCACAGCATATCCTTCCTGTTGGGCGCGCAGAAGCATCTCTTTACTTGTCACAAGGGGCATGCAATTCTCCTTTCCTTCCCAATGCGTATGATGCGATGTTCTGAGTGGATCTACTTGTCGAACAGAGGCAAGATTTCCTCGTAGAGTGCAAGGGGCACGGTCTTGGTCTTCCCCACTGCCGCTTCCAAGGGCACCGCGGTAATCTCATTCCCTTTGAGAGAGGCCATGTGGCCGAAACGGCCTTCTGAAATCAACTCCACAGCCTTGATGCCGAGCCGGCTGGCGAGTATGCGGTCAAAAGGTGTGGGGGAGCCGCCGCGGACAATATGGCCCAAGACGGCGAAACGCGTCTCCACTTCCATCCGCTTCTCGACTTCCTCTGCCAGGAAGGGGCCTATTCCCCTCTCTCTGAGGATTTCATGGCCGAAGGCATCGAGAGCCTTCTCCTTCGTTTCGTCGGCGGCATTGAGAGCCTCGAAATGTGTTCCCTCGGAGGCTACCACCAGACCCCAGTGTTTGCCCCGGGCGAGTTTCTTCTTGAGTTGTGCAGCCATCGTCTGTAGGTCTCCGGGCACTTCAGGAATGAAGAGCCAATCGGCTCCAGAGGCGACGGCCGTCCACAGGGCGACCCAACCGGCATGGCGACCCATTACCTCCAACACTACGTAGCGGCGATGGGAACGGGCGGTGTCTTTCAGCCTGTCGGCTGCATCTACGGCCACAGCCACGGCGGAATCGAAACCGAAGGTGTAATCCGTTTCACTCAAGTCATTGTCCATCGTCTTGGGAACGCCGACGGTGGGGACTTGGTATTCCTTGAAGAGGCGACTGGCGACTCCCAGGGTATCATCACCACCCAAGGCGAGAACGCAGTCCAGCCCCAGGCGCTTGAAGTTCTCCAGACTGGCGCGGAGGTCTTCCTCTTTCTTGAAGGGGTTGGTGCGGGAGGACTCAAGAAGCGTGCCGCCCTTGTCGATAAGACCCTCCACATCATCTAAGCCCAGCGGGAATGTTAAGCCCTCCACCAAACCTTTCCATCCCTCACGCAGCCCGACCATTTCATGGTTGAAATCCATCGCTCGCATCACTGCGGCGCGGATGGCCTGATTCAGCCCGCAGCAGTCGCCTCCACCGGTAAGAACTCCAATTTTCACTTTTTCCGTTCCTCCTCGGTTGCGGTCGTTATTGGACTCTTCGTCACGCCTCCCAGCAGACAGGTCCGTAAAGTCGGCTCGTCTTCGGGATGAGCCAGGGCGATAACCGTATCTCCCTCCATGAATTCCATCGTCCCGCTCGGCAGCAAGACACTCTCTTCGCGGATCAAGGCGGCGATAACGCTGCTTTTCGGCAGCCGAATATCCTGCAGTATCTTCCCCACGACCGGCGCCTCTTCAGTGAGTTCGGCAGAAACGATTTCGATTTTCCCCGCTTTTAGCGCAGACAACAGCACCATTTCGCCGACGTCCACTTCTTGCTGAATTAGGCTGTAGATGAGACGCGTGCCGGAGAGGGTATGATCTACACCCAGCAGGGCGAAGATCTCTTCATTCTTGGGATCATTTACCCGGGCGATGGTGCGCGCTACTTCGAATCTGTGCTTCGCCATCTGGCACACGACCAAATTGTCTTCATCATCACCTGTCACCGCCACCACGCAGTCGGCCCGCTCCATACCCATCTCCTGCATGGTGCGCACCTCGCAGCCATCCCCCCGAGTAATGACCTCTCCGAGTTCTGTCCTCAGCGCGGCGGCTCTGCGTGCATCCTTCTCCACCAGAGTTACTTCATGGCCTTCCGCCACGAGCGTGCGAGTCAGATAGTAGCCTACTTTTCCGCCTCCCACTACGATCACATACATCTTCATTTCCTCTCTTCTTCGTTCTCCGAAGAAGACGCGGCTTTGTCTTCCAGGACCGGCAGTACATGTTCAACCGCGGGGCCCATCTTGATGTATTCTTCGATAGGCCTCTGAGGTGTCCCTGTGAGCAGATCATTGATGATGCCGGCCCCGATAATGCTGGTGCAGATGGTCTCCAGACCGAACTTGCGGTAGGTCTGGGCGCGGATGGGATCATACAAACGCACGATGACGCGGGGAACCTTGAATCTGCGCTGAGCGATCTGGCCCGCCATTACATTGGTATTGTCTCCATTGGTGACGGCGACAAAAGCATCCGCCTTGTCAAGCCCCGCCACCCTCAGGACATCTTCGTCCAGCCCTATGCCGGTTACCTTCTCGCCTCCGTAATCTGAAGCCAGGCGCCAGAAGGAGTCGGCATTCTCGTCTATGATGGTCACCTCGTTGCCGGCCTTGTCCATCGTATTCGCCAACAGGGAGCCGACTCGACCGCAACCCAAAATCACCACACGCATGGGAAGTATTCCTTATGAGTTCAAAGCCAAGAGTTGGGGGTCCCGGGCTGAGAGTCCAGAGAGGTCTCGACTCTTGATATCAGACTCTCGCCCCGCTTACCCGCATGATTATAGCGGCCTGCTCCTGAAGGCGCAACCGCCCAAACCTGCCCACTTAACCGCCGCTCGTTTTGTCGCAACCTGCCTGTGCGCAGGCTATGCGGCATGAAAGCGGAAATAGCATACATCTCCTTCTTGCACCGGGTAGTCTTTCCCTTCGAGACGGATATGTCCTGCTTCTCGGGCGGCTTCCCAGGAACCGAAGGACTCCAGTTCGGAAAAGGCGATTACCTCGGCGCGGATGAATCCCTTCGCCATATCGGAATGGATCTTGCCGGCAGCGTCTTGGGCGCGGGTTCCGGCGGGAATCGCCCAGGCGTGCACCTCCGCGCCTACTCCAGTGAAGAATGTTATCAAACCCAGGAGGCGATAGCAGGCTTTGATGACCTCCCCCACCACCGGGGTTATACCCATGTCGGCGGCGAATTCCCGCCTCTCCTCTTCTGTAAGTTCGGCGAGATCAGCCTCCAGCTTCGCTGGCATCGCCACCAGTATCTCTTCTTGCTGCTGCAGGGACTTCTCCAGCAGCGCGGCGGCGCTCTCCGCGAGAGGATGGCTCGCCTCTTCTTCGCCGATATTGGCGAGATAGAGAATCGGTTTGCAGGTGAGTAGATTCAGGCCTTCCAGTTCCTCCCATTCTTCCTTTTTCAAGGGCGCGGACCTTGCCGGCCGGCCTTCATTCAGCGCGGCATGGATCTTCTCCAGGCTTTCGATTCTCTTCGCCGCCGTTTTGTCTCCGCTGCGGGCGTGAGGTCTTTCCTCCTCCAGCCTTTTCTCCACCCTTGCCAGATCCGCCAGCGCCAACTCCACATTGATGACCTCAATATCCCGCACCGGATCAATCTCTCCATCGACATGGCTGATTTCGTCGCAGACGAAACAGCGCACCACATGGAGGATGGCGTCCACCTCCCGGATATGATGCAGGAACTGGTTGCCCAGCCCTTCGCCGCGGCTGGCTCCTTTTACCAGGCCGGCGATGTCCACAAACTCCATCGCGGCGGGCACTATCTTGCTCTGGTGAAATATCTCCCCCAGCTTTTCCAGCCGCGCATCCGGCACCGCCACAATGCCGTGATTGGGGTCAACCGTGCAGAAGGGATAGTTGGATACCTTCGCTCCCGCGTGACTGACAGCATTGAAGAGCGTGGATTTTCCTACATTCGGTAAGCCGACAATGCCAATCCTTAACATATTCAGACCTTCATGATATTTCCTGGCGACGAGCCAATGGGCAAAGCCCATTCCAAGAATCGAAGCTGCAAGTTCCTGAGGGGGAAGCCTCCGGTTTCCCCCTCAGACTCCCCTCCCGGTTTTCTCGGTACTGACGTATACGCTACGGAGGATACTCCCCCTTCTCCGGGTTTCATATTTGCTTCCTGCGCGTCACCCCTTCGCCCCTTACTCAGACTGCGGATTCCTAGGCCAAGGAACGATTTCCTTCAGCAACCTTGAAACGCGGGCGAGGGGGGCCTACTTCGCCGTAGCGGCCCTCGGCTACGAAGGCTGAATCTGGGGGACGAACCGCTGGCTCGTCCCCCAGAAAGTTATCAGTTCCCATGACAGGTTTACCTCCTCCTCATGGCGGCGGTGGTTTCCAGGCGGTTATGCGGCAAGTGTTTGAGCCGAATATCTTCATAAGCGGTAGAGAGAATGGCGAGCACTTCCTTTTCCTGGCGGCGTCGCTGGCGGGTCATATATTTAATCGTCATTATGGCGTTCTT